>WLMD01000099.1 GCA_009700405.1 Actinomycetota bacterium | reverse complement strand
GGACTAAAGCGTGAAGATGTAGAGCGTGGACAGGTTGTCTGCAAGCCAGGCTCCATTACACCTCACACAGAGTTCGATGCTTCTGTTTACATCCTTTCAAAGGATGAAGGCGGACGTCACACTCCATTCTTTAACAACTACCGTCCACAGTTCTACTTCCGCACTACTGACGTCACAGGCGTCGTAACGCTTCCAGAAGGAACTGAAATGGTCATGCCTGGCGACAACATTGAATTAGCCGTAGCGCTTATTCAACCAATCGCTATGGAAGACGGACTGCGCTTTGCTATCCGCGAAGGTGGCCGCACCGTTGGTGCTGGTCGTGTTGTAAAGATCAAGAAGTAAATAGTAGGAAATTGCACGGGTTGAACCCGGTGGCATAAAAACCACCGGGTTTAATCAAAAATTTAAATAAGTTGTAATAAGTTGTAATAAGTTAAATAAGTTGTAATAAGGAAGAGGAGATCACAATGGCGGGACAGAAGATCCGCATTCGGCTCAAGGCATACGACCATGAGGTGATTGATAGTTCTGCGAAGAAAATCGTAGAGACTGTTGAGCGCACTGGTGCAACTGTCGCTGGCCCAGTGCCGCTACCTACTGAGAAGAACACGTACTGCGTGATCCGCTCTCCTCACAAATATAAGGACAGCCGTGAACACTTCGAGATGCGCACACATAAGCGCCTCATCGACATCATCGACCCAACTCCTAAGACAGTTGATTCTTTGATGCGTCTGGATCTCCCAGCCGGCGTCGACATTGAAATTAAGCTCTAAGGGATCGGAGAGAGACAATGACAAATCCCGGTTCAGTAACCACTCAATCGCAGGGCTCTGCCATCAAGGGAATCTTGGGCAAGAAGCTTGGTATGACACAGGTATTTGATGCCAACAACAAGATGGTTCCAGTAACTGTCGTAGAAGCGGGTCCTTGCGTTGTAACGCAGGTTCGTACCCCTGAAGTTGATGGCTACTCAGCGGTCCAAATTGCATTCGGTGCAATCGACCCAAAGAAGATTTCAAAGCCACTTACTGGTCACTACGCAAAAGCTGGTGTTACACCACGTCGTAGCGTTGTTGAACTTCGTACATCTAACGCTGGCTCATACACAGTCGGCCAAGAGATCAATGCAGATGTTTTTGAAGCAGGCGAAATCGTTGATGCAACAGGAACAAGCACAGGTAAAGGAACTGCTGGTGTTATGAAGCGCCACGGTTTCGGCGGACTTAGCTCTTCACACGGTGTGGATCGTAAGCACCGTATGCCTGGTTCTATCGGTGCATGTTCTACACCTGGTCGCGTATTCAGCGGAATGCGCATGGCTGGTCGTATGGGTAACGAGCGCGTGACAACACAGAACCTATTGGTTCACTCTGTTGACATGGAAAAGGGCTTGTTGCTTATCAAGGGTTCAATTCCTGGTCCAGATGGTCAGTTAGTTTTCATTCGTTCAGCTGCAAAGAAAGCAATCTTTGAAGTTATCTCTGACACTGTAAAGGTTGGTGCATAACCATGGCGCTTACTGTTGATATTAAGAACGCCGAAGGAAAGAAAGTTGGCAGCGTTGATTTGCCAACTGAAATCTTCGACGCTCAAACCAACATTCCTTTGATCCACCAAGTTGTCACTGCACAACTTGCTGCGGCTCGTCAGGGAACACAAAAGTCCAAGAACCGCGGAGAAGTAAGCGGTGGAGGAAAGAAGCCTTTCAAGCAAAAGGGAACAGGTCGCGCCCGTCAGGGTTCAAGCCGTTCACCTAACCAGAAAGGTGGAGGTACTGCTCACGCAGTTCGTCCACGTAACTACGAACAGCGCACTCCTAAGAAAATGATTGCTGCTGCACTTCGTGGAGTACTTTCTGATCGTCAACGTAACGATCGCATTCACGTTTTGGATTCAGTCACAACGGCTCCTTCAACCAAGGCAGCGCTAGCGGCAGTTCGCCAATTCAGTGATCGCAAGAACTTACTTGTTGTCGTATCACGCACAGAAGATGCAGCATGGCGTTCATTGCGTAACGCTGATGATCTACATCTTCTTGTTCCAGATCAGCTCAATGCCTATGACATCCTCAAGAGTGATGACATGGTTTTCTCTGAGTCTGCAATCAAGGATTTCCTAGCTGGTCCTTCAAAGGGCAAAGGCGTCACTGTCGTTGCTCGTGAGAGTGAAGTAGAAGAAGTAGAGGTATCAGCATGACCCACCGCGATATTTTGTTGGCACCAGTAGTGTCTGAAAAGTCCTACTCGTTGCTCGATGAAAACAAATACACATTCTTGGTAGCACCTGATGCTAATAAGACCCAGATCAAGATTGCCGTTGAAAAGGTATTCGGAGTCAAGGTTGTTAGCGTCAACACCATGAACCGTCAGGGAAAGAATAAGCGCACTCGTTTTGGTGATGGAAAGCGCAAGGACACCAAGCGTGCAATCGTGCAAGTAGCAGCCGGCGACCGTATCGACATCTTTGGAGGCCCAGTTTCCTAACGGAGACCGGGACTACAGGAAGAGGAAACCATGGCACTTCGTAAATTAAAGCCAACGACCCCCGGTCAGCGCGGCGCAAGCGTTCCAGATTTCGCGGAACTCACACGCACAACTCCCGAGAAGTCACTTGTACGTCCAATCCACTCAAAGGGTGGACGTAACGCATCAGGTCGCATCACTGTTCGCCACCAAGGCGGCGGACACAAGCGCGCCTATCGCCTTATCGATTTCACACGTAACGATAAAGATGGTGTTCCAGCGAAGGTCGCTCACATTGAGTACGACCCAAACCGCACCGCACGTATCGCACTTTTGCATTACGCAGATGGCGAAAAGCGTTACATCATTGCACCAGCAAAATTGGAACAAGGCGACACTGTTGAGAATGGTCCAAAGGCTGATATCAAGCCAGGCAATAACTTGCCACTTCGTAACATTCCAGTAGGTACCGTTGTTCACGCTATCGAACTTCGTCCAGGCGGAGGAGCAAAGATTGCTCGTTCAGCTGGCGCAAGTGTTCAGCTTGTAGCTAAAGAAGGTGCCTATGCGCAGCTTCGTATGCCTTCAGGTGAAATTCGCAACGTAGATGTTCGTTGCCGTGCAACTGTTGGTGAAGTCGGCAACGCCGAGCAATCCAACATTAACTACGGTAAAGCTGGACGTATGCGTTGGTTGGGTGTTCGCCCATCTGTTCGCGGAGTTGTTATGAACCCTGTCGATCACCCACACGGTGGTGGAGAAGGTAAGACTTCCGGTGGACGTCACCCAGTAACACCGTGGGGTAAGCCAGAAGGCCGTACTCGCAAGAAGAAGGCCAGCGATTCCATGATTGTCCGTCGTCGTAAATCGAATAAGAAGCGGTAGGAGCCCTCATGCCACGTAGTTTAAAGAAGGGTCCATTTGTGGACGGCCATCTCACCAAAAAGGTAGATGCGCAGAACGCAAATAACACCAAGAATGTGATCAAGACCTGGTCGCGTCGATCGATGATTACTCCTTCGATGATCGGTCACACCATTGCTGTCCATGATGGACGCAAGCACATTCCCGTTTTCATTACTGATGCGATGATCGGTCACAAGCTCGGCGAATTTTCACCAACGCGTACCTTCCGAGGACACGTCAAGGATGATCGGAGAGCCTCACGTGGCTAATACACCGGATTCACAAGCAGTGGTCGCTCGCGCAATCTTGCGCGACATTCGCCACACACCACAAAAGGCTCGTCGTGTTGTTGATCTGATTCGCGGATCTCGCGCAGACCAAGCACTTGCAGTCTTGAAGTTTGCACCACAAGCTGCTGGCCACGATGTCTACAACTTGTTGGCATCTGCTGTTGCAAATGCAAAGCAGAAGAATCCTGCAATTCGTGATGCCTCTGAACTTTGGGTTATTGAAGCCCTTGTTGATGAAGGCACAACGATGAAGCGTTTTCGCCCACGTGCTCAAGGACGCGGATTCCGCATTCTTAAGCGCAGCAGTCACATCACTGTCACAGTCTCAGACGTCAAGAAGGGAGCGACCAAGTAATGGGTCAAAAAGTAAACCCCTACGGCTTCCGTCTTGGCATCACAACGGAGTTTAAGTCTCGTTGGTATGCAGACAAGTTGTACAAGGATTATGTAAAGGAAGATGTTCTAATCCGTCGCATGATGGAGAAGGGCATGGAGCGCGCTGGTGTTTCGAAGATCGAAATCGAACGCACACGCGATCGTGTTCGCATCGACCTACACACTGCACGTCCCGGCATCGTAATTGGTCGCCGTGGAATGGAAGCAGACAAGCTTCGTATCGAACTTGAAAAGCTCACGGGCAAGCAGGTTCAACTAAATATTCTTGAGGTTAAGAATCCAGAAATTGATGCTCAACTCGTTGCACAAGGAATTGCCGAGCAGCTTGCTGCACGTGTTTCATTCCGTCGCGCAATGCGTAAAGCAATGCAGACCGCTTTGAAGTCAGGCGCAAAGGGCATTCGTGTTCAGTGCGGTGGACGTCTTGGTGGAGCTGAAATGTCACGTTCTGAGTTCTATCGCGAAGGTCGCGTTCCACTTCACACATTGCGTGCAGATATTGATTACGGTTTCTATGAAGCCCACACAACATTTGGTCGTCTTGGTGTAAAGGTATGGATCTACAAGGGTGAAGTTATTCATTCCCGTGCAGAGCGTGAAGCAGCAGCACTTGCAGCAGCACGCGCACCAAAGAATGATCGCCCACGTCGCGCACCACGCCCACCACGTGCAGAAGTTACAACATCAAATGTGAGCCCAACGGTTAACGGTGGAGCACCTTTGCAATCACCAGTTGCAACAGCAGTTGTTGATGCACCGGTTGTTGTTTCTGATGTAGCTACAGAAGGAGGCGAGGCGTAAATGTTAATTCCTCGTCGCGTTAAGCACCGTAAGCAGCACCACCCATCTCGTAGTGGTGCTTCAAAGGGTGGAACCGCAGTTTCCTTCGGTGACTTTGGTATCCAAGCTCTCGAGCCTGCATACGTAACTAACCGTCAAATTGAAGCAGCGCGTATTGCAATGACGCGTTACATCAAGCGTGGTGGAAAGGTATGGATCAATATTTATCCAGACCGTCCACTCACCAAAAAACCTGCCGAAACTCGCATGGGTTCCGGTAAAGGTTCACCTGAGTGGTGGATCGCCAACGTGAAGCCAGGCCGTGTGATGTTTGAGATTTCAGGCGTTACCGAAGCAATTGCTAATGAAGCAATGCGTCTGGCAATTCACAAGTTGCCGATGAAGTGCCGTGTTGTGAAACGTGAGGAGGCGTAATGGCTACTACAACTAATGAGGAGCTTCGCGCACTATCAGCCGAAGAGATCACCGCAAAGTTGCGCGAATCAAAGGAAGAACTTTTCAACCTTCGATTCCAAGCTGCAACTGGTCAACTCGAAAGCCATGGTCGTCTCGGAGCAGTTCGCAAAGAGATCGCTCGTATTTATACCGTTATTCGTGAACGTGAACTAGGAATCGGAGGTGCTGCATGACTCCGACCACTCCAGTAAACGAAGAACGCGGTTTCCGCAAAACTCGTGAAGGCATCGTTGTCAGTGACAAGATGGATAAGACAGTAACCGTTGAGGTCATGGACCGTGTTAAGCACGGCATGTACAGCAAGGTTCTCTCTCGCTCACGCAAACTTAAAGCCCACGACGAGCTCAATGCAGCTGGTCTAGGCGATCGTGTAATGATCATGGAAACTCGACCTATCTCGGCAACCAAGCGTTGGCGTGTAGTTGAGATCCTCGAGAAGGCCAAGTAGAGGGGCAGGTGGATAACAAATGATTCAACAAGAGTCGCGCCTGCGCGTTGCTGATAACACTGGAGCCAAAGAGCTTTTGTGTATTCGCGTTCTCGGTGGTTCCAAGCGTCGTTATGCCGGCATCGGAGACATCATTGTTTGTTCTGTTAAGGATGCAATTCCTGGCGGACAAGTTAAGAAAGGTGAAGTCGTCAAGGCTGTCATCGTTCGTACAGTTAAGGAACGTCGTCGTCCAGACGGTTCCTATATTAAATTTGATGAGAATGCAGCAGTCATCTTGAAAGCGGATGGCGAACCACGCGGCACTCGTATCTTCGGACCGGTTGCTCGCGAACTTCGCGACAAGCGCTTCATGAAGATCATCTCGCTCGCTCCGGAGG
>WLMD01000098.1 GCA_009700405.1 Actinomycetota bacterium | reverse complement strand
TTGAGGCAAGCCGCTCACTAACAAAATCCCAGCAAATCCAAGGCCCTTAACATTTAGCGCTAACCCACCACCGTGGATTGCATGTGTCTCCTCGGGCAAGCCTTTTACTTCATACCAATTAATCCCTTGTTCTTCAGCTAATACTCGTTCGTACATAGTGGAGTGACCTGTCGCCAAGACAACACGCGCCTTGCGATTCATCCACGCATCATTATCCGGAGATGACCCAGGTAGCGAGAGATGAAAAACTGTCCAATCATGCAAACGCACTTCTATAGCAATTGGAAGTGCGCGGTCGCGACCTAACTGGGCAGCAATCTCGCCGAGTTCGACAGCTTCAGATATAGAAAGAGAGGGGAGAGTTAACGTCTGAGCTTCTAGCTCTAAGCCTGCAGATGTGAAGCCACCTGTTGTTTCGGTCATGGTGCAATCTTGCCCTAAGAAAGTGGGCCAAGACTCCAAGCCACATCGCCGTAGCGGTCAATTACCCAGACTGAATATTCGGATAATTCAGGATTTCCGAAGATTGCTGCGCCATCACGTCCCTCAACCATCAGCGCTGTTGCCAGAGCGTCAGTAAGTGCACCATTGGGGCCAATAACTGTTGCTGATTTGGCACCAATAGCAATCATCCCCGAATGTGGGTCCAAAATATGTGCGCCTTTTTCATATGTGCCACTAGTAGCAATCGCTCCATCGCTAATCTGAAAATGTCGCACTGTTTCTTGGCGGTTATCGGGATTAACAATTCCAATGGACCAAGGCTGTACAACCCCATCAACAAAGGTTCCGCCACGAAGTGCCAGATCTCCCGCAGCGTTTACCAAAATATGGCGACCTCCATGGGCTTGCAAGATCTCGGCGCATTTGTCTGCTGCCCAACCTTTTACTAATCCTGAAGGATCAAAACCACCCGCGACAGCCCATGGGTTAAACGCCCCGCCTGACATATCTCGCGCGGCGATGCAGAGATTCCAAACCTCTTTAACTTCATCACTTGTGGATTCAATCGATATCTCTTCTCGTCGTAATTTGGAAACGACGGATTCTGATTTGTACGTTGAGAAAACTTCATCTACATGCAGAGAGAAATCACGCACTCTATCTAGCCCAGTCTTTAGCGCACTTTCATCAACATCAGGAGAAGCAACGTCGACATAGAGGACTGTGCCCCACACTTCTATTTCACGAGTTAAGCGCGCCACGTCCCTGATACTGTCACAAACCGGCTTTGGTTAGCGCTGCTTGCAAGGATGTAGTCCAGCCCCAGGATGTATATGAGGCGCCAGATACACCGTCGATTTTGGCCGATTGGGCTTGCAGCGTTTCTTGAACCAAAATCGGGAGCGCGTACTCGCTATATGGCCTACTGCGTTTACCCCCGGGCGCCTGTAGCGCCTTTACTTCGGTAATTACTCCACTGGTAACAACAATCATCACTTGAACATTTCCGTATCCGACATCTACAACGTTGCCGGCAAATTTTCCATTGATATTTTTCTGCGCAGAAGACATTGGAGCTTTGGCATTGGCCCGAACCTTGCTTTTTACTCGAGCTTTAACAGTAGTTTCAAAAGTTCTTGAAGTGCTAGCGGAAGGACTCTTCGTGGGAGAAGGTGTAGATGAATCAGCGAAACTTGGATTATTTATGAACAAGGCACTACCCAAACCACCGATTGTTCCGGCGGAAATAAGAAGACCCTTCTTCATGATTATTTATGCTCCAGACTTAGTGAGTGCCGATTGAAGGGACTGCATGTATGCCACCGCTGAATACGAAGCTCCCGAGTTTGACCCCAAAAGCGATGATGGCTTGATACCCATGACATCTTTGACTGTAAGGTTCTGATTTTTGATCGCAGGGGTCAACCAATTAAAGGCATAGATACCGCGGCTCTGTGGATTTTGTGATGCTTGAATATTCGAAATTGCACCATCTACCAATGTCACAGTTACTTGAACATTGCCCCAGACGCGACCTTGCTGATTAGCTTGAAAAGTTGCACCTGTGAAAGTTCCAGAAACACCTTTAGCTGCAGGGGCCTGCGTCTTTGTTGGAGTCGGAGTTGGAGTCGGAGTAGGCGTCGGAGTTTGTGTTTTCGTAGGAGTTGGTGTTGGAGCAGCAGATTGCGGTTGTGTTTGAGTCGGTGTTGGTGATGCAGAGTTTCCCGTAACAGCATGTGTCTTTGTTGGAGCAGGAGCGGGTTGCTTGGTTGCTCCGACGTTTGTGCTCTTCTTCGTTTTTGAAGGTTTTGCTGATGGTTGTGAAGATTGTTGTGTAGATGGTTGTGTAGATGAAGGCGATGAAACAGGCGTTGCTACTGGTGTTGCAGCTTGAGGACCTGCAGCAGGAGTTTGTCCGCTGGCGTTAGCGACAGTCCCCGCATTAGTCGTACCTGCACCAATACCACTGAGGTTCGATGAAACCGGTGAACCTAGTTGTGGTGGTGTGATCGACAAAACTGCGCCGAGGCCACCAATGGTGCCTCCCGCTATAAGCAGCGCCCGTTTCATTCCGACCTCCTGTTAAGACGTTGACTCGCATCAACGCATCTACTCTTGCTTACAAACCTGTGAGCGACCTGAAATCGTTCAGTGCTATTGGTGCGACTTTCGCTATCTACTCTCATATACGAGGCCTCAATCCGAGTGGAAAGCGAAGGCTTCATCGTGGAAGCGGTTCTTAGGAACACCGCAATCACGAGCAGCGTTACGTACAGCCTCAACCAAGGGGCCGGGACCGCAGATATAAATATCTGAATCGGCGAAACGTGGCACCAAGTTTGTTAACGTTCGCGCATCCATGGGATGTTCTTTACGTGAGCCAATCAAGTAATGGACTCGCGTTGAGCCATTTGATTGTGCCGCTAAATAGTCGAGTTCTTGGCGCAAGACTAGGTCTTCCTCACGCGAGGCCCGATAAATAACATCCATCTGCACTCCGTCGCCGAATTCCTCCATGATGGCGCGAATTGGCGTTATGCCTACTCCTCCGCCAACAAGGACAACGTGCGGACGTGATGCACGCCCAGCAGTAAATGCACCGTATGGGCCCTCAACAAAGACACGAGTTCCTGGCTTCAAGAATGCAAGCGAGCGCGAATGATCACCTAAGTCTTTTACAGTGATGCGCAGTAAGTGTTCGGTTGGTGCGGCAGAAAGTGAGTAAGGATGCGACATTAATAAATGGTTGCGAGCAAAGAAGCGCCATCCAAAGAACTGTCCACCCTCTGCTGCCATTGTGCGAAGTTTGCGCCCACGCATGATGACTGAAATGACACCAGGTCCTTCTACAACAACGCGATCAACTTTAAGGTTATGTCGCATAGAGCGGCCAAGTGGAATACCGATTCTCCAGACAACGATGCTAAATGTCATAGCTGCGTATAGGAATATCCAATACGCACGATTAAGCGGGTGCCCGATAAACATTGGGCCGTTTAGGACTTGGTGCATAAACGAGAGCGCCATTGCCGCGTAGAAATAGATGTGGATCAACCACCAAGTTTCATAACTCATCTTTGCACGGGCTTTCTTGTATGAGCTAATTCCCGCCATCATCATGAAAAGAAAACCTGCCAACGCAGCCCACATCCACATGTATTGAGTCAGTATTCGCCAAAATTCAACGTAGAGGCGAATGTGATCTTGCCCTGCATACCCCAGCGTTACAAAAAGAACATGAAAGCCAATGAGAAAAAGTGAGTACGGTCCCAACTTGCGATGCCAAGTAATTAATCGATCATGACCAACGCCGCGCTCTACCCACGGAATGCGAGCCACTAATAAAATGCCAAGGAGTGCAAAATACGTTCCGACAAGTGCGCACAATCGCGAAAAAGAATTGATACTCGCGTAGACAGTGGAGATATCTGTGCGAGTTAGCGTTGTTACCTGCATTGCAATCGTCACTCCCAGGCCAAGGCCCGCTAGCAGCGCAGCCCAATCAACTCCTGCTGTATGGCTGGTCTGTGTGTGCTGTGACATGGCTGTAGATAACCCCATCTTCCTGAGAGTTATATGTGTGAACCCTCTGTTCCCGCTCCGAGCATCCCGAATCCCCTCCCTAGAGGCAATATGCTGGCCTCATGAGCGTATTAATCACTGGCGGAGCGGGTTTTATTGGCTCTCACCTGGCTGACCGCCTGATTGCCGATGGCCAGAGCGTCACGGTCTTAGACAACCTCGCCACTGGCCGTATGGCCAATCTCGATGCTGCGATGGCCACAGGAAAACTCACCTTCATCGAAGGCTCAGTCCTTGATGCCGCCATCGTGGACAAGTTAGTCCGCGAAGCAGATTACACATACCACCTTGCTGCAGCAGTTGGCGTATTTAATATTTTGGAACATCCACTTGATTCTTTGATGACTAACATCCGCGGTACTGAAAATGTTTTGGAAGCTGCTGATAAACATTCTCGCCCCGTACTCATTGCAAGTAGTTCTGAAGTCTACGGAAAGAATGTTGCCGACTCACTGAGCGAAGATGATGATCGTTACATGGGGTCTCCATTGACGTTGCGTTGGTCCTACTCCCAAGCAAAGGCAATTGATGAATCGTTAGCCTACGCATATTTCCAAGAAAAGAATTTGCAAGTACGTATCGTCAGATTCTTTAACACGGTCGGACCACGCCAACTTGGCGCATACGGAATGGTTGTTCCACGATTTGTTGCATCAGCCCTTGCTAATGACGACATCACAATTTATGGAGCCGGCACACAGACTCGCTGCTTTGGTCACGTCTATGACGTTATCGAAGCACTCATTCAAGTAACCGCTTCAACCAAAACCATTGGGACTGTCGTCAACATAGGGAATAGCGGTGAGATTTCCATTAATGATTTAGCAAAGAAAGTTGTTGAGATTACTGGATCTCAGAGCAAGATTGTCCACATGAGTTATGAAGAGGCTTACGCGCCAGGTTTTGAAGATATGGAACGTCGCGTCCCCAACATCACTCGCATCAAGGCACTCACTGGATGGGCACCCACACGCAATCTTGAAACAATCATCAAAGATTTAGTGGAGTACTTAAAGAAGTAAGAGCGCTTAAAGATAGAGAGCAAGCCCTAAGAACTAGAGGCGAGTCACATTCGCTAGGTGAGCAAATGATCCCGTGCAATCCAAGATTGGTACTCCACGTCCAGCAATAGCTGCAACAGGCATCCCTGGCTGGGCGGTAGCAACAACTGCTGCATCGCATTCCCAATCAGCACTTACGGGAGTCAGTCCATCCCACTTTTCAACTAGTGGGTCTAGCCAGCCCACTTCGCACCCTTGTGCAATCAAATCATCACGCAATGCAGTGGCAGGTGTTTCTCGTACATCAGATACACCTGGCTTATAAGCAACACCCATGATTAATACACGTTTTGTTTTTGCGACAGCAGGAATCAATTCACGCACGCGCTTGGAAACATAAATCGGCATACCCAAGTTGATTTCATCAGAAACATCAATAATCGACGCTTTAGAACCATTTTTCTCGGCCCACCACGACAAATACATTGGATCAACAGGGATGCAATGTCCGCCCACACCAACACTTGGAGTGAATTTCATATACCCATATGGCTTGGTATTGGCCGCATCAATAACTTCATGCACATTGATATTTTCATCCGCGCACAATTGCGCTAACTGATTCACCAATGCAATGTTTACTAATCTAAAAGTGTTCTCTAACAACTTGGCAGTCTCTGCCACTTCAGGTTGTGAAACCTCCACGACCTCATCGCAAATGGTGTTATAGAAATCCACTGCCCTGCGAGTTGATACAGCATCAAGGCCACCAACTAAACGAGGTGTGTTCTTCTGGTGATACTTGGCATCACCTGGATTTACTCTCTCTGGGGCAACTGCAACATCCACGTGTACATCAGCTGATGATTTAAGTTGCTCAATCAATGGAGCAACGACATCACGCACTGTCCCGGGATATGAAGTTGATTCACTGATAACTAATGTCCCACTCAATAAATGTGGTGCAATTCCCTTGACTGCGGATTCCAAGATTGCAAGATCTGGTCCGCGTTGATCATCAAGCGGCGTCGGCACACAGATAACAACGATGGATGCTTCTGCAACATCACTCACATTATTGGTGATGCGATATTTTCCAGAGGTCATTCCAGCTTGCAT
>WLMD01000097.1 GCA_009700405.1 Actinomycetota bacterium | reverse complement strand
CAACTGCATCGGCCGTCATTGCAATTGCAGCACGCAGTCCTACGAGCCCACCATGAGCTTCATAATCCGGAATTGATAAAGGATCGATGATTCCAATTCTTTTGAAAGTTACACGGTCTTGCTTTGCCAACCAATCAATCTCGTCAGTTACGCCCTGGGAAAGCGTGTGTGCCCCAGCATTCAAAAAGTTTGCATCAAAAAGGGATGTAACATCACTTGAGCTCACCGGTCCGTAAGCGACGCGTCCAGAATCTGTTAAGACTTCAACAAGAGTTTCCAGCCACATCGCACCGCGAGATCCATTGCGGATTATCTGAACATCCAAACCACGTGCGAGCGCCTCTACTGCAATGGCATCTGCTACTTCGTCGCTGCCTACAGATCTGGCTGCCGAATCTCCTGGTACATAAACAATCGTCATAGCTTGGCAACTTCCGCCACTAATGACTGGGCGCTGACTCGCCCACGAAGGTTTCCGTTCACACTTGCTGCTGGGGCTAGAGCGCAGTTGCCCAAGCAATAGGCATCTCTAATCTCAACACTGGAATTAGTTACAAAAGCTTTTCTGGAATCTTCCATTACTTGGCGCGAACCCATGGATTGACAGGCTTCGGCCACGCACAAATGAATCGAAACCTCTGGTGGAAGTTCAGTACGAAGGTCGTGGTAAAAAGTCAGCACACCATGAACATCCGCGCGAGATACATTGCAAGCGTTTGCTATCAAAGCCACTGCGGCATCGGGGACATAACCAAAATACGTCTGTACTGCCTGCAATGTCACCAGAACTGGACCTGGTTCATCGCAGGTGCGCGAGATAACTTCTAGCGCTTGGCTCTCCGACCACGCAGGAAATTGCATTAGAACAGACCCACCACTTTCCCATCAACGTAATCAATTCGTTCACTTGATGGTACGCGAGGAAGTCCAGGCATAGTCATGATTTCACCACAAACCATCACAATAAATTCTGCGCCTGCCGAAAGACGGACTTCGCGAATATTTAGTGCATGGCCCGTTGGAGCCCCTTTAAGTGAAGGATCAGTAGAGAAGGAATACTGAGTCTTTGCTACGCAGATTGGGAAATGTCCATACCCGGCATCTTGTAACTCCTTAATCCTCCCTCTGACTTTGGCATCTGCCGTAACTTCACTTGCTCCATAGACCTTGGTCGCCAATAGTTCGACTTTTTCCCAGAGAGTGGCTTCGTCGGGGTAAACAAAAGTAACTTCGCTAGGTTGCTCACACATCTCTACAACAGCATGAGCAAGATCTACGGCGCCTGCCCCGCCATCGGCCCAATGTGTTGCCAATACAACTCGACCACCCACTGCTTCAACTTTTTTACGTAGGAGTGCGACTTCAGCATCTGTATCAGTTGTGAAGTGATTGATAGATACAACGACAGGAATGCCGTAAACATCTCGAATATTTGAAAGGTGCTTCTCAAGATTTGCCATTCCTGCTTCGAGGGCGCCGAGATTCTCTTCAGTAATTGTTTTCAGGTCAGCACCGCCGTGGAACTTCAAAGCGCGGATTGTTGCAACTAAAACGCAAGCAGATGGACGAAGCCCAGACTTGCGGCACTTGATATCGATAAATTTCTCAGCTCCTAAATCGGCACCGAAGCCTGCCTCGGTGACAACATAATCTGCAAGTTTCATCGCTGAAGTTGTTGCAACCACAGAATTGCAACCATGAGCAATATTGGCAAAAGGTCCACCATGAATAAATGCAGGAGTGTGCTCTAGGGTCTGTACCAAGTTTGGTTGGAAAGCATCTTTTAGTATGACCGTCATCGCACCTTGTGCATTGAGGTCGCTTGCCAAAACGGGTTTCTTGTCACGATCGTAAGCAACGACAATTTTACCGATACGTGACTTGAGATCTTCAATAGAAGTTGCTAAACAAAAGATGGCCATGATTTCGGAAGCAACGACAATATCAAAACCATCCTGACGCGGAAATCCGTTTCCTGGACCACCGAGTGAAACAACAATGTCACGAAGTGCGCGATCATTCATATCTACAACGCGCTTCCATGCAATACGGCGTACATCGATGTTGAGTGCGTTGCCGTGATGAATATGGTTATCGAGAACAGCAGCAAGCAGATTATTTGCTAGTGCGATGGCGTTGAAATCTCCCGTGAAATGAAGATTGATATCTTCCATGGGAACAACTTGCGCATATCCACCACCTGCTGCGCCGCCTTTCATTCCAAAAACTGGCCCTAAGGAGGGTTCACGAAGCGCAATCATTGCGTTCTTGCCTATATGACGCAGGGCATCTCCAAGGCCAACAGTGGTCGTGGTTTTACCTTCACCTGCTGGTGTTGGACTAATTGCCGTGACCAGAATGAGCTTGCTATTGGGACGCATGGGAAGCGAATCCAAATACTTAAGAGAAACTTTCGCCTTGTAGTGACCATAGGGCTCAAGGTTTGCTGAATCTATTCCAAGCATGGCGCTAATTTCACCAATTGGTTTCATCGTTGTGGCTTGAGCAATTTCTATATCGGACACTTGTTTAACCTTTCGTTGCTTTGATTGCCTGCGTGAGTGCTGGTAGAACTTTGTGAAGATCGCCGATGATTGCGTAATCTGCATACGCGAGGATTGGTGCTTCTGGATCCGTGTTAATAACGACTATCGTTTTTGAATTCTTACATCCAGCGATGTGTTGCATAGCTCCGCTGATTCCGGCCGCAATGTATAGATCTGGTGCAACTTTTGTTCCTGTTTGGCCAACCTGCTCGGCATGTGGGCGCCACCCTGAACTTGTCACAACTCTCGAGCAACCAACTGCGCCATCTAATAGTGCTGCTAATTCCTCAAGTAAGGAAAATGCTTCCGGTCCGCCAACGCCACGTCCGCCAGAAACAATAACCTTTGCATCTGTGAGTGAGGCACCTGACCGCTCTGCTTCTCCTCCGCGGCCAAGGATTCGAACTTGAAGGTCAATTGGCTCCAGAACTACATCAAAATTCGATATGGCGATTGCAGCGGGAGATGCTTCTGCCTCTACGGCAAATGCAAGAACTGTTGCGATGAGAAGCTCTGAATGAACTAAGGCTTGCTCCATGAGATTGGCAGCCCATCGAGCACGCACAACGGAATGAGGATTTCCTAGTGTAATTTCGCTGCACTCGGCAGCCATTGGCAAATCTAAGATTGTTGCAAGGTGCGCTAATTGTTCGTTACCGCGCGGGCTTCCAGCAGCAAGGACTGCTTCTGGTTTTAGCGAATTAACAAGTTGCGCCAGCGCTCTTCCGCTCGCTGCGGGCGTGTAATCCGTAATCTCTGGGTGTTGCGCAACATGAAGTTTGGTCGCCCCATATTCTCCGCAGATGTCTGAAAGCGCAGCGCCATCGTTACCGATTACAACCGCATGAACATCGGTGGAAATCTTGCGAGCCGCAGTGAGTGCGCGAAGTGAGAGCGGATCTAACTCACCACGATCATGATCCACTAAAACTAGAATCATGCGAGAACTCCAATCGTGCGAAGTACATCCACCAAAGCCGGTACTGCTTCTACCCCAGTACCCAAAATTTGAGCACCAGCAGAGTTTGATGGAGCAACGCTTAACGAAACTTTCTCTAATTTCGGTACGCGTGGCTCTGGCTTCTTATGCTCAATTGGCTTTTTACGAGCTTGGATACGACCAGGAACCGATGGATAACGTGGAATATTTAAACCATCTCTCACGGTTATGACTGCGGGTAATGTTGTTTCATAGAGTTCGCGCACACTTCCTACGGCACGTTCGCATTGAGCGACCCCATTCTCAATCTTCATAGTCTTAACATTTGTAACAATAGGACGCGAGAGTGCATGCGCAACGCGAATGTGAATTTGATATCCAGCGCTATCGGCAGATTCGGCACCAAATAGAATCAAATCAAATTTCGTTTCTTCTGCATTTATCGCTTCTACCAACGCCGCGGCGGTTGCCTGAGGGTCCCAATCTTCGCCTTCGGTTTCGAGCAAAATTCCTCGTGTTGCTCCGATAGCCAACTGGGTACGCAATTGCTCTTCGGCATCGGTTGGACCCAAAGTGAGCAACGTTAAAGTGCCACCCAACTGTTCTACAAGTTGAACACCGGCTTCAACAGCATTTTCTTCATGAGGGCTTATTCCAAATCCAAGAAAATCAGTATTAATATCTCGGGAATCCGGAGTGAGCAAGAAGGTGCTTCCTGCTAATGGAACTCTCTTTAAACAAACGAGGATATCCATTACGAAAGAATCCGCTCGTTCGTAGGGTCAAATAATGGTGCGGATCCGACACCAGCAACTGTGACTGGATATTTCTCTCCAAGATATTCCACTAGGAATTTTGCACCCATCACTGCGAGATCAGTTGGCAAGTACGTCATCAGCACATGTTTTCCAAGTGACGGGGCTGACCCTGCACTAGTGACATACGAACGGCGACCATGTGAATCCACAATAGGACCACCATCCAAAGTCAGGATTGGCTCCTTGCCCAACATGTAGCGCTTCTCCCCTGTAGATGATGTGTGATCATCAACAGTCAGCGAACAGAGGGTAGTTACGGGCTTCTCTGCGCGGTGGCGCAGGTGGGCTTCCTTACCAATGAACTCTTGATCTTTAATCTTGGCAGTTTGCATGCCAGCTTCAACAACGTTGTATTCAGTTTCTAATTCGTTGCCGTATGCGCGATATGACTTTTCTAGTCGGCCAGTTGTTCCGTAGACACCAATACCTACCGGAATCATTTCGTGCTTCTTGCCCGCCTCCCAAATGAGATCCCATAACTTGGCGCCTTGTTCAATTGGAATGTAAAGCTCGCAGCCGAGTTCGCCAACATATGAAATTCGCGATGCAAGCACACGCAAAGGACCGCACTCAATCATCTTGCACGTACTGAATGTAAAGCCTTCTGCGGACAGGTCATCTTTAGTTATTGAAGCCAGAATGTCTCGAGCCCGAGGTCCCCACACGCCGATTGTTGTGTAGGCAGAAGTGAGATCAACAATGTGCGCTGACCCGTCAGCAGGAAGTTGGTCAGAGAACCATTTCTTATCCGCCATACCGTGAGCGCCACCAGTGACTACACGGAAATGGTTCTGCGCAAGTCGCATAATCGTAAGGTCAGACTTAAATCCGCCATTGATTCCTAGAATTGGCGTATAGACAACTCGACCTACTGCAACATCCATTTGACGCACTGCAAGTTTTTGAACAACTGCAAGTGCTGACGGTCCAGTCACATCGAAAATCGCAAATGCACTCAAATCAACAATTCCCGCGCTTTCGCGCATCTGAAGGTGCTCAGCGTTGATGATCGGTGACCACCAGCGCGCTTCCCATTCAGAAGTACGTGGCATAACTTTCTCGCCAAATTTAGCTAGGAGATGCTCATTGCATGAGTACCAGAATGGTCGTTCCCATCCTGCGGTCTCATAAAACTGCGCACCCAGTGCCTTCTCGCGATCATAAAAAGGAGAAAGGCGAACATTACGATTGCTTGACCATTGTTCGTTAGGGTGAACGATTCCATACGTCTTGTTGAATCCTTCATGGGTGCGCGCCTTGATATGGAAGGTAGCTTTTTGATGTTCATGAAAGCGAGCGATATCTGATGAATGCAGATCAATCTCGGATTCCCCAAGAACCATCCACTCAGCAACACTTTTTCCTGTGCCAGGGCCTTCTTTAACCCATACAGCGGCGACAGACCATAGTCCTTTTACTTCTGGAGTCTCACCAAGAATCGGCATTCCATCCGGAGTTAGCGAAAGAATTCCGTTGATTGCGTACTTCTCTCGCACATTCTCATCACCAATAATTGATGGCATGAGTTCGAGCGAATGTTCATCTTGCAAATCGAAATCAACTTGGGTGAATGGGAATTCCGTAGGTGATAGCGCTGCAACAGCATTAGAAGGAATATCTTCAGGAGTGTAGAGAATTGGCCTATGTGCATATGAGCCAACTTCGAGACCAGTTCCATGTTGGCGCTCGTACATATTTGTATCCATGTCGCGGATGATTGGCCATTCAATATCGCCCTTGCTATCGGCGAAGAATGGGACTGGTCCGATGTCTTTCATTTGGTGGACTGCAGGAGTAAGTGGAATGAACGCTCCAGCCATTGCGGCTAGACGTGGGCTCCAACAACCGGTTGCAAT
>WLMD01000096.1 GCA_009700405.1 Actinomycetota bacterium | reverse complement strand
GTAGGGCGGGCGACCTGTAAGCAATTCAAATAATAAGCAACCCAGCGAATAGATATCACTTCGATAATCTGCGCTTTCACCCATCGCTTGTTCAGGCGAGAGATATTGGGCTGTACCGACAATATTCCAGGTGCTTGTAAGTGTTGCTCCAATGTCATCTAAGGCACGGGCAATACCAAAGTCCATCACCTTTACATCGCCTTGATCGGTAATCATGACGTTGGCTGGCTTGATATCGCGGTGGACAATTGCGCGTTCATGAGAATATTCCAAAGCCAACAAAACACCTTCAGCAATTTCCAGCGCTCTCGAAAGCGGAAGACGTTCTCCATTATGGATTAATTCGCGCAAGGTATGGCCAGAAACCAACTCCATAACAATATATGGCGCAGGAACCTCACCGGAATCGTATACGGCAACTATTCCAGGATGATTCAAACCCGCAGCAGCTAAAGCTTCTTTACGAAAACGAGCAACAAAAGAAGGGTCTCTGGCTAAATCACTTCGCAGTACTTTAATTGCAACTTGCCTAGACAACCTTTGGTCGTTTGCGATGTAAACATCAGCCATTCCGCCAGTGCCAATCATTTCTCCAAGTTTGTATCGCTCGCCTAGTAAATCTTTCATGAGGCAGCCCCAATCAATGAGATCTGGGTAGAAACTTCATTATGAGAATCAAGGTCTGAAATAAGGACTGTTACATTATCTGGCGCTCCAGAGGCGTAAGCGGCATCAACTAGAAAAGTTAATGAATCATCCAGATCCGGAATCTTCATACCAGTCTTTATTGCCTCATCATCTATAACAGAGGAGAGACCATCGCTGCATAATAAATACCGATCACCAGGTTCTGTTTCATAAACCATCAACACTGGGACCAGTGAACCTTCACCCATAATCGCTTGCGTAAGAAAGGATCTTTGAGGGTGTTCGTTAGCCTCTTCGGGTGTGACAGCGCCTTGCTCAATCAACTCACGCAAAACAGTGTGATCTCTGCTCAACTGCACAAGTTCTTTACCCCTAAGTCGGTAACAACGTGAATCACCAACATGCAACAAGGCAACACTTTGACCTTTGTTATATAACATTAAAGCGCTCAAAGTTGTTCCCATGCCAGTGAGATCACTGTCTTCACTGGCAACACGACCGACTTCACTGTCAATGTCGTGCAGGAAGTTTAAAAGTAAGTCTTCAGCAGAATCAGAATCAATAAGGTTTTGATCTAAGGTCGCGCATAATCGCGAAAGAGTTTTGATCGCACTAGCCGAGGCAACCTCTCCGCCTGCATGCCCACCCATTCCATCCGCAACAGCCAAGAGATGTGAATGGATAAGAGCAGAGTCCTCATTTCCGGAGCGCACAAGACCAACAACCGAACGCGCGGAAGTTATAAACCTCGCCGGTGGTGGCAAACTCACTCTTACCCCTTATATCTCTCGACAGCACGAATCTGTAACCGAAAGCCTAATGGTGATAATCTTTGGTAAGTCTTACACATTATTAATCGCGTGAGTGGCGGAACGGCAGACGCGCACGGTTCAGGTCCGTGTATTCGTAAGGGTGTGGGGGTTCAAATCCCCTCTCGCGCACATGAAAAACACCAACCCTGCACAAACGATGCCAAAAATCTATGCCCATAGAGGGGCTTCCTACGACTTCCCAGAACACACCCGTGCTGCCTATGTGGCCGCTATCGAACAAGGCGCCGATGGGTTTGAATGCGACCTCAGATTAACGAAAGACTCTGTCCCGATTTTGTGGCATGACGCAACCATGGAGCGAATGGCCGGAACTTCAGGACATATAGCAGCACTCACATATTTTGAAATCAAAGAACGTTACCCACAAGTAATGCATTTTCGGGATTTTCTTACCTTTGCAATCGAAAATAAAAAGGATTTGGCTTTGGAAACAAAGCACCCGGTACCAACGGGGCGCGAAATTGAAAATATCCTCGCCAAAGAATTAGATGATCACCAAACCGAAATCTTAGAATCTGGTATCGAAATTTCTGTGATGTCTTTTTCCTGGATGGCTATCGAAAGCGTGAGGCGTTCGATGCCGGATATTAATACGGTGATACTTCTTGAATCAGTGAGAGCCAAACGTAGACGCCGATATTCATCAGCTCAAACAATCGGACCAGATATCGACATGATCAAATCTCATCCCGAATTTATCGACAAGGCAAAAGCTGATGGAAAACGTCTCTTTGTCTGGACTGTAGATGAGGCGCAAGATGTTCAATTCTGCGCCCAAGCGGGAATTGATGTAGTTATTACAAATAAGCCGTCACAAGCGCGCAAGGTGCTCGGGTATCCTTAACCAATGAGCACATACGCCTACCTTGGCCCTGTTGGGACCTTCACGGAGGCGGCTCTCCAAAAAATCACAACACCAGAGGATCAAGCACTTCCTTTTGCCAATGTCACAGCAACGTTAGAAGCAGTGCGACAAGGTCGAGCAGATTATGCGTTAGTGCCTATCGAGAATTCAGTTGAGGGAGTCGTAGCCCGAACACTTGATGAACTAGCTACAGGCGACCCACTGATTATTAAGGGTGAAGTTACATTGCCCGTAACTTTCGCGCTCATGGCAAAATCGGCAACAACAGTTATTAAAAGAATCGCAACACACCCTCACGCAGAGGCCCAGTGCCGCAACTTCATTGCAACTCATTACCCTGATGCAGAAGTTATAGCCACAAATTCAACAGCTGCTGCTGCTGAAGCTATTACACGTGGTGAATTCGATGCAGCTATCGCGGCACCAAATGCGGCAGCACACTACGGATTAGAAATTCTTAAAGCAGATATTGGTGACAACAATGAAGCGGTGACTCGTTTCGTACTTGTTTCTAAACCAGGAGAAATTCCACCCCCAACAGGACACGATCGAACTTCACTAGCTGCATTTATCGGGCGCGATCATGCGGGTGCACTTCTAGAGGTTCTTACAGAATTTGCAGTGCGCGAAGTCAATTTAACTTTCATTCAAAGTCGACCTACTGGACGCGAACTTGGTCACTACCATTTCATTATCGATGCAGAAGGTCATGTCAATGAGTCTCGCGTTGGAGATGCCTTAACCGGACTCCGCAGAATTTGCGAAGACATTCGTTTTCTTGGTTCATACCCACGGGCCGATAAAATTGCACCAACTTCTACACAACGTACAAGCGATGTTGCTTTTACTGAATCATCTCAATGGCTTCGTGATGTGAGAGAAGGACGAGCAATATGATCGATATAAAATTCTTGCGTGAAAACCCAGAAGCGGTTCGCATTTCACAAAGAGGGCGCGGAGAAGACCCTGCAATAGTGGACCAAATTCTTGCCGCCGATGAAGTGCGACGAACCGCAATAGTAGAATTTGAAGGATTGCGCGCAGAACAAAATATTTTTTCTAAGACAATGGGCGCCGCAAAGCCAGAAGAAAAAGCAGCGATGCTAGAACGCGGCAAAGAACTTTCAGCTCTTGTTAAGGCGGCAGATACGCGCAAGTCAGAGGCTGAGGAAACTTCAGCGCAATTAACTTTGCTACTTTCTAACCTTTTAGATCCCGCAGCACCTATTGGTGGAGAAGCCGACTTTGTTGTACTTGAGCACGTAGGCACCCCAAGGGATTTCACAAAAGATGGATTTGCGCCTAAGGATCACGTAGAACTCGGAAAACTATTAGGTGCGATAGATACCGAAAGAGGCGCAAAAGTTTCCGGTGCGCGTTTTTACTACCTCACTGGCGTAGGTGCTCTTTTGGAGTTCGCATTAGTTAATTACGCCATTTCTAGCGCAGTAAAAGCCGGATTTATTCCAGTAATCCCTCCTGTTTTAGTCAAGCCTGCCGCCATGGAAGGGACTGGCTTTTTAGGACAAGCAGCTGAGAATGTGTTTACTTTAGAAAAAGATGATTTTTATTTAGTTGGCACCAGCGAAGTTCCTTTAGCTGCCTATCACATGGATGAAGTTCTAAATGCGGAGAAACTTCCGCTGAGATATGCCGGTTACTCCACATGTTTTCGTCGTGAAGCAGGAACATACGGCAAAGATACTCGTGGAATTATTCGCGTTCACCAATTCGATAAAGTGGAGATGTTTGTTTTCTGCAAACCTGAAGACGCTGTTGCAGAACATCAACGTTTACTTCAATGGGAAAAGGACTTTCTTAATGCAATGGAAATTCCCTTCCGTGTCATCGATGTAGCCTCAGGAGATCTTGGCTCGAGCGCAATCCGTAAGTTCGATTGCGAAGCATGGATTCCAACACAGGATGCCTACAGAGAAGTGACAAGTACTTCCAATTGCACCGAATTTCAGGCGCGCCGTTTGAACATCAGAATGAAAGATGCGGAAAGCACAAAGCATGTTTCAACACTCAACGGAACCCTTGTCGCGATTCCGCGAATGATTGTTGCCATTCTAGAAAATCATCAAAATGAAGATGGATCTGTAAACGTACCAGCGGCATTGCAACCATTCCTAGGCATGACCAGATTTGAGCTTGTGTGAACTTTCGCCCAAAACTTATTGCAACTGATCTAGACGGAACAATTGTCGCGCACTACGGAGAGATCTCACAACGAACCATTGATGTTTTTCTTAAAGCACATGCAATGGGTATCGAGATATTTTTTGTTACCGGGCGCCCACCACGATGGATGCCAGAGATTCAAAACGCTTTCGGAATTGGTTCTGCGATTTGTGGCAATGGAGCAATGTTGTATGACTTACAAGCAGGAGTTGTTTTGGAAGAATGGTTAATGCCGGTAAACGCCCAACTTGAAGCGGTCTCTATATTGCGCAAAGCTATTCCAACAATTTCATTCGCTGTTGAATCACATGACTATTTTCATCGAGAAATAGATTACGTCGCCAAATGGGATGTTGGCTTAGACAATGTCGGTGTTGAGAAAATAGAAGTGATTATGAAATCACCAGCTTTAAAATTATTGGCTAGATGTTCCAATCAAGAGCTATCCTCCGATGAAATGCTGACAATCGCACTCCCCATACTTGATGGGGTTGTCACGGTTACACACTCCAACCCCCATGAATCATTGCTTGAGATTTCTACACACGGTGTGTCAAAAGGTGCGACATTGGCCAAGATGGCCCAGCGCCTAGGTATCGATGCCCGAGATTGTGTTTCATTTGGCGACAACCCCAATGATTTTTCAATGTTGGAATGGTGTGGTCGATCCTTCGCAATGGGGGATGGCCATCCAGATGGAAAGAACCATGCCAAGGGCCAAGCTTTGCCTCACAATGAAGATGGCGTTGCGATAATCCTTGAAGAATTGATTCAACTTCCTTCGCGGGCCTAGTTTCAGGTAGATTACGCCGCGGAGGACTCGCATAGCGGCCGAGTGCACCGGTCTTGAAAACCGGCAAGGGAAACCTTCGAGGGTTCAAATCCCTCGTCCTCCGCTCTTTTTCTCAGGCTCGCGTGTGGCTGACTTCATAGCCATTTACGCTTGTTTGAACCTATGCACTTACCCATTAACGCGGGAAACTTCTCCCTGAGGCGTTTCTAACGCCATGCGTAAAAAGGCAGAAGGAGATGGTGCATGTCTGGAGTTTTCTCAGCGACGAGAGCCAAGATTTCCGAGAAGACACTTCGTACCGATCGTTGGTGGCTACAGCCAGCAATAACGGTTGCTGTGCTTGTCTCCTTCATTATTTATTCAACCATCCGCGCCTTTGAGGCTAAATTTTATTTTGCAGAACCTTTAATCTCTCCTTTCTATTCACCATGTCTCACCGCTGCGTGTCCAACTAATGGATCACTACTTGGTCAGCCACTTGGGACGGTAGCTATTTTCGGAATGGCCATTTCCCCCGCCTTGTTTATTTTGGTTTTCCCTCTCGGGTTCCGCATGACTTGTTACTACTACCGCAAGGCTTACTACAGATCTTTCTGGCAGTCACCGCCTGCATGCGCAGTAGCTGAACCACATAAAACCTATACAGGTGAAACAAAAGCTCCACTAATTTTGCAGAACGGTCATCGCTGGTTCTTTTTAGCCGGTCTTGTTTTCAATGTTCTCCTTACTATTGATGCCGTTTTAGCTTTCCGCAATAGCGAAGGTCAATGGGGCCACATGAGTGTTGGTTCGTTAGTTCTGTTGACTAACGCCACTTTGTTATGGCTCTATTCCGCTTCATGCCACACCTGTCG
>WLMD01000095.1 GCA_009700405.1 Actinomycetota bacterium | reverse complement strand
TGGCTTGGTTGGCGAATCTGGATCGGGAAAATCTACTATCGCTAATCTATTGATGAACTTAGAGAGCGTTGATTCAGGTCAGATCACCTTTAACGGCGAAATTATCGCAGGTCCTGATAGTAAGATCACTTTTCCTTATGGCGATATCCAAATTGTCATCCAAGATCCACGCTCATCGCTAGATCCAAGAATGAGTATTCGCCAAATTATTGAAGAGCCCCTGAAGTTTTTGAGTCAAGAGAAAAGAAGCACTCTGGGTAGTTCTGAAAATATCCTCAAACTCATTCGAGCCGTTGGCTTGAGGGAGGAGCACTTGGATCGCAAGCCCCATCAGTTCAGTGGCGGGCAGCGCCAGCGTGTTGCGATAGCAAGAGCGCTAGTTACCCAGCCTAAGTTGGTCGTCTTAGATGAGCCAACATCAGCGTTGGATATATCGGTACAGGCACAGGTAATCAATCTTTTGAAATCTTTGCAGAAGGAATTCGGTCTGACGTATCTCTTTATCTCTCACAACATGGGAGTGGTTAAATACCTCTGTGATCGTATTGGCGTTTTGAACCAGGGAAAATTGGTTGAAGTTGCAACCAATGATGAGATTTTCAATCGTCCAACTCACGAGTATACGAAAAAGCTTTTATCATCGGTCCCAACAATGTTCCAGGAGAGGTGAAGAGAATGAAGGTTCTTATTTCAATTGATATGGAAGGCGTCACTGGAGTGACCCATCCAGATGATTGTCTTCCTGGTAACCCGCGCTGGGATTATTTCCGCAAGATTATGACCGATGAAGCCAGTGCTGCCGTGAGAGGTTTTGTGGCCGGCGGAGCAACTGAAATCGTGATTAATGAAGCGCACAATGTAATGCGCAACCTACTTATTGATCGCTTGGATGGCAGGGCTCAATTGCTTTCAGGCCGTCACAAGACCTTTTCCATGATTGAGGGAATTGATTCTGGTGTAGACGCCGTTGCCTACTTGGGATATCACACAGGTGCAGGAAAGCAAGGAATCCTTTCTCATACCTATCTCGGAAACACATACACAGGAATCTGGCTCAACGAAGTCGAGTGCAGTGAGGGATATATGAATACTCAAATGGCTGCATCGTTGCGAGTCCCAGTAGTTTTAGTTACAGGTGATGACTTAACGGTCGCTGATGCCAAGACTTATGCACCAAATGCACATGGGGTTGCAGTCAAGAAATGCGTAGATCGCTACACGGCAATTTGCCTTACTCCAGAGGTGACCATGCCGATGATTGAAGAAGCGGCGAAAAACTCCATTGCAAAGATCATTCCTGTAGAACCACCACAAGGTCCGTTTACTTACCGCATCCAATTTGATTCAACTCAACCGGTAATAGCTGCGTGCCATATTCCAGGAGTTAAGAAAACAGGAGACCGCGAAGTCAGCTTTACCTTGCCAACAATGGAGGAAGCATTCCGTTGCTTTGGAGCAGTATCAACTCTTGTTGCAGCAGGAATTGAGCCTCGATTCGGCTAGATGGTGACAGGTGAGGATTGCGCTAATCCAGCTAGTCGCTCACGAGCAACATGTTGGCTAGGGGATTCTGATCCAAGCACTGCTGTAAATACATTGAGCATTGCTCGAGCAATCTTTAACCAAATCTTGCGTGGGCGTTTGAGTTCAAGGATCGCAAGTTCGTTATCGTGCAAAGTACAGATGGCGGCTTTCGCAAGCACTCCGTAGAAGATCATTGCGGCGCGACCAAATGGTGGATTCAAAATGAAACGAACCACATCATTAGTCGGCGCAGAATGTGCCAAATCGTTAACTCGGAAGTCATCCATGCATGCCTCAAGTTCGGCAACGCTCAATGGCGCATTCGTTAGTCCAAGCGGAATCGCACTCTTTGCCCAATCCTTCACGTACTCATCTGCGCCATCGGTGATTGAGTATCCAAGACTTTGGTGGGCCTTCAAGAATGAATCGGTAAAGGCGCAATGCACCCAGAGTAAGAAGCGTGGGTCAGCCGCACGATAATGCGAGTGGGCACCATCTTTCTTTGTGTACTCACCTGAAACACCAGAGTGCATGGTGTTTACACGGGCAGCCTCTTTAGCGATTGCCTCGGTAGAACCAAAGGTTGTAATCGTTAGCCATCGCGTCGTTCCTGCAAGGCGTCCCAATGGATCACTCTCATAGCGCGAATGTTGAGCAACGCCACTTAGCGGTGCCGGGTGAGCCGCCTGCAATAACAAGGCACGTATTCCACCAACTAACGTTGCAGCAGATCCATGAACCTGCCAGACCGCACCATCTTCTTTAAAGAGTCCGGCATCGCCACTTTCGATGCTCTTGACCCAGTCAGGCTTGCCATCTTTATGCCCAGAAACAGCTTCGCGAAACATGTCAGCGAAATTGGCGCTGACCTTCTTGATTAAGGGGGATTCATGGAGTTTTCGCACGAAGAAAGTGTAGAGAGGTTCGGGGATTCTTACAGTGTGAAATATCCAGACCCATTTCCTCGCTCTTGTGAGGCGTTGTTGGTAGCGTTCGAGCGTGAATTCACAGCTGCTTCAACTGGGGCAGGAAGTGATATCTGCTCGTCATAAGGGCTTTCCGATAGCCGCCCATGGGCAAACAATTGAGAAATTCCTTGCCTCCAAGCCCAATCTTTTTACCTCAGGCTTTCAGTTTCCAGTTATGGCCCTGAAGGAAAGCGCCCTTAACCACAACATTGATCTCCTTGCCAGCTATTGCAAAGGCCTCAATGTTTTGTTTGCGCCCCACGCAAAGACGCCAATGGCACCACAACTTGTTCAACGTCAAGCAAATGCGGGCGCTTGGGCACTCACCGTTGCCAATTACTTTCAAGCAAATGTCTTCTTGGATTTTGGTTTTAAGAGAATATTTATTGCAAACGAAGTTGTCGAGCCCACCTCAATTGCAGATATCGCAAAGCGAAACGGAGTCGACGGGGTTGAAATCTTCTTCTACCTTGACTCTCTTGTTGGTTTCAAAATCGCTAAGGATGCAATTGTTGGTATGCCTCACGCAAGGCTCGATGTCTTTCTTGAAATAGGAGATACCAATGGCAGGGCCGGAATTCGCACCCTCGAGGGCGTCAAAGAATTAGTTGAGGAGATACAGAAGGATTCAAGGTTTAAGATTCGTGGAGTCACAGGTTTTGAAGGCGCCTTCGCTGGCATAGACCGCATCCCGAAAGAAGTAGATCCGGTCCGAAATCTATTGCGCAAGATTGTGGCTGCGGCGCAGATTGTTGCCCCCTACTTGGGAAATCAAGAGATTATTCTTTCCGCTGGCGGAACCTCATTCTTCGACTACGTCGTTGAGGAGTTCTCAGAGTTCAAGGGTCCATCGCGCATTGTTTTAAGAAGTGGCGCCTACATTACTAATGACCTCATCGGGTACGAAAAATCTAACCCCTTTGTTGGGGAACCTGAAGAAAAGCGCCTCCGCCCTGCGATGGAAATATGGTCACGCGTATTGAGCATTCCAGAGAGCAACCTTGCAATTCTTAACTTCGGAAAACGTGATGCAGGAAATGATGTCAATAATCCATCTCCCATCAAGCGCTATATAGGCGAGGTGACCAATTATGCAGCCACTATTGAAAAGCTCAATGACCAGCATGCATATATGAATGTCACCCAACCAGGACTCTCGGTGGGGGACATCATCGGCTGCGGCATCACTCACCCCTGCACCAACTTTGATAAATGGCGTCTGTTGCCAATCGTCAATGCTCAATATGATGTCATTGATTGCATACACACATTCTTCTAAGAGAAATCTACCCGAAGGGAAGTAATGAGAATGGAACACGTCAACGCAGTAGGCGCGCCACCACCTGGAGGTACTTATTCCCATGGAGTAGTAGCTCATGGATTCTTGTATACCTGCGGAATGGGTCCAGCTGATCCTGTAACAGGAAAGATTGTCGAAGGCGGAGTTGGCGAGCAAACTCGTCAGACGCTGAGAAACCTGCAAAAGGTTCTAGATGCCAAGGGCGCAACATTTAGCCAGGTAGTTAAAGTAACTACTCACCTTCAAGAAGTGCTTCGCGATTTCAAAGAATACGACGCTGCTTACAGCGAATTCTTCACTGCGCCATATCCAGTACGCACAACTGTGGGATCAGACTTAAACGGCATACTCGTTGAGATTGATTTTGTAGTAGCTCTCTAAGTTCTTTACTGTATTACTCGATAAAAGGCAGGAACCTCTCGATTATCTCGCTGAGGTTCCTGCCTTTTATTTCGATTTCCCAACAATTAACTCAGCTCTGCGGACTACATTGAGTTTTCTGTTATCAGGGCGATTCGCGAACGCGTTTCTTTCGCACGTTCCTCGTCGCCTTGAATCTCAAATATCTCGGCGATAACTGACTCGGCATCAATCACTAACGCCCACCTTGGGTCGCTCTCGTTCTTGATGTAGAGATCCTTCCCGCCTTTAAGGTCAAAGAGAGCGTGATCAAAGTTTCTTTGCGCCAAATACCCGCGAGCACGCACTGTCAAAGATTCCATGACCAAACCGTGATTCTGAGCCAAGGTTGCTTCTTCAACAGCCAAGGTGGCCGTTGAAATTGCCTGGTCAATCTGCTCAGTTTTTAAGTAGCTCTTAGCAAGGGAGACATCACATAGAAGTGTTAAACCTACGGCACTATGCGATTTTGCTATCGGCCGTGCTTGTGTCAGCAGTTCAATTGCCTCTTGATACTGCCCAAGTTCTTCGAGAGCGTTGCCAAGGTTGTAGAGATCTTTACCCAAGAAAATCTCTTCATCATCGATTGGCCGAGTTGCGATGATTTCTCTGAAGGATTGCGCAGCCTCCTCAAACTGCCCAGCCTCTTTCAGGAAGACACCTAGGTTTCGTTTGGCCATAAGAAGGCGCGATGAATCAATCTCGGCATAAAGTGCACACGCTTCTTGCGCCTTTACCACTGCCTCAAGATTCCTATCGAGCTTGTGTAAGGCAAATGCCATTCCTAAATAGACCTGCGCTAGGTCGTTCTGATCGTAAATTTCCGTCAGAGAAAGGAATACATCAATTGAAGTTTCAGAAAATGCGAGGGCCTCCTTCCAGTCTTGTCTATGCATTGCACTGTGTGCCAATTCAGCAAGTACGCTGGCTTTTTCCAGTCCTTCAGAACTCTTTAACGTCTCCCATAGATGTTCTTCGTGGTTGTGCTCGTGAGCTGCATTCTGGTTAGTGGAAATACCGACTCCATCTCCCGTACAGGAAATGCCATGGTGCCTCCATGGAATTCATGCAGGGAAGGTTTATAACAGCGACGGTGGCTCAAATATTCCCCGATTTATCAAAACTATTAAATCTCTTGGGTAAGGTATGCCCATGTCACAGACCACTGTATTTATAGGCGATAGCGTCACCGATTGCGGCCGCGAAGTTGCTCCACCATTTGGCGATGGGTACGTATTCAATATTGCCAACTCTGGACGATTGCCCGGAAAGATCATTAACGTCGGCACCAGTGGTCATCGCCTGATTGATCTGGAAGCTCGCTGGGAAACCGATGTCTTAGCCCACAACCCAACCTTGGTCTCAGTTGCTATTGGCATCAACGACACATGGCGTCGATACGATGACAATGAAGTGACGACCATTGAGGATTTCGAAGATCGCTACCGTCGAGTCTTGAGAGCCACTGCTGCACATGGCGATCCTGAATTGGTTCTATGCGAGCCATTCTTGCTTGAGGTTCAAGATGAGATGAAAACATGGCGAGAAGATTTAGATCCTAAAATCGCAGTAGTACATCAGATGGCTAAAGAGTTTGGCGCGAAGTTAGTGCCCTTTGATACGTTCTTCACCGCTAAGGCAAAAGAGCTTTCAATGGTTGCCCTTGCAGAAGATGGAATCCACCCAACGGTATTGGGACATCAACTCATGGCCGATTTATGGTTAGAGAGCGCAGGACTTTAGTTCGAACTCCTCACAACCCACCAGAAGTCGGGTAGTTTCCCGGAAACATTAGAACCACTCAGCGCACATCCTGTTACCGGGAGTTCTTGCGTCATAAACGATCACCCTGTAACGGGATGTGTTTGGACAGGTCTGTGGCATGAGGCTATTTTCCGAGGGCATGTATCAAGTTTTGGATGTCTACGGGCTTAGTCATATCTACACGATGGACGGTCCCGAGCCCAAGTGGCTGAGCGATTCCTTCCCACATTTCCCAATCCGATTCTGTCGAGCCAGGACTTTCTGAATGAATCCAATGACGTTCGAGTGCGCGACTCTCAAACCTTTGGCGAGCAACAGACAAAGGAACATCGCACCAAATTTCATCATGAGTCAAAATGCCTATGTCATGCAGTTCTCTGGCGACTTCGGGCCTT
>WLMD01000094.1 GCA_009700405.1 Actinomycetota bacterium | reverse complement strand
CATGATGATGGCTACACGATTCTTACTCATCAATTTCTCCGCTCATATAATCAACTGCATGAGTGATGCACTCCCGTAAGTCTAGAATATTTTCACCTACCGCGCTCACGTGCCCAATTTTGCGCCCTGAAAGAACCTCTGTACGGGATTGATGGAACTTTAGTCCGGGACTACGCGCCATAAGGTGCAGATATGGACGATACATATCCGATTTCTCTCCCCCAAAAACGTTCCCTACAACGGCAAAATCGGATGACATAGAGGTATCACCCAGTGGTAGATCTAATATCGCCCGCAAATGTTGTTCGAACTGACTGGTCCGCGATCCTTCAACCGTCCAGTTTCCATTTTCATGAAGTCCCATCGAAACTCGGTTCACGAAAAACTCACCACCGCTTACATGCATGACAACGCTCATGACTCCGGCAAGCAAACATTCTCGCGCAACATCTAGCGCTAATTTCTGTGCATCATTAGCAAGATCACCGGAAATACCTGGGGCTGGCGTTTCGGTCCATACAGATCGATCATTTTCTCGCCCCACCAAGGTGATTGCCCATGCTGCAGCTTGCCCGTGCGGTGAACGGGCGACTAATGCAGAAATCTCAATTACATTACTTTTCGGAATGTCAGAGAGATAATCCTTAGCAGAATGAGCGGCAAGCTCCCTTGAGCCCGGCCGAATCGTTACGCCTTCGGCTTCGAGTGTGCGAATTACTGAATAAGGAATATCTTCAGTTACAAAGGTTAAGACATCACACTTTTTAGCAAATTCTCTTATTGTTTCAAGTTCGCGATTCTCACCAACGACATGATGCGCAATTATTGCGGCAGGATCATTTTCATCTTCTGCAAGAAAGAGTAAATCAATTCCTAACGCTGCTGCTGGCCCCACCATCATTCGAGCTAATTCACCCGCGCCTACCACTCCAACTGTAGGAAAAGAATTACGCACTAGGCCCCCTATCTCGCACGTAGATGAACAACATCTCCAGCACTTACTTTCCGACCGTTTTCTAGGATCAATTCCCCAGTTGAGTCGATACCTGTTGCAAATGAATCAATGATCTCGCCAGAAGGGTACTCGACGCGAATTGGAGAATTAATAGTTGCGCAGCGAGCAACATACTCATCTTTGAGCGCTGAGTCCGAATCCTCGAACCGTTTCATCAGAGTATAAAACTCTTGCAATATCGCGACGAGTAATTCATTTCGATTGCAATTGCTGCATCCTTCAAGTTCAAGAGAGGTGGCATGATCAACTGGCAACTCAGAAAGGTTCATTCCAACATTTAATCCAATACCAATGACCACGCCCTTGTTATCCACGCTTTCGGCAATAATTCCTGCGACCTTACTTTCACCAATCAAAATGTCGTTGGGCCATTTAAGTTGTGCACGATTGCCGTTAGTAAATGTGCAACATTTATCAAGTGCATTGATAACAGCTAGACCTGCTAATAAGGGCAACCACGAAAACCTTTCTGCATTTACTTTAGGCTGCACGAAAAATGAAAATAGAAGTGCGGACAAAGGCGCTGCTTCAAAAGTGCGATCAAGACGACCTTTGCCTTGTGATTGGTACTCCGCAGTAAGAACATCGCCAGATACAGAGTTACTGGCACGTACGCTATTTACTAAATCTCTTTGCGTAGATCCAGTGACATCGACCACGCTTACTCGCCAGTAACTGTCTACTAAGTGCGAATTAATCCGTTCTTGATTTAAGGGTGCACGTAAGTTGCTCACGACTAGTACCGTAGGGGTATGAACCGTGATCTGCATACAACTGCGGGAAAAATTCAAGACCTCCGTGATCGCCTCGATGAGGCCGTCCATGCTGGATCGGCGAGAGCCACTGAGAAACAACACGCCAAAGGCAAAATGACGGCGCGCGAACGTATCGCCAAACTTGTCGACGAAGGATCCTTTACAGAGCTTGATGAATTTGCACGGCATCGTTCAACAAACTTTGGCATGGAAAAGAATCGCCCTTACGGTGATGGCGTAGTCATTGGGTATGGCACCATCGATGGCAGAAGCATTGCTCTCTACTCTCAAGATTTCACGGTCATGGGCGGAAGCTTGGGTGAAGTTTTTGGCGAGAAAATGGTCAAGATCGCAGAGTTCGCCCTGAAGACCGGAATACCGCTCATTGGCATCAGCGACTCCGGCGGAGCGCGCATTCAAGAAGGCGTTGCTTCATTAAGTGGTTATGGGAAGATTTTCAGACTCAACACCAGGTCATCGGGAGTGATCCCTCAAATTTCTGTAATTCTGGGACCCTGCGCTGGCGGAGCGGCATACTCTCCCGCGCTAACAGACTTCACAATCATGGTTAACGAAACATCGCACATGTTTATTACAGGTCCAGAAGTTATCAAAACTGTCACTGGCGAAGATGTCGGGATGGAAGAACTTGGCGGTGCACATACGCACAATGCAAAAACTGGTAACGCCCACTATTTGGCAGAGAACGAAGACGACGCACTCGATTATGTAAAGGCGCTACTTTCTTATCTTCCTAGCAACAATATGGACGGCGCTCCAATCTTGCCGGCAACTGAGACTCTCGAAGAAAAGCCAACCGACCAAGCTCTGGATACATTGATACCGGATAGCCCTAATCAGCCATACGACATGAAAGTCTTAGTTCAAGCGATTTTAGATGAAAATGAATTTCTTGAGATCCATGCACTTTTCGCACCAAACATTGTCGTAGGCTTTGGCCGTATAGAAGGACAGTCCGTAGGAATCATTGCCAACCAGCCACAACAATTAGCAGGAACTTTAGATATTGATTCCAGTGAAAAAGCTGCTCGCTTTGTGCGTTTCTGCGATGCTTTCAGTATTCCTATTATTACTTTGGTGGACGTTCCAGGATTCTTACCTGGAATCGAACAGGAATGGAACGGCATCATTCGTCGTGGAGCAAAACTTCTCTACGCATACGGTGAAGCATCAGTCCCAATGATCACTTTGATTACCCGTAAGGCTTACGGTGGAGCATTCATTGTTATGGGATCTAAATACATTGGTGCAGATGTCAATCTTGCCTGGCCAAGTGCCGAAATTGCGGTCATGGGAGCGCAAGGAGCGGTGAATATTCTTTATCGCAAAGAGCTCACAGAGTCATCCGATGAAGAGGCGCTACGTGCATCGCTAATTACGGACTACAACGAAACTCTTGCTAATCCATATTTAGCCGCTGAACGTGGATACATTGATGCGGTTATCGAACCTCACAACTCACGCGAGTACATAACGAAAGCGCTACGCGCTCTTAAAACCAAGCGTGACACTTTGCCTGCTCGCAAGCATGGAAACATTCCTCTGTGATTACTTTTACAATTATTTCCGGCAACCCATCTCTTGATGAGTTGACCGCGCTCGAAATGGCACTAGAGCAGCACGAACGCCCTATTGAAGAAGCTGCGATAGTAAAAAGTAACTGGGGCAAACCGCAATTGCGTCAACCTTTGCCGAAGAAGTCATAAATGCCATCGATTATTCTGGCATCAGCTTCTCCTTCCCGTAAACGCCTACTTGATGCAGCGGGAATTTCTGCCCGTGTCATCGTGAGCAATGTTGATGAAGAAGCCGCTATATACGAATCCATGACCCCTAAAGAAATGGTCATTGCTCTAGCAATTGTTAAAGCGCATACGGTTCGAGAGCTTGTCACTGAGCCAAGCATCATCATCGCTTGTGACTCCACATTTGAATTTGAAGGCAAATCATTAGGTAAGCCACTCAACCCTGAAATCGCTACTCAAAGAGCGAAGATGCTCAGTGGCAACTCCGGAGTCCTTCACACTGGTCACTGCATCATTGATACCAATCGTGACATTGAAATATCCGATATCGCATCTACGAAAGTTACTTTTGGAAAGATGTCTGAATCAGAAATCGCTGATTACGTCGCATCAGGTGAACCTTTGCATGTTGCAGGCGGATTCACATTAGATGGCCTTAGTAGTGCTTTTATTGACTCCATCGAAGGCGACTACACAAATGTAATCGGGCTTTCAATCCCCCTGCTTCGCGCAATGACTACCCAACTTGGATATAGCTGGCCAGATTTGAAGAATAATCTCATTGGAGCTACCTCATGAAAAGTGTCTTGATTGCCAACCGAGGAGAAATTGCTGTTCGCATTATTCGGGCATGCAAAGATCATGGCTTAAAGAGCATTGCCAGTTATTCCAGCGAAGACCGCAATGCAATTCATTCACAAATGGCAGATGCTTCATACTCTCTCGGTGGTACTACTGCCACTCAAACCTATTTAAATATTGAGAAAATCATCGAAGTAGCAAAAACTTCCGGTGCCGATGCAATTCACCCTGGATATGGATTTTTATCTGAAAATGCCAATTTTGCACAAGCAGTGCTCGATGCTGGACTGATCTGGATTGGCCCTTCACCTGAAGCAATCCGCTTATTGGGCGATAAAGTTTCGGCACGGAAGATCGCAGCTAAAGTCGGTGCTCCGCTCGTTGCTGGAACTGCAGATCCCGTTGAGGGATTTGAAGAAGTTATAACTTTTGCAAAAGAACATGGCTTGCCCGTTGCGATTAAGGCAGCTCATGGTGGCGGTGGGCGTGGACTCAAAGTCGCACGTACCATGGAAGAAATTCCTGAGTTTTTTGCATCAGCTGTTCGTGAAGCGATTGCTGGATTCGGCCGCGGTGAATGCTTTGTTGAGCGATATTTAGATCGCCCGCGGCACGTTGAAACTCAAGTCCTGGCTGATTCGCATGGAAATGTTGTCGTAGTCAGTACACGCGATTGCTCCTTGCAACGCCGACATCAAAAACTAGTTGAAGAAGCGCCTGCACCCTTTCTCACCGATGCTCAAAATGCCGAGCTTTATCGATCTAGCAAGGCAATTATTAAAGAGGCCGGCTACGTCGGAGCAGGCACGTGCGAATTTCTTGTTGGAGTAGATGGAACAATTTCTTTCCTTGAAGTCAATACACGCTTACAGGTTGAACACCCAGTGAGTGAAGAAGTAACTGGATTAGACCTTGTTCGTGAACAATTCCGCATCGCAATGGGTGAGGCACTTGGATATGGCGACCCTGAAATTCGCGGACATTCCATCGAATTTCGTATCAATGGAGAAGATCCAGGTCGCTCATTCCTTCCGGCTCCAGGTCGCATTACACAATGGAATCTTCCTACCGGTCCAGGCGTGCGCGTTGATGCCGGTTTTAAGAATGGCGACACTATTGGTGGCAACTTTGATTCTCTCCTTGCCAAACTTATTGTCACAGGTAAAACTCGTGAGGAAGCAATATCGCGTGCACGTCGGGCGCTCCAAGAATTCGAAATTGATGGCCTTGCTACCGCTCTTCCTTTCCATCGAGCAATTCTGGAAGATCCGGCTTACACAGAGAAATTCACTGTCTATACAAGCTACATTGAAAATGAATTCGTCAACGAAATTCCAAATTATGGGGCGACGAAAATTGAGCTACAGAGCCTTGCTGCTTCTGAACATTTAGTAGCAGAAGTTAACGGGCATCGATTTGATATTCGCCTTCATGCGCCAGAGCCTTTACATAAACGCCACCGCGCTAAAGCAGGTATGAGCGGACTCATTGCTGGAGATGGCCTAACAAGTCCGATGCAGGGCACGGTAGTGAAGATCGCATTGCAAGAAGGTGACTCCGTAGAAGCCGGTGATCTCGTCATAGTCCTTGAAGCGATGAAGATGGAACAAGCATTACTGGCACACAAATCGGGAATCATCGCCAACCTCACGGCGGTTATCGGAGAAAGTGTGGCAAACGGAGCCAGGCTCTGTGACATTATTGATGCATGAGCGCTTTCACAATTCAAGACCTGTATAACGACCCAATTGCAACAGCCGAGTTAGCAGCAGCAGATATTGCTCGTCGCACTGGCATTGCACAGCATGACATTGCATTAGTCATGGGATCGGGCTGGGTTAGCGCCGTAGATGCATTAGGCAAACCTGCACACGAATTTGATGCTCATGATGTTCCAGGATTTTTGCCTCCCGCAGTTGAAGGACATTCAGGAAAAATCCGCTCATACGCCATTCATGGAGAGCACGGAATAATCAATGCCCTTGTATTTCTCGGCCGCACCCATCTTTATGAAGGCAAAGGGATAGAACCCGTAGTACATAGTGCGCGCACTGCCGTGAAAGCAGGCTGCAAAATCCTAATTCTCACCAACGCATGTGGCGGTATAAATAAGGAATACCGAGTTGGTCAACCAGTCTTGATTCGCGATCACATTTCACTAACCGCCACGAGTCCACTCATAGGCGCTCAATTTGTTGATCTCACAGATCTCTACAGCAAGCGCATTCGCGCAATCGTTAAAGCTGAGGACGCTT
>WLMD01000093.1 GCA_009700405.1 Actinomycetota bacterium | reverse complement strand
TAAGCAATCCACCTACTTCTTGACGGAAGTAGATTAAATTGTCTGGATCGCGAAGTGATGGAAGATATTTTTCTCCGACCGGCATAAAGTTTTCAGTAATTAGGTACTGGTGGCTCATTGGCACAATAGGGATACGCACATCAACTAGGCGGCCAATTTCTGGAGCAAACATCCCGCCACAGTTAACAACTTTTTCGCATTCGATAAACCCTTTATCTGTATCAACGCCAGTAACACGTCCATTGAGTGTTCGAATTGCAGTAACGCGAGTATGAGTGAAGATCTTTACGCCACCTACTCTTGCACCCGATGCCAGAGCTTGCGCCAGTTGTGATGGGTCAACTTGCCCATCAGATGCCATGTAACAGGCACCAACTACGCCCTCAAGGTCGATGAGTGGAAATAATTCTTGGGCTTGCTTGGGGGAAATCTCTTGAAGATCCAAGCCAAATGTTCGAGCCCATCCAATTTGTCGGCGAATCTCTTCCATTCTCTCTGGAGTCGATGCCAATTTAATGCTTCCGCATTCTTTCCAACCTGGCGGCGTATCTGTTGCTTCAAGCTTGCGATAGAGATCTACCGAATGCATGTTCATTTTGGTCAACGTTGGATCAGCCCGTAATTGTCCTACTAGGCCGGCTGAATGGAAGGTGGAGCCGCTTGTGAGGTCGCTGCGATCGAGCAAAATGACATCTTTTTCGCCAAGTTCGGCCAAATGATAAGCAACTGAAGTTCCCCCAACACCCCCGCCAATTACTACGATTTTCGCACGGCTGGGAAGTGATGACGTCGACATGTAAGAAATGTATCCTGAAGAGGTGCCCGTGACCAATAGTTCAGCTGAAAATTCATTCAGTGTTTTACTCAATCAAGTGCCTCGCCTTATGGAGCGCACATCTGTGAGTGAACTCTCTGGCGGTTTAACAAATCGGAATTTACTTATAGAGACTCCAGAAGGAAAATTTGTTGCGCGGATTTCAAGTAATAAATCTGAACTACTTTCAATAGATAGAGAATCTGAATACCGCAATTCAATGATCGCTGCTGAGGCTGGAATAGGCGCACCCGTTTTTGATTATTTATCAGGGCAAGGCTTATTGGTTATTGGATTCTTGAACGGGCGTACTTATGGCGCAGATGATGTCTCGGCAAACTTGCCTCGAGTAGCTCAAGCTTGTCGAACCTTGCATAGCGCCAAGCCCTTTGTACGTGATTTCAATATGTTTGAAATACAAAAGAAGTACTTCGCGATCGTTAAAGAGCGTGGGTATCGTATTCCAGCAAATTATCTGGATTTTGCTGATCATGTTGGCCAAATGTCTGCAGCGATGAAGATCCTAGATGACGGCAAAGTTCCATGTAACAACGACCTGTTGCCTGGGAACTTTATTGATGACGGAGAGAAGATTTGGCTCATTGATTATGAGTATTCGGGAAACAATGATGCATGTTTTGAACTTGGAAATATATGGGCTGAATCTTTCTTGGAACTTGAAAAATTAGAAGAGCTAGTCACGGCGTATTACGGGGGAGAGCGACCCGAGAAATTCGCTCGTGCATGGTTACAGGCATTGCTTGGGAAATATGGTTGGACTATGTGGGCTTCAATCCAAAGCGCGGTTTCAGATTTAGATTTTGATTTCTGGGAATGGGGAATGGCTAAATACGATTTAGCTCAATCTGAGTTCACAGGTGATCGCTTTCAGAAGATGTTAAAACAAGTAACTCAAAAATAAAACGGGCCCGCTGTAATCAGCGGACCCGTTCTAATTATGTGTGGAACTTAAGCGCCAACCACCGTTACGGTGACGTTTGCTACAACGTGGTGAGGTAATGAAACCTTCACTGCATGTGTTCCTGTTGTTTTGACATGACCAGCAGTTTTAATGGCGTGACGGTCGATATCTAGACTTGTTGCTGCCTTAATAGCAGTAGCAATATCTTTATCTGTAACCGATCCAAAGAGACGTCCAGCTGCGCCAACCTTCACTGAAACAGTGACTGTTGCGGCTTCTAGAGTTGTCTTAACTTCCTTGGCATGGTCAATATCGCGGATTTCGCGTGATGCGCGAGCGCGGCGAATTCCATCGATCTGCTTCTCTCCGCCAAGTGACCATGCAATTGCATTTCCACGAGGAAGAAGAAAGTTGCGTGCGAAACCGTCTTTTACGGTCACAACATCGCCAGCGCGGCCTAGACCTGATACTTCGCGAGTAAGGATGAGTTTCATATCGTCATCTCCCCTTATCGAGCCGTTGAGGTGTAAGGCAACAGTGCGACTTCGCGGGAGTTCTTAACCGCTGTTGCAACTGAGCGTTGGTGTTGTGTGCAGGCGCCTGTTACACGACGAGCGCGGATCTTTCCGCGATCAGAAATGTACTTGCGAAGAGTGGCAATATCTTTGTAATCGATATAGGTCACCTTGTCGCGGCAGAAGCTGCATGGCTTCTTCTTGAACTTCTTATTGAGCGCAGCAGCCTTTGCTGATTTATTCTTAGGCTCCTTGAGCGCTCTGTTATTACGTGCTCCCATTGTGGTGCTCCTTTACGGGTGCCCTGCCTTGATTTTTCAATCAGTTGCAGGAATGGATGGATTGGTGGATTTAAAAGGGTGGTTGGTCGTCGTTGGTGGTGGTTGCCCATCCGCCGCCGGCGGGAGAGGTTGAAGCTGCAGCCCATGGATCTTCATTGAAAGTTTCTGTTGATGATGGTGCAGAGAATCCACCCGATGCCGCTCCACGACTGGCCTTAGTGACCTTCGCAGTTGCGTTACGTAATGATGGACCTACTTCATCAACTTCTACCTCAAAGACTGTTCGCTTTTCGCCCTCTTTGGTTTCATATGAACGCTGCTTAAGGCGTCCGGACACAATCACGCGCATACCTTTGGTGAGTGACTCAGCAACATTTTCTGCTGCTTGACGCCAAATGTTGCACTGCAAGAAAAGAGTATCTCCGTCTTTCCATTCATTCGTATTCTTATCTAAGTAACGAGGAGTGGAGGCGACTTTGAATTTTGCGACGGCCGCACCTGATGGTGTGAAACGTAGCTCTGGATCATCGACAAGATTGCCGATCATGGTGATGTTCGTATCTCCTGCTGCCATTTTTATCTCTTTTCTTGAATGTGAATTCGGAACCTAGAAAGTTACTGGGTAAATAGAATGAACTACTCAGGCCGCATAACTTTTGTGCGCAAAACTGCTTCGTTCAAATTGAGTTGGCGATCCAATTCTTTGATGGCAGCTGGTTCGCAGTGCATATCAACAACTGCGTAGATTCCTTCAGACTTCTTAAGAATCTCGAAAGACATACGGCGCTTGCCCCAAACATCGAGCTTGTCTACGCGACCGCCGCTTTCTTTAATGATCTTGAGATATGTCTCAAGGCTTGGTGCGACTGTTCGTTCTTCTAATTCTGGATCAAGGATGACCATTAGTTCATAGTGACGCATGCGTTAACCCGACCTCCTCTGGACTAAAGCGGCCACGGCATTTCCGTGACAGGAGGGTTAGTGCTCCCGCGCTTGCTTCCGCCCAGGTGGGTGGAGATTTGCGAGGGGGCTAAGGGTAACTCTCTGCAGTCCCGAATAGAAAATCGGCTAGGCGCTCATGGGCTCTACGCCTGGCTTTCGAGGGGTTTGCCAGGTTTCTACGCACAAGGACGCTCACAAAATAGAGCGTGGTCGCGATCCGAATCAATGTGGCAATGGCATATGCCCCATCTGGAAGGCCAAAGTGGGCACCGCTGACCAGGGCCAGGTGCTGCCAAATTGCCAGGTGGTAAATCACTTCGCCACCTTGCCAGATCCAAAATGCAGGGACGTCTCGTTTCTCTCTCATTCCAAGTATCGCAAGCGGGACCAACCAGAGCACATATTGCGGTGAGTACACCTTCCCAAAACATAGAACTGTTGCCATGAGGATGAAGCTCACTTGACTCAGCGATGGTGTTATTTCAAAATCAAAAAGATAGAGAGCTAACAAAACCGCAATAACGGCTAGAGAAAGGATGCTGAAGTAATTGATGTGGCTCATATTTATCCCCAACAAAGACAGGGCGTACCAAATTGAACCCCAATCTGCATCCCTATCAAGGTTGAGTCCATAAAAACGCCACCACCCTTGAGGGGTTGTTAGAAATACAGGTGCGTTTATTGCACTCCACACCAGAAAGGTAATTAGCGTGTACTGAATTGCAGCACGCACTTTTCGTTCTTTCCAAAATATAAGAAAGACTGGTAGAAGAAGTAACACCGGAAAGAATTTAGTTGCTATTGAAATGGCCATAAGAACTGCACTGACGGAATATCTTCTCTTGTCAAAATAGAAGATTGCCAAGATCATTGTGATGATGCCCCACATATCCCAATTAATAAAAAGGGAAGCAATCAAAGCAGGCGCTATCGCCACCAGATAAGCAAACTTCGGTCGCATGCGACCAATAAGTAGAACTGTGAAAATCAGTAGGAGAACAATTAGAAATGCGTTGATGTAATAATAATTACGTATTTCGTTTCCGCTTGAAGGTGAGAGCCATGTTGTTGCCCACATGATTGCACCGGTGATAACTGGGTACTCCACAGATTTATCACCGTTGCTATAAGACCATTGGTGGGTGTCGAGATTCCTATCGGTAAAAAGTGATGGAATATCTGAATAGCAGGCATGTATATCCACATCGGGTGTGGACCAATTTGTATTAACGCAATGATTAAATTTTACAAATGAAAGTACACCTGCGAGCAAAGAAAGAAGGATTAATAACTTTGTAGCCGAACTCCACGAAATGGAGATTCGCACGAGCCGAACCTAGTTTCCGCCGCTTGGAATCGCGGGATCTGTTGGCGCAACAGGAACTGAAACAGGTGTTGGTGAAGACATTACAGTTTCCACTTCACCGCCAATGTGAACCGGTGCCGGGAATTTAAGTTTTGGCTCTCCTTTCAATGCGCCCTTCATGAACGCAGTCCATACTTTCGCCGGAAAAGTTCCACCAGTAACTGAAGTTAATCCACCAATTCCATTAAGTGTTTCGGAGGCACTGTCTCTAAAAAATGCAACCGATGCTGCTAGTTGTGGTGTGTATCCACTAAACCACGCTGAAGCATTTTGTTCACTGGTGCCGGTCTTTCCTGCAGCCGGCCGTCCAAGTCCCGCTGTTCCATAAGTCGCAGTACCACTACGCACAACTTCACTCAGTGCATACGTTAAATCGGCCATAACATCTTTAGAGAACACTTCTTGCCCTTGTGGTTTGGATTGATATAAGACTCCTTTATTAGCGCCTTGTACTTGGCTAACAAGGAAAGGTTTAGCGTAAATGCCTTGTGAGGCAAAAGTTGCGTAGGCAGCGGCCACGTCAATTACGTGCGGACTTGCAACTCCTAACACCACCGATGGTGTTGGCATCATGGCCACACTTGTTGGTATGCCTGCGCGGCGTGCGACGTCAACAACGTTGTCCGGGCCAACCTTAATTCCAAGAGGTACATATACAGTGTTAATCGAATGAGCGGTAGCTTTTAATAAACCCACCTGTCCCCATTGTTCATCACCATAATTTGATACCTTGTAAGGTTTACCTAAGTCATCAAAGATTTGTGGTGAGTCGCCATTCCATACTGAAGTAAGTGGAATCCCTTGCTCTAGTCCAGCTATTAATCCAAACGGTTTAAATGTTGATCCTGCTAGTGCGATTGATTGGGTGGCATCGCTTAACTGTCTGACTAAATAATCTTTCCCACCATACAGGGCGATGATTTCGCCTGTGCCTGGACGTATGGCAACCAAACCAATATGCAAGTTTGGCGGAGAGTTCTTTGGCCATTGCTTTTCAACTGCATCAACCGCTGCCTGTTGTGATTTTTGATCAAGTGTCGTCTTAATGATTAAGCCACCGACTGAAAGTTGTTCGTCAGTAAAACCTAAAGCGTTAAGTTCTTTTTGTGCAAGTTCAATAATGTGGCCCTTTGGTCCAGATAATGATCCGGATGTAACGCGGGCTCGAATTTTAGGCATCTTGGCTTTCTCAGCCTCTGCAGGTGTAATCCATTTCGCGCCAAGCATTCCCTTAATTACATAATCAAAACGTGCCGATAAACGTTGCGCGTTTGCTTCTGAATATGAAGGGTCATAGAAACCTGGCGAACGTAAAATACTTGCCAACACTGCAGCTTGTGAGAGATTCAGTTGATTGACCCCGCGGTTAAAATATTGCTGCGCCGCAGTTTGGACCCCGTATGAACCTCGGCCAAAATAGATGGTGTTTAAGTAATTCTCTAAAATTTGATCTTTAGATAATTGATTTTCTAATTTAATCGCAATAACAAGTTCTTTGATCTTTCTTTGGATGCTGCGTTCTGGTGATAAGAAAGCTGTTT
>WLMD01000092.1 GCA_009700405.1 Actinomycetota bacterium | reverse complement strand
CAATAGAACGTTCGGGCTATCCATCAATAAACGCGTTAATTGGAGCCTGCGTTTTTCTCCTCCTGATAGATCTCCAACTGGTGTCCATTGTGATTCACGGTCAAAACCTAACCTTTCGCACAATTGCGAGGCGGAGAGAGTTTTTCCATTACCTAATTCCACATGATTAGCAATGTTTTCGACTGCTTCGAGTACGCGCCAAGCTGGATTCAATTCATCCAAATGTTGCGTCAAGAAAGCAGGTTTTACGGTTACGCCAGTGACTAATTTGCCTGACGTAGGTTTAATTTGGCCCATGAGCATCCGCATAAGAGTGGTCTTGCCAGCACCGTTTATGCCGACCATGCCGATCCGATCCCCTGGGCCGATATTCCAATAAACATCATCAAGGATTTCTTTATCTCCTGCATGAATTTTCGCGTGATGAATTTCGTAGACAGTATTGCCTAAACGATTACGTGCGAATCTAAGAAGTTCGTTGCCATCGCGAGGAGGTGGCTCAGTTGAAATGAGTTCGTTTGCTGCATCGACTCGAAATTTTGGTTTAACAGTTTGCGCTGGTGCGCCTCGTCGAAGCCAGGCTAATTCTTTGCGGATTAATTGATTGCGTCGACCTTCCATGGCACTTGCTTGTCGAGCGCGTTCTGCTTTGGCTAGAACGAATGCTGAATATCCGCCGTCATATTCTTCTACGCTCCCATTAACGACTTCCCACGTCCGATCAGTCACCGCATCCAGGAACCAACGATCGTGCGTAATAACCGCAACGGCCAATCCTTTTCGTTCATTTAAATGACGCGAAAGCCATGCCACTCCCTCAACATCTAAGTGGTTAGTTGGTTCGTCCAAAAGTATTAAATCAAGATCATCAATGAGTAATTTCGCCAACCCAACACGGCGACGTTCGCCACCGGATAAGGCAATAAATTTACGGTCGAACAATTCATCGGAGTGGCCACCGAAAAGTCCATCAAAGATTTCTCGGATTCCAGAATCTCGCGCCCACTCATGTTTGGCTTTATCGCCAAGAACCACATCCCGAACAGTGGCATTTATATCGGCTACATCAACCTGAGAAAGTAATCCCACTCGTGTTGCATTAGAACGTGTAACTCGACCTTGATCTGGAGGTTCAATCCCAGCCATTACTTTTAACAGCGTGCTCTTGCCTGACCCGTTTCGACCAACAATTCCGATTCGGTCGCCCTCGGAAATCCCCAGAGATACCTGATCGAGGAGTTGCTTAATATCGAAGGCTTTAGAAACGCTTTCGAGGTTTACTAAGTTGCGGGCCATGAGGCGCGAAGTCTACCTAATTAGAAGAATTGTCTGACCGGGTTGATTCTGCCCTTAGGCTTAGGCCATGACGCAATGGATTGAATCGAGTTCTAGTTGGCTCGTTAGCCATAACCTGGCTGTCCCACTGTTTATTTTGCTAATAACCTTCGTCTTTGCCGAAGATGCAGCATTTGTAGGGTTCGTTTTGCCAGGCGAGACTTCATTACTTGTGGGTGGCGTTCTAGCCCAGCAAGAAGTCTGGCCACTATGGCTCTTTCTTTCATGTGCGATTGCAGCAGCAATTCTCGGTGATTCTGTCGGTTACGAAATTGGTAAGCACTTTGGTCCGCGAATCAAAGTTTCCGGTCTGGGCAGATTCGTAGGAGAAAAACGTTGGACACTCGCGCAAAGAATCTTCGATAAATATCATGCGGGAGCAATTTTCTTTGGTCGCGCTCAAGCGCTATTGCGCGCCCTAGTTCCGGCCCTTGCCGGCATGAACCATGTGCCTTATCGCACCTTCCTTAAGTGGAACGCGGCGGGGGGCATCGTCTTCACTACAGCAGTTGTTATGTTGGGCTATCAATTCTCAACGCAATTAAGCAAAGTTGAACATGCGCTGAAGTATTGGACCTTCGGCGTGCTGACAATTGCCGTATTTGTGATTTTATTCCTTAAGCGCAAACTTGAAACCATTATTGAATCTGATTAAGAACTCCAGTAATCTCTGCAGATGATTAAGGTATCCCGTCGTAAGCTTCTTCAAACTGCCGTTGCAATCATCCCTGGTTTCCTACTTACGGGAATGAATACGGCGCAAGCCTTCTCTCTTAAGGAAGCTGCGGCTACGAAATTGGGATCGTTAGTAGATAAGTCATCAGCGATAAAAGTAGGTAAATCTCATATATACAACGGGCAGAGCGCTACAGGACAACAGGTTAAAGTAGTCCTTACGCGCACCAAGAAAGGTTTATTTGCTTTCAACGGCGCCTGCACCCACCAAGGTTGTGGTGTTTCAATTCAAGGATCAACGCTGGTTTGCCCATGTCATGGATCGAAATTCAAGGCTGACACGGGAGCCGTTGTCACTGGCCCAAACGGATCACCGCCAAGTTCTATAAGTCCTCTTGGTAAATTTAAAGTTACTGAAAGCAAAGGCAATATTTACATTAAATAGCTTTACAGCACTTCAAAAACTTGCATACGTTTTGGTGCGACTGTTTTCCAGCCTAATTCACTATGAAGTCTCTCTACTAGTGCAGCCTGGGCATCTGGCTCACCATGCACGACAAAGACTTGTTTAGGATCTTTGGTCTTGCGCAACCAGGCCACCATTTCATCTCCATCGGCATGAACGGAGAAGCTTTCAACTTTTACTATCTTCGCGTTTACCGGAATCCACTTTCCGTGCATCTTTACTTCCTTTTTTCCTTCTTCAAGAGAGCGCCCGCGACTTCCAGCTGCCTGGAATCCAACCAGAATCACTGTATTTTTTGGGTCGGGAAGCATATTTGCTAAGTGATGAACCACTCTGCCGCCGGTGGCCATACCTGAAGCAGAAATTATGATGCTTGAATACTCAAGATTATTAAGTGACTTTGATTCATCAACTGTTCGCATCTCACTTAGATTGCCCGGATCAAACGGATCCGATGACTCCCATTGCTTTGCAATTCCAGCGAGTAATTCTGGGGCGTTAGTTCTGATTGCATCTCGATAATAATCCAAAGCTTTCAGCGCCATCGGCGAATCGACGTAAATAGGAATATTGGGAATAGCCTCGGTTTCGATTAAATCATGAAGCGCCATAAGAATTACTTCTGTGCGGTCAACAGCGAATGCAGGAATCAGGATGGAGCCCCCACGTTTAATTGCGGAATTAATTATTTCAGCAAACGAATGTCTTGGAGTTTCGTGAATCCTGTTGCCATATGTAGATTCCGTAACAATTACATCGATTCCTGTTGGTGGAGGATTATCGGGTGGAGAAAGTAAAGGGTGGTTTCCCCGGCCCATATCGCTTGTAAATAGAAATGTTTTCCCGTCAACTTCCAGAACAATAAAAGCTGAACCAAGAATGTGACCTGATGGGTAAAACGAAACCCATGAATCACTTGTTAATTGCGTCCTCTCCCTAAAAGGTACAGGGGCAAAGTAAAGCAAAGTCTTTTCGGCATCTTCAGAGTTGTATAAAGGAAGTGGCTTCTCGTGTTTAGAAAATCCTTTTTCCGCGGCAAAACGTGCGTCTTCAACTTGTAATCGTGCCGAATCACGCAGAACAACAGCTGCTAACTTGGCTGTGTAGTTGGTAGTGACGATCTTCTTTTTGAATCCATCCCTAACCAATAAAGGTAGATACCCAGAGTGATCTAAGTGCGCATGTGTTAAGACAATTGCATCAATTGTTGAAGGCTCTACGGGAAATGGATCCCAATTCTTACGACGGTCCTCTCGCAGTCCTTGAAACATACCGGCGTCAACAAGAATCTTAGATTTCTCACTTGCGACCAGGAACCTACTACCAGTGACCGTTTCGGTAGCACCCAAGAAAGCAATTGTTACCTTTCCCATGCAAAATACTCTATGCCAATTTTTGTTGCTACGCTAGATTTATAAGTCACACATGTGATTGGGGAGTTCGTGAAAGTTAAGTCTGCTGATCACATGCTTTTCTACGCATCTGGCTTCACTTTGTTTCTTGGAATCGCCACAAATCTGACAAGTCATCATCAATGGGCTCAAACAATTTGGGCGCTTGGTGGAATTGCTGGACTTGTCCCTGCACTGAAATGGATCATTGACGAGATTCGAAGCAAGCAAATGGGATCAGACATCTTGGCAGTTCTTTCTCTACTAGGCACACTGCTTACCTCAGAAATGTTTGCTTCATCTGTCATATCTCTCATGCTCGCAACTGGTCGCGTTTTAGAACGATGGGCCGAAGGCCAAGCCGAGAGACAATTGAAATCGCTTCTCCAACGGCTTCCGCGCAAAGCCCACTTTGTTAATCCAGATGGGTCGTTAATTGAAATTGATGCCGAAAATATCAAAATCGGTGATGAGTTGCTTGTGCGCTCTGGAGAAGTTGTACCGGCCGATGGTCATTTGATTACAACCGCAATACTTGACGAATCAGCGCTCACCGGTGAACCCCTACCCCGTACCCGCTTAATTGATGAAGAAGTACTCAGTGGAGTTCTCAACGCAGGAACACAGTTTCGTTTCACTGCGTCCAATACTTCGCAAGAAAGCACCTACGCAGGAATCATTCGTTTAGTGCAATCGGCTCAGGCGCGATCAGCGCCCGGTGTCCGTATCGCAAACAAGATGGCTTTACGGTTTGTTCCTGTTGCCTTGCTTGTTGCTGGTGGCGCATGGCTAATTACTGGAGAAGTCTCTCGTGCAGTTGCAGTACTCGTTGCGGCGACGCCTTGTCCTCTAATTCTTGCCGTGCCAATTGCTGTGGTTGCAGGAATGTCTCAAGCAGCAAAACACGGCGCCGTTATTAAAGGTGGTGCAATTCTTGAACTTCTTGCCCGCGCAGAAATAGTTCTACTAGACAAAACCGGAACCCTCACTCATGGTGGTCCAGCAATTTCAGAGATTCAAACAGCGCTAGGGATTAGTGAAGATACGATTTTGCATTTTGCGGCATCCTTAGATCAATACAGCCCACATATTGTGGCTAAAGCTATTGTTTCCACTTCAAGAAATAGAGGAATTGATCTCGATTCTGCATCCGATATTTATGAAGAGCATGGTCATGGTATTAGTGGAGTTATAGGCGCAAAGAAAATAACTGTTGGACAAATTAGTGGCGAGCGCCCTTCTTGGTTCACGATGAGGCAACCACTACTTGTCGCCGTCACAATAGATGGTGTGCTTAGCGGAGTTATCGGTTTAACTGATCCATTACGCGCTGAATCAAGAGAGATGGTCTCGGCACTTCGTGCAGCCGGAGTAAAGGATGTACTGCTTGTTACTGGTGATCGCATGGAGACCGCACGCGAGGTTGCAGATGCCGTTGGTATTACAAACATCCATGCATCTGTCACCGCATCTGGGAAAATGGATCTTGTTCGAAGTGAAATGGCCAAGACAAAAGGTGTAGTTGTGGTTGTCGGTGATGGCATCAATGATGCTCCCGCACTTGCTGCCGCGCATGTTGGTGTTGCAATGGGAGCGCGTGGAGCAACAGCTGCAAGTGAAGCTGCGGATGTTGTTATCGTTGAAGATTCCATTGATCGACTCACTCACGCCATTTCTATTGCTAAGAAAGCCCACAAAAAAGCGCTACAGGCTGCTGGAATTGGGATGTTTCTCTCTTTGATAGCGATGTTTGGAGGCGGCTTCGGATTCCTATCGGCGAGTGGTGGAGCAATCACACAAGAGTTCATCGACGTCATCGCCATCCTCTGGGCGCTGACCACGCTCGTGGAATCCCCCACCGCCAATTCAGGGGTCTAATACCCCCTTTAGGGGTGATACCAGGGGTGGTAACCCTATGAATTTTCGCTAAACTCCGGGAATACCTTTCATATAGCGCTGAATTTCGGAGAGAACCTGTGAATAGATTGAAGTCGGCTTCCCTGGCACTGCTCGTGCTTACCTCTCTATTAGTTGTGCCAACAGCGACATCACAAGCCGCAGGAAATGGTTCAAACTCTCAACACTCCGACGGTCAGACACAATCCGAAGAAACACCTTGGTCATTCGGTGACGTTCCTGGAGGTAGTCCTTTCGCAAATGGTGGCCACCATGGAGTCGAGTATCCGACCCGCGAACGCGCGCGCAGTTTCGCAACGGATTCAGTAATTGGGTCAGGAAATGTCGTGTATCACGCCAATGGTTCAATTATGCCAGATCCAAAAGTTTATTTAATTTGGTATGGCAGTTGGGCCAGCAATGCGTGTTCAGATAATTCAATTTCTTCAACAACAACCCCAGGCATCATCAACTACATGATTAGTAATCTCGGTAATAGTGCGTGGAACTCAGTTGATACCTCTTACTTTCACGTAATCGGCAACACAGTTGCCTACGTGAAACCAACTATGCCAATTATGGGTTGCATGGTTAATGCGAGCGTTCAAGGAACAACTTTAAATGCACT
>WLMD01000091.1 GCA_009700405.1 Actinomycetota bacterium | reverse complement strand
GCGAATGCCATGCTCATCTTCAGTGACATGCTCCAAGGCAGTGAGCTGCTCGTGTTGAGTAAGCATCCAGGCCTTCTCTTTGGAAATTGGCTCATGAACCTCAATGAATTCGCCTTCGGCGGTCATCATAAGTCGGCCCGTTTCCTTTCCATGCTCTACAAGATCTCTATCGGCCCGTTGCAAAGATAGGCAGAGACGCTTGGTGATTACGTAGGCAAGTGGAGGCAAGACAAAAATACCAATGCGGCTAAACCACATGATCTGATTAATCGTCAATGAGAAATGCGTGGCAATAATGTCGTTACCACCATTTAAAATTGTAATGATGATGAAGGTCAGGGACATTGCCCCGAGAGCGGTGCGGTTTGGTGCATTGCGTGGACGATCCAATAGATGGTGTTCGCGCTTATCTCCAGTAAACCAACTTTCGATAAAGGGATAGAGAGCCATTCCGGTAAAGAGAATGCCAGGAACGATTAACCCTGGAACCAAAATATTCCATGAAATTGTGTGCCCAAAGGCATGAGTTTCAATAGGTGGGGCCATTCGTACGAGGCCATCGAGCCATCCCATATACCAATCGGGTTGTGAGCCAGCAGAAATTTGCCCCGGCGTATACGGGCCGTAGAGCCAAATTGGGTTAATAGATGCCAGCGCCGACAAGAGTGCGATGACACCGAATACGATGAAAAAGAATCCGCCAGCTTTAGCCATATAGATAGGCATCAATGGGTAGCCGACTACATTCTTTTCTGTGCGTCCAGGACCTGGATATTGTGTGTGCTTCTGGTACCAGACCAACATCAAGTGGACGGTAATGAGTGCAAGGAAGATTCCAGGAAGTAGGAGAACGTGCACCGTGAAAATACGTGGGATAAAAGTATCTCCTGGGAATGCTCCACCGAAAGCAAAGAAAGCTAGATAAGAACCGATAACTGGCATCGCTTGAATGATTGCTTCTGCAATTCGAATACCGGTACCTGAAAGCAAATCATCAGGGAGTGAGTAACCCAAGAAACCTTCAACGATTCCAAGAGTAAGTAGACCGACTCCAATAATCCAGTTGAATTCACGTGGCTTGCGATAGGCGCCAGTGAAGAAAACTCGGAGTAAGTGAGCAACGATTGCAGTCATGAAGAGCAACGCGGCCCAGTGATGGATCTGGCGCATCAATAAACCGCCACGGATATCGAAGGAAATGTGGAGCGTTGAAACGTAGGCCGCCGACATCTTCAATCCGCTGAGTGGTTGGTATGTGCCTTCATAAAGAACTTCGCGTTGTGATGGATCAAACCAGAAGGTGAGAAATACTCCAGAGAGCAACAAAATAATGAATGAGTACAGTGCGATCTCACCAAGCATGAATGACCAATGGTCAGGGAAAACCTTCGTGAGATTCTTCTTAAGCCACTTCGCAGCGCCAGTGCGCTCATCTACATAGTTAGCAACTTGTCCGCCCACGCGCTCGGATGCACTCATGATGATCGCTCCCAGAAGCTAGGTCCGACAGGCTCGGAGAATGGTTTCTGTGCAATTAAGTAGCCTTCTGAATCAACGGTAATCGCTAATTGAGGAAGTGGTCGTGCAGATGGTCCGAAAATAACTTTCGCTGCACGAGGTACATCAAATGTTGATTGATGACATGGGCAAAGGAGATGTTTTGTTTGCTGCTCGTAGAGTGCAACAGCGCATCCCATGTGTGAGCAAATTTTGGAGAAGGCAATGATTCCTTCGTATGTCCAGGAAAGGCGCTCAGGGGAGAGCTCGAACTCTTCAGGGCGAAGGCGAATAAGCAATACGGCATCTTTACCAATATTGCTTAGTGTGCGTTCTTCACCTGGGAGCAGTTGAGGCAAAACTTGAGCAACAGCGCCAACTTCAAGGTCCGAAGCTTTAATTGCGCGATCACCCGGATCGGTAACAAGACGAGTTCCGGTTTTCCAATTTGTGGTCTCCAGCTGCTTCTTAGGCAATGGACCAAGATCTCTCAAGAACAACAGTGGAGTAAGTGCTGAGAGACCCAGGGAAAGACCAAGAGAGCGCTTAATAAGTGAGCGACGACCAAGTCCTGATGCAGCAGCACCTTCCTTGACGGTATCTACAAATCCCTTGCGGTCTACATCTTCTGAACGCATCACATGACGCTCGGCAATAATTTCATTATCTGGCATAAGTGTTTTTGCCCAATGGACAGCGCCTAGACCAATAAAGAGAAGTGAAAGTCCAAGGCCAAGGCCCAAGAAAAGTTCGTGTGCATTTGTTGAACCCAAAACAGGCAAGAAGATAAATTCAGTGGTGGGAATGTAAATGTAGGAAGCGATAAAAAGTATTGTTCCAATGGCGCTGAGTGCGAAAAGAATTGCTACTTGTCGCTCTGCACGTTTTTCAGCAACGGGATCAGTATCAGCGGCGCGATGTACGTGATCTGGTAAACCAGGATCAGTGATCGGCTCGAGTTCGTGTGACATTACTTATCTCGCTTTCGTTGCTAGCCAGACTGCAATACCAATGAGCAGTCCGAGTCCTAGTGTCCATATGAGTAATCCTTCAGTAACCGGACCGACTCGACCAAGTGATGCGCCGCCGTGAGCAGGTTCTGATTGTGAGGCCTTAATCCATTTGATGATTGAAAGTTTTTCGGCTGGTGTAATAACTTTGTCTGAAAAGACGGGCATTGATTGTGGTCCAAGAATCATTGCTTCATAAATTTGAACTGGCTCTGAAGACATGAGCGATGGGGCAAATTTCCCTTGACTTAATGCGCCACCTTGGCCTGCGAAGTTATGGCACATTGCGCAGTTGGTGCGGAATAGCTCTCCGCCTTGTGCTGTATTCCCATCGCGTTCGTAATTAACTACATCTTGCGTTGGAATTGCTGGTCCTGGAGATAGCGACGCTACATATGTTGCTAGAGCTGCTACTTCATCTGGAGTGTATGCAGGTTGCTTGCGCATTGCCTGAACAGACATATCTGCCATTGGCATACGACCAGTGCCTACCTGGAAATCAACTGCGGCAGCTCCGACTCCAATGAGTGAAGGTGCAATAGAACCGCCTTCAGCATTGAGCCCATGGCATGAAGAACAACCCTTGAGAAAAATTTGGCGACCTTCATCTACTGCTGCTGATCGGACAAGCGTCGACGCCGACTTCTGCGTTGTCGCACTTGCTACAGAAAAGGTTGTGCCAATCATGAAGAGTGCAAAAACTAAAAGCACTGGACCGGCAAATCGGTGACGTCGGTAACGCGAGAGGCGCTTCACTGTACTGAGTTCCTTTCGATTACTTAATGAGGTAAATAGCAGAGAACAATGCAATCCAAACAACATCAACAAAGTGCCAGTAGTAAGAGACAACTATCGCTGTAGTTGCTTGCTTATGTGAAAATCCACGAGCCTTGCTTACGCGCACCATGACCAGTAAAAATGCAACGAGTCCGCCAGTAACGTGTAATCCGTGGAAACCTGTTGCAAAATAGAAAACGGAACCATAAGCACGCGATGAAAGGCTTAGACCCTCTTGTACTAAATTTGCGTATTCATAAATTTGCCCGCCCACGAAGAACGAACCCATAAGAAATGTAAGCGCGAACCATTCACGCATGCCCCATTTAGAAAACTTCCAGAGCGCAGCAGTGCGTCGAGGTTGCAAACGCTCCGCTGCAAACACTCCAAACTGACAAGTAAGGGATGAAAGCACAAGCACCGTTGTGTTAAAGGCAGCAAAGGGAATGTTTAGAATCTTCGTTGACTCCAACCATACGGCTGGACCTTGCACTGCACGCGTGGTGAAGTACATGGCAAACAATGCAGCGAAGAACATTAATTCGCTGGAGAGCCAGACGATTGTGCCTACGGCAACAATGTTGGGTCTATTGATCTTGGGCTGGGTCAGGCTGGCGCTGGGCATGGGGAGATTATTCCTGTTTTTTGGAGACTTTCACGCCAAATAGCCCTCCGATCTCGGTTAATTACCGCCTTCAAGGGTGAAAAGAGTCACGCGCTTTGGGGCAATCATTCACGGGTCATCCCGGTGGCGGCATGACGAGGGCGCCTTGGGTTGATTAGACTCGTCCCATGTCTACGAACCGCCCAAAGATTCTTATCTATTCTGATGATTCCAGTGTCCGTGAATCCATAGTTGCCGGACTTGGTAGCAAAGTTGCCGCCGATCTGCCCGAACACGATATTGAGCAATTTGCTACGGGCAAGGCGCTAAGAATGTATCTAGATAACAAAGGCTCGGCGGACCTTTTCATCGTTGACGGAGAAGCCACCCCAGAGGGCGGGATGGGTATTGCCCGCCAGCTCAAAGATGAACTCTTTCGTTGCCCACCAGTCCTTCTTATTACTGCACGTCCTGATGATGCCTGGCTTGCTGCTTGGTCTCGTGCGGATGCTGTTGTGGTTCACCCGATTGACCCATTCACTGTGGCCGACCGAGTCGCAACTCTCCTTCGCGCGCGTGCTTTAACTAGCGCTTAAGAAATCATCTCCATAACTCCATGAGCTCTTTAGACCATTCGTGGTCGGCCAATCTCGCCCTTCTTGAAAATTTACACGATCTCACTCATGATCAAATTCAATGGGCTATGCGCGAAATCTTGGACGGACGAGCCAGCAACGATGAGATCAAATCTTTTCTCCTGGCGCTGCGTTCTAAAGGCGAATCGGCAGAAGAAGTCGGCGCTCTTATTGAGGAGATGTATCGCCATGCTGCCCCAATCTCTATTAATGAGCGAGCTGTCGACACCGTTGGTACGGGAGGCGATGGCGCGCACACGATAAACATTTCAACCACATCGGCCATAGTTGCCGCCGCCGCCGGAGCAAAAGTTATGAAGCACGGAAATCGCGCCGCTTCATCCAAATCGGGTTCGGCTGATCTGTTAGAAGCCCTAGGAGTGGTCATCACCCTGGATGGCGTGGGCGTAGCGAAGACATTTGAAAAATTAGGGATTGGCTTTTGCTTTGCACCAATCTTTCATCCTGCAATGCGCTTTGCCGCACCGGCAAGGAAAGAATTGGGTGTTCCGACAATTTTTAATATCTTGGGACCACTTGCAAATCCTGCGAAGCCTCAAGCCGCAGCTGTGGGAGTAGCCAATCCAGCAATGCATTTACTGATGGCGCAAGTCTTGTCAGAACGAGGAGTCGATGGTTTTGTTTTTCGTGGTGATGATGGGTTGGATGAAATAACTCTCACGAGAACTACCTCTGTTTTGAGCATTGGTGGCGGCGAGATTCGATCCGACAGAATTGATCCAGCTGATTATGGTATTTCTTATTCACCGATTAGCGATTTAGTTGGCGGAGATGCCACCGAGAACGCTCTCATTACTTTGTCTATTTTCGCAGGCGAACACGGAGCACCACGTGATGCAGTGCTGCTCAATGCAGGGGCAGCAATCGCGGCCTTTGAAGGAAAATTATCTACTCCGCTGGAAGAACGATTGGCTGCCGGAATCGCCTCAGCAACATCGGCTATAGATAGCGGTCGAGCGACGGAACTTCTGCAAAAGTGGGCGTCATTGACGCAAGAATTGGCAGCGCCCACTGCCCTTTAAGAGAAACGATTCTCGTCCCTTCATCGTCTATATAAGTCAGTAATTTCTCAACTTCTTCATGGCTAGATGCCGGCAATATCGAACCGTCATCGACTACGACCTCAGCGGTCATAGATAAAGAATCCAACGTACGGGCAACGTCAATTCCGGGGACAGATAGAGCAGTTCCAGCTAGGCGCCCATATCGAATGCAGGTAAATTCCCAAAGGCCCGGCGTTGAAATTGGCTTTGCGAGAATTATTTCTGGCAAGGATGCAAGGGCATGTATGTGGTGAGCGCGCGAATTATTGCGAACTAGCTCATGTATTTCATTGCGAACTACCGCCGCCTTTTCAAATAGTTCGGCATCGCTGAAGTCATTCATTCGTTTGGTGAGTCTTGTCGAGGCTTCACGAATATCGACTGATTCAAAAGTCTTGAGCCAGGTCGGCATTTTTTGGAATCGAGAACGTTTGTTGTAGTGAGGCTTATGCTCATTGATCATTCGCAGTTCACGTACCTGTGCTTCAAGGATGGTGGCACAAACTATGGCATCTATGTGATGCGTGACTGCAATCATTTCGTGCATACGTTTTCGAGTTTCAGCTGCCGTGAAATAGTTACGAACTCGAGTCCGGAGATTTCTAGATGTACCAACGTACAGAGGTTCGTTCTTTGGTCCCCTAAAGATGTAGACGCCAGGCGCTTGTGGGATAGACGATGCTAGATGGCGTTTATCTCTCTGCGCAGTGGTTAGACGCGAACTAAATCCTTTGAGTTCCTCGAGAGTAGTGACGCCAAAAGAACCTAAACGCTCAAAGATCCCGTGCAATACATCAACAGTGGCCCGGGCATCATCTAGCGCTCGG
>WLMD01000090.1 GCA_009700405.1 Actinomycetota bacterium | reverse complement strand
GATGACCTCGCCTCTGAGCTCTCGCTTCACGAAAAAGAAGAGGCACTCACTTCTTGGGGTCAGGGCGTATTGTCTAGTTTAGATTCTGGAGTCAGCAACGATCCAGTTGGACGAGCATTAGTTGATACGGTACAGCGCTTTGATATCCCCCACGAGTACTTTGTAGCATTCCTGCATTCAATGAAAATGGACCTTCATATTTCAACATACAAGACTTATGAAAACCTCATGGAATATGTATACGGGTCAGCGGCTGTTATCGGTCTAGAAATGGTTCCTGTCTTGGGAGCGCTCTCTAACGAAGCCTACGAGCCAGCAAAAACGCTAGGCATTGCATTCCAACTGGCCAATTTTATTAGAGATGTCGGAGAAGATCTCGATCGCGGCAGAATATATTTGCCTCTTGATGAGTTGGCTGCATGCGGCGTTGATGAAGAAATGCTTATGGCGCGCAAGCTCACACCTGAGATTATTGTGGCGCTTAAAGAGCAGATATCTCGCGTACGCGACCTTCAAACACAAGCAGAACCAGGTATTGCCTTTCTTGATCCGACTAGCCGCCCATGTATTCGTGCGGCAAGCAATCTATATTGTGGAATAGTCGATGAAGTCGAAGCAATTGATTACGATGTCTTCAACCGCAGAGCAACGACTTCAATTTCTAGACGGCTGCGAGTTGCGTCAATCGCTTATGCGCAAGCTTTAATAGCGCGTCAGCGACGACCTTGATAAACCCACCCGGAAAGTACGCTAAGAATTAGGGCAAACCCAAAGAACAAATCCTCAACTGGGGCCGATGCAATGCGCCAGCCCACAATGGCCGAGTCGTTATACATCACGATATTTCTGGATGTTAGCCACCAATTGGTTACAAGCTGGAAAGGCAAGATAATCGCATAAGAGCACCAAAACCCTTTCCTCCCAAGTAATGCAGTCTTCAAGATAAATAGGTCGACCAACGCAGATACGCCTACCGCAATTAACGCAATGATTGAATAGGTCATCGCTCATCGCCCATCAGCCAATGTTTCTTCACTGCTCGAACTGCTTCCAGAGTCATAATCGCAGCCAGAGGCACAATGATGAAAAAAAGATACTCTTCAATAGGAATATTCAGAGGTCCGTAAATTCCTAGAATCTGATGCGAATCGAAACGCCAATGCTTTGCGTGAATTGCATAGGCATCCCAAAGAAGAAAAAATATTGCGGCTGGTAAAATACTAATAAGGGCGCGTTTGAATCTAGCGAGAACTCCTACCTTAAGTGCGATCTCTAGCCAAAAAGATCCAACGATGGTAAACGCCAGCATCGCTAGGTATCCAAACTTTTCCATACGTACATTCTGCCTAATTCTTTGATAGAGTGACAAACACGGGAGCCCATGTGGCTGAGAGGACCTGATCGTCAGGTCGACCGTTTGACCGGTCCGATAATGCGGACCTGGAATGGGTGGTTTGTATGAAAATAGATCTCATGGCGACGGTATTCACCGCATGGAATTATGATTTATCGTTTCTGGAACTCTTTGCCTTTCTCACCTCGCTCATGGGAGTCGGCCTTGCCGTCATGGGCCCACGCAAAACCTGGCATTGGTGGAATATAAGCAGCGCACTCTATGGAATTCTCTTTCTTCAAGAGAAATACTTTGCTAGCGCCGCACTTCAAATTATCTTTATAGTCGGAGGCATCTGGGGTTGGTTTGGGTGGGGCGCTAAAGGTGCAACGCCTGCAAAACTTTCGCCTAAAGAGCGCGTTCAATGGTGTGGGATCTTTCTTCTTTCATGGGCCGTCTTATATCCGGTACTGAAAAAAATTGGAGCTGCTGCCTCGCTCACTGATGCATTTGGGTTCGTTGGAAGCGCTATTGCCCAGTTATGGATGGTTCTAGAGAAGTACGAAGCATGGCCACTGTGGTTTGTTGTCGATGCCGTTTACACCTATCAATTCTTCCACGGTGGTCAGTATCTGACAGCGCTCCTCTACCTCATATTTGTTGGACTTGCAGTCGCGGGTTGGCGCACCTGGCTTAAAAAGGCAGATGCTTCACCAGCGATAGGAGCACAATAAGAACATGCATCTAGTCGGAGCCATCGAAGATATTCTCGCAACGCAGCCGCGATGCGGGGCCACACATGTGATTGCTATCGATGGCCGTGCAGGTTCAGGTAAAACAACACTGGCACATGAGCTTTTCTTGGCATTGACTGGTGAACGAACTGTGCACGTAATAAATCTTGATGCGATCTACGCTGGCTGGGAAAAGGCTTTGGGCTCATCTCTTACTCAGGCTCTTCACCAAATCCTTGATGATTTTTCTCAAAAGAAATCAACAGTGGTGCAACAGTTTAATTGGGCCAAAGAATCCTTCGATACTTCTCAAGAAATATCCCCATGCGCTCTCTTGATTATCGAAGGCGTCGGAAGTGGCCAAGAAATAGTTCGTGAATACGCATCTGCCACCATCTGGCTAGATATCGACCCTGCTGTTGGTCTGCAACGAGTCCTCCAACGAGATGGTGCTGGGCTTAGTCAAAGGATGCATCAATGGCAAATTGATGAAGATTCTCTCTTCGAATCCGACAAAACCCGCGAAAATGCTGACTTCGTTCTCTCAACCATCTGACCAATCCGCGCGCCGAGACAAGCAAAAGCTGACAACCTGCCTAAGATTTTATTGTGAATGATTTATCGGGCGAGCTCATAGATGGCAGGTATGAACTGCTTCGCCAAGTTGCTAGTGGCGGAATGGCAACCATCTATGAAGCTTTGGACACTCGTTTAGATAGAAAAGTCGCCGTAAAAATTATGCACGCACATTTAGCTAATGATGAGGAATTTGTAGGTCGTTTTATCAAGGAGGCGAAAGCTGCTGCTGCGCTTTCCCACCCAAACATTGTTGCAGTGCAAGATCAAGGATGGAATCAGAATGGAGTGCCCGCAGTTTTTCTCGTTATGGAGCTCATCGATGGACATACGTTAAGAGATTATCTTTTCGAACGTGGCGCTCTTTCTCCCGCTGAGTCCATTCAGTTCTTAATCCCGATTTTGAGCGCCTTGGCCGCTGCACATAAAATCGGAATCGTTCATCGAGATATCAAGCCTGAGAATGTTCTCATTTCATCAACTGGCAGAATCAAAATTGCAGATTTTGGTTTGGCGCGCGGAGAACTTCTTGGCTCAACGATGACTGCCGAGTCAAGCGTAATTCTGGGCAGCGTTTCATACCTCTCCCCTGAACAAGTTCAACGAGGTATCGCTGATGCACGTAGCGATCTATATTCCGTAGGAATCGTCGCTTTTGAAATGCTCACTGGCGCCAAGCCTTTCGAAGGCGACTCCCCTATTCAAATTGCGTACATGCATGTAAATGAGAGAGTCCCGCTTGCTTCATCAAAGAAATCTGGAATCCCCGCTTCTTTGGATGCCCTTATCTATAAAGCAACCAGTAGTAACCCTGATGAACGACCTGCACATGCCGGCGAATTTCTTGAAAGCTTACGACTGATTCAATCTGAACTTGACCCTAAAAAAACTCAAATGAGCCTGGAATTGGATCTGCCTCCTGCTCCAATACGAGATAAATCTCGTAAAGCTCCCAGGGTTTCGCCAGTAAAAACATCACCTTCCTCTGACACAGTGGAGACCATGGCATTGGAGAAAGAATTGAAACCTGCAGGGGAAAAGACCAGCGAAATTCGTCGACGTCGTGCGAGTTCTAGAGTGAGACGAAATAGATGGATCGCGCTCATTCTCGTGATAGCACTTGGCACTGGCGCTTGGTATGTCCTGGTGGGACCTGGAACTCGCATTGTTGTGCCATCGGTTGCGGGAATGAGTGTTAAGGAAGCAAAGGCAACGCTAAAGCCACTCGGCCTAACTTCTGAAATTTCCGAGAAAGTCTTTAGCGAAGAAATTCCATCGGGGAAAATAATTTCATCTAAACCCGGTGGCGGAGGTCGCGTAAGCGCCGGCGGAAAAGTTCTTTTCCAGGTTTCGCAAGGACCAGAACGATACAAAATTGCTGACATCAAAGGATTCACACTTGAAGCGGCAACCGCTCTCCTAACAAAAGATCCCGTAAGTATTGGGACCATCTCTGAAGTTTTTAGTAACAAAATCGAACAAGGCCTCGTGGTCGCCTCTGATCCAGTGGCCGGAACCTCAGTCAAAAGAGATACCAGTATTGATATCACGATCAGCAAGGGCCAAGAGCAAGTTGCACTTACTTCATATGTAGGGCTCAGCGGAGAACAAGCACTCAATGAACTCACCACAGAAGGTTTCGATGTTTCATCCGTCTATGCCTTTAGTGACACTGTGCCAATCGGAGCCGTCATAAGTCAGTCGCCTGATGGCGGAGCCACGGCGGCCAAAGGTGCGAAAATTGATCTCGTTGTTTCGCAAGGATCAGAATCGGTTTTTGTTCCTAACGTGTATTCACTTACTCAAGCCAAAGCCACAGGAGTGCTACAAGATTTTGACCTTAAAGTCATCGTGAAGAAAATCGGGAAAAAGTCGATTAAAACCGTAACGAATGTCTCTCCAACAGTTGGAACAAAGGTCAAACGTGGCAGCACGGTCGTGATAACAGTAGGCTAAGTAAATGTCTGTAACACGTCCTCGCATAGGTGCTCATGTTCCCACTACAGGAGGAATGGCCAAACGCTCTATCGCTTATGCGCTAGAGGTTAAAGCCGAAGCCATACAAGTTTTCGCATCGAACCCTCGTGGTTGGGCAATGCCGGATGCAAATACCGAAGCCGACGAAGCTTTTCGATCGCGAGCTGCAGAGTTGGACATTGCTACCTATGTACATGCGCCTTTTCTAATAAATCTCGGCTCTCCGACAGTCGCCACTTATGAAAATTCTCTAGCCAGCACCGCGTACTCGCTACGCAGAGGCAAAGATATTGGAGCACTCGGAGTCGTTATTCATACTGGATCAGCCGTTGATGTAAACCATGTTTCTAATGCATGGAAACAAATACATGATGGGATGATGCCAATTTTGGAGGCGCTACCTGAAGATTCACCCACCCTACTGCTTGAGCCAACAGCCGGACAGGGTCAATCACTTGTTAAGAAACTTGATGACCTAGTTCATTATTTGGAAGCTCTCGAATACCACCCAAAAGTTGGAATCTGTCTGGATACCTGCCATGTTTTTGCAGCAGGGCACGACATCAGCAAGAAAGGCGGGATGACACAAACACTTGACCTTCTCGTTTCAATCGCTGGTGCCGAGCGCATTCAACTCATTCATGCCAACGATTCGATGGATGTGTGTGGCGCGCTGAAGGATCGCCATCAAAACATTGGTGAAGGCAAAATCGGAGTTGACCCATTTAAGGAATTGCTCGCCCACCCTGCAGTTGCTAACGCTCCCTTAATTTTGGAAACCCCGGGGCAAGAACCAGAACATGGCCGAGAAGTTGCACTCTTGAAAAAATTGCGAGGATGACCAAGCACATCCGATTCGCGCCGGGTGCTCTACTTTTTGTAGCGGCTGTTTGGGGTTCGACGTTCGTACTCATGAAACCCGCCATCGATCGCCAAGATGTAAATAGTTTCCTTTCTACTCGTTTTGCATTTGCTGCCATCGCATTGGTGATTCTGCGACCAAAGGTTCTCACGCTATTTAATCGTGACTTGCTCGCAAAAGGTCTCTTTGCCGGCTGTTTTCTAGGCATTGGCTATATCTTGCAAACGCTCGGATTGGCTCGCACGGGGGCTGCAATCACTGGATTCGTGACTGGCTTATACGTGGTATTGACGCCTTTAGTGGGCGCATTTTTTTTCCAAAAAAAGATTTCAAAAAAAACTTGGGTCTACATCTTTATGGCAACAATCGGTCTCGCTCTACTTTCATTGCATGGATGGTCGGTAGGCACCGGAGAAATTCTTGTCTTGGGTAGCGCACTTGCCTTCACGGGACACATCATCTCCTTGGAAAAATGGAGCAGCGGTAGAGACACCTATGCGCTAACGATTATCCAACTCACTACATGTGCCTTCATATCTGGAATTGCCTCACTCAAGAACGGATACCACCCTCCACCCGACCGTGGTGTTTGGGCGGTAATAGTATTTACTGCTCTTTTTGCGACGGCATTCGCCTTTATTATTCAAACGTGGGCGCAAGCGCACATTGCCTCTACTAAAGTCGCCGTAATTTTGACAATGGAAGTTGTCTTTGCAGCAATCTTTGCTGTGGTCTTCGGTGGCGAGACGCTCACATGGCAAGTTGGAGCTGGTGGCACCTTGGTTTTAGCGTCTATGTATCTCATTGTTTTGCAAGAGGCATGACATAATATAAAGATGCGCGTAGACCTTCGTTCAGACACAGTGACCCAACCATCTCTTGCGATGCGGGAGGTTATGTCACAAGCCCCCGTCGGTGATGATGTCTACGGCGAAGACCCAACTGTTAACTCACTTGAAGAACGTGTCGCTGAAATGTTCGGCAAGGAGGCAGCTCTCTTTACCCCAAGTGGTTCTCTTGCAAATCAGCTCGCTATTCGAATGCT
>WLMD01000009.1 GCA_009700405.1 Actinomycetota bacterium | reverse complement strand
GCCTGGAAAAGGCTGCATCTGGATTTTCTCCAAGCGGTGCAACTGCCATCAATCCTTGAAGGAGCAGAGCTGGGAAAGTGAGGATCAATTGCGCCATTTCAGCGAGCGAATCCGGGGCAAGTCCTCCCCTGCCCACTGAGTTATCCAAACTAACTTGAATAAATACTCCGATTTTCTTGCCTTCGCCAACCGCACGCGCAAGCCGAGGTACATGGCTCATGTCATCCAATGAATGCACGACATCTGCCCAAGAAGCGATTGAGGCCAACTTATTACTTTGAATCTGACCTTGGAAATGCCATCGCCCCTCGACCTGTGAAGCTTTCTCGCGTCCCTCGCTATCGCGATTCTCTCCAAAATCTTTGATTCCAAGTCCTGCCAATATTTTGATATCACTTACCGGGTATGTCTTCGTTACTCCAATGAGAGTGATCGATGAAGGATCACGCGATGCACTCAGACACGCTCTGTTGATTCGTGATTGCACACTTGAGAGATTGGAAGCAATAACCTCGGTTCTGGCTACGTCAACCATATAAACCCAGCTTGCCTGCCAGTAATTGCATTTCTGCGATAAGAGAAGTAATTCGCATCTTCACACGTGCATATATTCGTGCGCTCAATTGCTACGCCGTGATTGATTAACTCCACTTCGAGGGCCTTCGGTAAATCCAGAGCAAACTTTCCAGAATGACTGCGCGAAGCAGCCTCTGGGTAGGTTGCAACCACCTCTTCAAAAATATCTTCTCCAACTTCATAGCATGAACCGCAAATAGATGGCCCCATCACTCCACGCAGATTACCCGCACCCAACTCCTTCATGAGGAGAACTGTCTTAGCTGCAATCGCATGTACCAAGCCTCGACGTCCTACATGAACTGCTCCGACTGTACCTTCTTTCTCATCCCACAAAAGCAAAGGGATACAGTCTGCAACCATCACCGACAAGGCGATATTTCGCTCTTGCGTGATAATCGCATCTGCAGTTATTTCCAAAGTAGTAGCACCATCTATTACTACGACGGTGTCCCCATGGACCTGATTCATAAATATTGCTGGAGGCGTCTGAACCAGAGCTCGATTCTTCGCCACAGTTAAAGCATCATCCCCAACATGCAAAGCCAGATTGAGCGAATCAAAAGGAAAATCGCTCAAACCGCCGCGCCGTGTAGTAAATACGTGAGACATCATGAGAATTACCTCATGAAATCAGGGATATCAATTTCATCATCCTCATGGACTAATTCTTCAAATGTCACACGTTTGCGAGTCGATGCCTCATCTGGCAACTCCAATGCAACAACCAATGGATCATTATTTGGAACCGGGTCTGCCTTGCCATTCAAAGTCGCTGCGTCAATTACTGGCATGGCAACTTTCTTTGGCGCTCCACCGTCGAAGCCTGCGGCAATAACAGTAATGCGGACTTCGTCACCGAGGGCATCATCGATAGTTGTTCCGAAAATGATCTTTGCATCAGGGTGCGCGGCTGCTTGGACTAATTCGCACGCTTCATTGATTTCAAAAAGCCCCAGATCAGAACCACCAGCGACAGATAAAAGAACTCCCATAGCTCCATCAATGGATGCCTCCAAGAGTGGACTTGAAATTGCCAATTCGGCTGCACGAACAGCCCTATTCTCTCCGCGAGCAGAGCCAATACCCATAAGGGCTGAGCCCGCATCGGTCATAATGCTTTTAACATCGGCAAAATCCAAGTTGATTAAACCTGGCTGTGTAATGATTTCTGTAATTCCTTGAACTCCGGAAAGAAGAACTTGATCTGCACTCTTAAAAGCCTCAACGGCAGTAATGGAACGATCAGAGATTGCAAGCAATCGATCATTTGGAATAACAATGAGAGTGTCTACTTCACTACGCAATTCCTCAATACCTTCATCGGCTTGACGAGTACGTACTTTGCCTTCGAAAGAAAATGGACGTGTAACTACACCGATAGTAAGTGCTCCGAGTTCGCGTGCAATTTTTGCGACGATTGGTGCGCCACCAGTTCCGGTGCCGCCACCTTCTCCTGCAGTTACAAAAACCATATCGGCACCACGTAGCGCTTCTTCGATTTCATCAACATGATCCAGTACTGCTTCCCGTCCTCTTTCAGGAGAAGCACCAGCACCAAGACCTCGAGTTGATTTGCGACCAATATCTAATTTCACATCTGCATCCGACATTAATAAATGTTGAGCATCGGTGTTAATTGCAATGAATTCAACACCCTTGAGTCCGACATCAATCATTCGGTTAACAGCATTTACTCCGCCGCCGCCAATGCCAACTACTTTGATGACAGCCAAATAATTTTGCGGTGATGCCACGATGCGTCCTCCTCATTTACCATAACCCTCAAGTTGAGAATTACAGTGCTCTATCTGTGTGAGGTGACCGTAGGGCGCGTGCGAATTCTAATCAAACACCGACACGAAGAGTTACTTCAATAAAAATCACAATGGCAGAAAGCGCCCATGTGAATTACTGAGAACGTAAGTCAACGAACAATTGGAGCATGTGGCGCGGAAAGATCCATGCTCGTTATTTTTCTATTCTCTGGTAGCGCTAAAAGTGCCTGATAGACATGCACTTTGAGCTCCATGTCATTCTCGTCGCCCCATACAACGTCAAGGAATCGGACTCCTACTTTTAACTTCAACGTTGCAAAATGCGAACCTTGGGTGTCGATACTGTGTAGTTGAGAACTCATCGATTCAGGCAACGCTCGCAATAAGCTCATCGAGAAATCAAGATCCTCTGGTTGAGAGGAATTAACTAAAGGCAAAGCTTGTGCGTTATACCCGGTAAGTTGAAATCCGACTCCGTTCTTATCCAAAAGCATGTCGTTGAAACGAGCCACCGGAACGCGTGGCCAGACCGTGATAATTATTTTCTCTCTCAACCAATCTCGTCGTACTTGCGAGTGATCTATCCATGAAATTCTCGACAAGGACCTCACTGCCACTCGCGATTCAATTCTTGCTAGCTTCTCTCCCTTTTGGATGCCCGACCTCTGTGCAATTAACTCCACACTTTCGTTAGCTGGTGCACCTGTGACAACAATCGACTTGACGCTAAATAATGAAGACCACCCCAATAAATAGGATAAGCCAGCAAGTGCAGCTATAGCCAGTAATGTGTAAGTGATTCTTCGGATTCGTAGACGCTGGTAGTTCACGTTGAATTAATTCTGGTATTTCTTGCTGAGTGCCTCAAGAATTAGCGGAGCTAACGAACTCACATCTCCAGCACCAAGTGTCACTATGACATCTCCAGGTTGGGCTGATTCGACGATTGCTTCACAGGCCGAAATGAAGTTGGGTTCGAAAATGCCGTTGCGCATACCTTGCGTTATGGACCTTCCCGTAACTCCCGGAATTGGTTTTTCACTCGCACCATAAACTTCTAGCACCCATGACTTGTCCGCTATTTCTAAGGCTTGTGCAAATTGCGAAGTAAATGCTTTAGTCCGTGAGTATCGATGAGGTTGGAAAATGACCAATACTCTGCCATCAGTTGCGTATCTCTTTGCCGCATTGAGAGTAGCAATAATCTCCGTTGGATGATGTCCGTAATCATCAATAACGCGAATGCCTTGGACTTGGCCCTTCAATTCAAAACGTCTACCAGTGCCACGAAAAGTTGATAAACCGGCAAGCAATTGAGTAGCAGGAAGGTTGAGTGCAAGTCCTGCAGCCAAAGCTCCTGCTGCATTAAGGAGGTTGTGTTCCCCAGGAACGTTGAGAACCAATTCCCCAATTGAGCGCCCTCGCCACAGTGCGCGAGCTCGTGAGCCACCTGGAGTTAATTCAATCTGATCGATTCGTAAATGAGCACCTTCTGCGCTTCCGTAAGAGATAAGAGAAATATTCTCAACTCCCTGAGAAAGTGCTGCCGATCCTGAGTCATCCGCGCAATACACAAGGAAACCATCGGGTGAAATAGTTTCGATGAAATGTTTGAAAGCTATTACAACGTCCTCTGGGGTAGCAAAATAATCAACATGGTCGTGCTCAACATTCGTGATGATCGCACCAAACGGGTGGTACTCGACGAATGACCCATCTGATTCGTCAGCTTCAGCGATAAAATGGTTACCGGTTCCTTTATGGGCGTTGGATCCTGAGGCTGTAAGCGTTCCGCCGATAGCAAAAGATGGATCCTCGCCACAGCTTTGAATTGCAACTGTCAGCATGGATGATGTCGTTGTTTTCCCGTGAGTTCCAGCAACCGCAATACTTTGAGACTCTGACATCAATACAGCTAACGCTTGCGCACGCGACAACATGGGGATGCCTAACTCCCTTGCGCGCACAATTTCTGGATTATTCATATCTATCGCTGAGGAAAATACTAGATAGTCTGCGCCTTCTACATGTTGTGCCAAGTGAGTTGAGTGCACTGTGGCGCCAATCGCTCGTAATCCAGAGAGAACGGAAGAATCCTTCATGTCCGAACCCGAAACTTCTATCGACTCTGCGACCATAACTCGTGCAAGGCCGCTCATGCCTGCTCCGCCAATGCCAACAAAGTGAACTCTTTTACCGCGAAATTCCTGTAGTAGGTACTTCATGCCATCTCACCCGCACTCGAAATCGCATGTTCCATAAGGGCTGCGATTTTACTTGCAGCGTGCAAATCTTTGTCGATAGTCGAGGGCGGCAACATCTTCGACTTCTCTAACAATGAATCAATGTTTTCTAGGAACCATTCGGGCGTGAAAAAAGATTGCTCCAGAACAATTGCTCGGCCGGCATCAACTAATTCTGATGCATTCTTAAACTGTTCTCCATTGCCAATGGGAAGAGGTATAAAGAGAGCCATCTGACCCAGCGCGCCAATCTCTGCAACAGTAACTGCTCCGCTTCGAGCAATGATGAGGTCAGCAGCAAGATATACCTGCGCCATATTTGTTATGTATGGCACTGCTTCATACCCTCCACTGCTAAGTGGAATCTCGTTCTTCGCTCCGACGGAGTGAAGTATGTGTATTCCGCGCGCAGTCAATGGGACAACACACTGGGCGATCACTGTATTGAGAGAGGCCGAACCTTGCGATCCACCCACTACAGCAATTGCAGGCTTGTCTAAAGGCCATCCAAGTTCATTCTTGGCGCGATTGCGAGCAAGCGTCCAATCGGATTGAGCGGACTCCACGCAATTTTGAATATCTCTACGCAAAGGAATTCCAGTAATTAGGGCCTCATTGAATCTACCTTCGTGAACCGGATAAGCCACTGCTAGAAATTTCGTGAAAAGGCTTCCTAGTTGATTTGCCCATCCAACTTTGGCGTTGGCCTCATGAATCACAATTGGAACGTGCTCTAAACGTGCCGCAACGTAGGCAGATGCACATACATATCCACCGAAGCCAACCAACAAATCTGCTTTTCTAATCACCTTCCTTGCACCAACAACACTTGCAAAGAACTGCCAAGGAAAGGCTAGGAGATCGAAGGAGAAACTCCTGGGCATCACAACTTTTGGAATTACAGCTAATTCAAAGCCGGCGCTTGGCACCAAAGTGTTTTCTAAACCTTGAGCTGTCCCCAGAAACACACATTCGTCAGAAGGATGCAGCAGTAACCACTCTCCAGCTACAGCCAATGCTGGTTCAATATGGCCGGCTGTTCCACCACCTGCCAGCACAATTCTCAAATTCTTCACTTCTTAACTCGCTTAATCACGGGAGCAATTGCAGGGTCGCGCAATGCAGCGCCCAACACAAATCCCAAACCGAGATACGTTGCAATAACTGATGAGCCTCCATAGGAAAGTAAGGGCAAAGTTACTCCGACCACAGGCAAAGTGCTTGTAGCCGAACCAATATTAAGAACAGTCTGTGTAGCTATCCAACATCCAATACCTGCACTCGCGTAGCGAATCATAGGATCATTAGCGCGTATGGCAATCCGAAAAATTGAGAATATTAATGTAGCCAAAAGAAGCAATACGCAGAGCGTGCCCAACAATCCCAATTCTTCGCCAATTACGGAAAATATAAAATCAGTATGAGCCTCTGCAAGATTTCCCCATTTTTGGCGACTTGCCCCGAGACCAACTCCGAAAAGACCGCCACTTGCTAAGCCCATAATGCTATGGGCAGGTTGCCATCCACTTAATTTGTAATATTCATCGGAGAACGGATTCAAAACTACCAGGACTCTTCTCATCCGATTGGGGGTCGTGTAAATCAACGCAGAAACTAATACAGTAATAATCACGGCGCCAAGAGCGATAATCTTCAACCTAATTCCCGATATGAAAAGTAACCCGAGAAGGATTGATGCGAATACGGCAGCGTTGCCCAGATCTCGCCCGGCCATAATCAAAAGCATGACAATCGCGAAGCCTGGTACCAACAATAGGAGAACGTTCGTCTCTCCCCTGCTGCTTCGTTCGCGACTTGCCATCATGTGTCCAGCCCACAGCACAAGAAGAAACTTTGCAAATTCACTAGGTTGAAAAACAAATGGGCCATAACCCAACCAGTTGGTATTTCCATTAATTGAATGTCCAACTCCAGGTACCCGTAGTGCTAGCAGCATCGCAATGGCTATAAGTAACGATACTTTCCCCAATGCTTTCCATCGCGCGATAGGTAGCCTTGAAGCAGCAAACCCGCAAGGAATGGCGATCAACAAGAAAACGCATTGCCTCAGGAATATGGCATAAGAAGAGCCGTTGGTCTCTAAAGAATGGATTGAGGAAGCCGATAAAATCATCACTAAACCCAAACCTGTTAACGCTGCGGTGCTTCCCAAAAGCAAGTAATAGGAACTGATTGGCTTAGATAAGAAATTATCGCGCCTACTCATGTGAGAACCAGCTTTCTCACTGCATCCTGAAATTTATCTCCGCGATCGGCGTAGGACGTAAATTGATCCATTGATGCACAAGCAGGGGCGAGAAGCACGCAATCTCCTGCTTGGGCTAGGGACAGGGCTGCTTCTACAACTTTTTCCATCAGCGTAAGTCGAGAATCCTTGTCATCGTCAACATAGGTAATGGAAATCAAAGGCGCTTGATCGCGCAATTGCTGAGCGATTAACTCCCTGTCTTGACCAATGAGAATCGCTGACTTAACTCGTCCTTTAGTTCTTTCAACTAATTCAAACATAGACGCGCCTTTTGCTAGGCCTCCAGCAATCCACACTACTGATAGTTGTGACATCAATGATGCTGCCGCTGCATGTGGATTCGTTGCCTTTGAATCATCTACCCACGTTATTCCATCCCGCTCTCCCACTAATTCGATGCGGTGTCGACCTGGGCGAAATTTAATGAGCGTTTGTCGAATTTGTTCATGAGAAACTCCAACACTCAACGCCACCCCGGCCGCAGCAAGGGCGTTGGAAACGTTATGTGGCGCTGTAGGAATGACTTCATTCAATTGCGCAATCATTTGGGCTTCTTGAGGGTCATCCACGAATGCACGATCAACCAATAGTTCTTCAACTAATCCAAGTTCCCCAGGGCCGGGAGTATTAATCGAATAAAATACCTTGCGCCCGTGGAAGCCTTGCGTCGCCAGAACTACATCCCCATCATCTGCATTCAATACAGCGATTCCAGCGCGGTCGAGAATTCGAATTTTGGCTTGCTTGTAATTCTCAAAACTTCCATGCCAGTCAACGTGGTCATCGGCAATGTTTAATATTCCTGCTGCATGGAATTCAGGAAGATTGCTCCATGCCAGTTGAAAAGAAGATAACTCAAGGACTAAGAAGTCATATGGGTTCTCAGCGGTGACCGCTTCGATTACCGTATCCCCAACATTGCCACAGGCAATCGCGGATTTTCCTGATTCGCGAATCATTGCCGCAATCATTTCAACGGTTGTTGTCTTTCCGTTTGTACCTGTAATCGCGACCCATTTCTGATTAGGTGAAAGGTCCCCACGCATTTGCCAAGCTAAATCAATTTCACTGACAAAATTGACCCCTCTATCTCTTAGTTCAAGGATAAATGGGTGATCTAAACGCCATCCCGGAGAAACAACTGCTAAGTCCCATTTCGTGGCAAGCACTTCATCGCGGCTAATAGAGAAAGATGAGGTGTCATCACTTTCATCAAAAATGGAAACATTGGCGCCTTGCTTATTCAATACCGTTACAACAGAAAGTCCTGTAACACCCCCTCCTAAGACTAGGAGACGAGAAAGTTCATTACCGTTAATCTTCACGACTATTTCGAAACCCATTGAGCGTAGAACAATCCGAGTCCCAGTGCGACGCATAGACCAGCAATAATCCAAAAGCGCAAAACAATTGTTACTTCTCCCCACCCGCTGAGTTCGAAATGGTGTTGAAGAGGCGCCATTTTAAAAACACGTTTTCCGCCTGAGGCTTTAAAATATAAACGCTGAATGATTACGGACATTGTGATTATGACGAAAAGCCCGCCCAATGGAATCAAAAGCAACTCAATACGCAATGTTGCAGCGATGCCCGCTATGGCACCACCAAGTGCTAGGGATCCTGTATCACCCATGAAAATTTTCGCGGGTGACGCATTCCACCAGAGGAATCCCGTGCATGCAGCCGCAAGCGAGGCAGCCAAGACTGCAATATCCAAGGGATCTCTGACTTGGTAACAGTTAATCGCGGGAGAGACAGAACAACCTTGCCCAAACTCCCACACTCCAATAAGGATGAATGAGAGGAAAGTCATTACCGATGCGCCTGTTGCAAGGCCATCGAGTCCGTCAGTGAGATTCACTCCATTACTTGTTGCGCTCACCATAATGATGATGCCAATAACAACAAGGACCGGAGCCAACGTTAGAGAAGTATCGCGCACGGTCGAAAGATGCAAGGAAATCGGTGATAGCCCATCTGCATCCAGAAAATGAATTCCAAGCCAACCAAAGATTGCAGCGAAGAAAGTCTGTCCAATAACTTTTTGTCGTGGCGTTAAACCAAGTGAACGTTGTCTGGACACTTTTAGCCAATCATCTATGAATCCAAGTGCTCCAAGGCTCACAACTAAACCGATTACCAATAGAGCAGAGATGCTTACCGCTATTCGAGTAATGATGTGGCTAAGAAGAAAGCCAACAAGTGAAGCAACGATGATTATGAGTCCACCCATAGTTGGGGTTCCTCGTTTGGTGTGATGACTCTTGGGCCCATCATCTCGAATAATCTGCCCATAGCCGTGGCGGGCTAGCCAACGAATGAGTAACGGTGTTCCAAACAAACTAACAATTAAAGAAAATGCCCCGGCGATCAGAATCTCTCTCACTGGTCGCCTCCAATCTTGGTCATCCATGACTGTTCAAGTAAATCTGCCAACACTTCTAGTTTTTCTGCACGCGAAGCCTTTACTAGAACCACATCGCCAGGGGCAAAATGATCAGAAAACATTGCCGCCTCCGTAATCCCCAGGCACTTATGGATTCGCATCTCGTCGTCTTGGGTGAGACCTGTTGTGTATTCTGGAGCGCCTACACAAACAAGATGGTCAATGCCCATCGCCTGCGCAAGGGTCCCAATTCTTTGATGTTCTTGCGCGGATGACTCGCCGAGTTCAAGCATTTTTCCTAAGAATGCCCACGACTGCCCGCCTCGTTCCTGGGCAAAAAGGGCTAACGCACGTAGAGCAGCACTCGTCGAATCCACATTGGCGTTGTACGCATCGTTGATAAGCAATAACCCAGGCAACTCATGTAACTGCATACGCCATTTACTCTGAATCTCTGCCGTAGAGAGCCCGCCCGCAATTGAATCCAAAGAAATCCCCAAGGTTGTGGCGGCAGCAGCGGCAGCTAGAGCGTTAGAAACTTGATGCCCACCGACTAGTCGTAAACCCACGGCTGCGCGTCCAATAGGAGTAACCAAATCAAAATGGGCCCGTCCTTCACGAATTTCAACATCACTCGCCCGCACATCTTCTTGATGTCCTTGTCCAAAAGTTATAACTCGAGCACCTTTTGTTGGAGTCATCGCAGGCGTGTAAGGGTCATAATTACCCAGAATTGCAGTCCCGTTTTCTGGGAGATACTCAATCAATTCAGCTTTCGTTTTCGCTATCGCTTCAATAGTTCCAAATTCGCCTAAGTGAGCACTGCCAACTTTTAAGACAATTCCGATTCTCGGATCAGCAATCTGACATAAATGAGCGATATCTCCTACATGACGTGCGCCCATCTCTACTATGCAGTACTTAGTCGAAGGCGTGCAACTTAGTAAGGTGAGCGGTAATCCAATTTCATTGTTGTATGAGGCGAAAGTTGAAACTGTTTCTCCATCGATTGCGCAAATCCAAGATAAAAGATCTTTAGTTGTTGTCTTGCCCTCAGATCCCGTAATCGCAATAACAATAAGGTTAGTCAACTTACTGCGCACGTGTGCAGCTAGATGACCTAACGCCTTCGTTACATCTTCTACAACGATGCATGGCCCATCCACTTGTTTTTCTCCAATAACAAGGGCAGCGCCTTTCGAGAATGCATCCGCGGCAAAATCTAGACCCGTAACACTTTCACCTTGCAAGGCGAAGAATATTCCGCCTTTATTCATCTTTCTAGAATCAATGACGCATTCACCATCGATAATGATGTCAGCAGAAGCGTGAAGTGTTCCCGAGAGAATCTGAGCTAACTCTTGAGTTGAAATTGGAATCATCGGTGGCCTTCAAGTGCAGCCGCTAATTGCAATCGATCATCGAAAGGAGTGATTACACCGGCAATCTCTTGACCACTTTCATGACCTTTACCCAAAACCACAACGACATCACCCGGCTGAGCACAAGAGACTGCGTAGGCAATAGCATCATGTCGATCGCTGACAACGGCGTTCGGTAAGTGAATGTCTAATCCTTGGGTCATCTCCGCGAGAATCTTCTCTGGGTTTTCAGAACGCGGATTGTCACTTGTGAAAACGGCAACCTGCGAGCCATCGATGAGCGCTCTGCCCATAAGAGGTCGCTTTGATGAATCCCTATCTCCGCCACAGCCGAGTACTGCAATTACTTTGCCTGTTGCAATTGATTTACATGTTTCCAGAACCCGCGTAACCGCATCAGGGGAATGCGCATAGTCCACAAAAGCAGAGAATGGTTGTCCCACATTGATCGTCTCTAGACGGCCTTCGGCACCAGTGAGACGTGGCAGCATCGCGGCAATATCTACCAAATCAACGCCACTTTCGACGGCAATCGCAATAGCCATCAATGCATTGTCCAGATTGAAATCTCCAAACATGGCTAAAGTGCCTTCAATAAGAATGCCACCAGGACCGCGAATTGAAATCTCTTGACCCTTCGAAACGGCACGAACAAAGGTGTAACTCCAGTCCGCGCGTTTATCGTTGCGCGATAGACGAATTACAGGCAATTGCGTAAGTCTTGCCAATCGCTCGCCATAAGGATCATCGATATTAATGAAAGCAAGGTCGGCAAATTCATGAGTGAAGAGAGAAGATTTTGCCAGAAAATACTCTTCCATAGTTGGATGAAAATCGAGGTGATCCTGAGTTAGGTTACTAAATCCGATGCAATTGAAATGCGAACCTCGAATTCTTTCTAGAACAATAGAATGACTCGAAACTTCCATAGCTAGATTACGTACATGTCTTTCGCGCATAGTGGCAACGAGCGATTGTAGTTCAGCGCTTTCAGGAGTAGTTCTCTTACTGAAAACCCCATCTCTTCCGATTCGAGTTTCAACTGTCCCGATTAATCCAGCCTCTCGCCCAACATAACTCCACATTTGATAGAGCAGAGTTGAAGTAGTGGTCTTGCCATTAGTCCCAGTGATTCCAATACTAAACATGTCTCGCATGGGCTCCCCGTAAAACCAGGAACTTAGATTGCCAGAACTTCGTCTAGGGTCTGCAACGACTACGGTTGGGAAATCTTGAACCAATAATGCACCGGCGGCGTCTGTCAGCACTGCTCGTGCACCAAGTGCCTTGGCTTCTTTCCAATAACTTGCTCCGTGAACTTTTTTTCCAGCAAAAGCAAGAAAGAGATCGCCTTCTTCAATTTCTGAACTGACGTTAGTCATCCCCAGTATGTCTAGATCTAAATCAGGTGCGATAGCTCCCACCTGATCTGCAATAGATGAAAGAGATCTACTTACAGGCAACTCGGGGCGCAACATTATTTCTTCACGATCTTCGTCTGGATCAGTCTTAGTTGTGCTTCGTTCAAAGGATAGGGAACAGCTTTGGTATGAGTAGGAGGAACGTGGCGAGATTGCAAAACAAATGACATGACTTGTTTGAATACCGGAGCGCCTAATGTTCCGCCCCAGTGAATACCTTGAGGGGCTTGAATTGTCACGCTAATTACATACCGTGGAGCATCGGCCGGTGCGAAACCAATAAATGAAGCGGTATAGCCTTTATAACAATGGCACTTGTCGTCAACACGCATTGCAGTTCCAGTCTTACCAGCAACGCGATAACCGGCAATGGCTGCTTCCGGTGCCGTTCCATTAGCGGTTACAACGCTTTCCATCATGAGACGAAGTTTTGTTGCCGTTTCAGCGCTAACGGCTCGTACCTTTTCACGGGGTGCAGACGGAGTGAAATTTCCACTGGCGTCGCTCGTGCCTGCAATAACAGTTGGTGAAACCCGAATTCCATTATTTGCAATTGTGGCAAAAACTGATGTTGCTTGCATGGCAGTTACAGAATAACCCTGGCCAAACGCGACGGTTGGTGCTGTAGTTCCAGACCATGATGAAACCTCTGGAAGCGATCCGTTGGATTCACCTGCTAATCCAGATCCAGTGTTGCTTCCTATGCCAAATTTGCGAAGGTAGTCATAGAGGACGTTATTCGAGAGTTTGGCTCCAACTTGAATTGCTCCAGTGTTGCTCGAAATTGCGAGAATACCTGTTGTCGTTAATCTTTCCGTTTGATGCTTCTCGTGGTCCTTAAAAAGCGCATTAGAAACTCGTAGCGAGTACGGGACGGTAAATACCGTTGACGGCGAAATCTTCTTCTCTTCAATGCCCGCTGCCAATGTAATTACCTTACCTGTTGAACCTGGCTCGTATACATCCTGTACCGACGGATTCCTCATCGCTGCCAGAGAGACGTTCTCAGTGTTATTTGGATCAAAAGTAGGAGCTGTTGCGTGGGCAAGGATTGCACCAGTTTTAGGATCCATCACAATTACCGTGCCACTGAGAGCATGAGATTTCTTCACTGCAGCCAAAATTGCTTGCGATGCGACCCACTGAACATCACGATCGATAGTCAAGCGAACAGAGGTGCCTGTTTTGGCCGTGATGAGTTCTTGTTGAGATCCTGGAATTTGAGCTCCATAACCATTGGCGTACATATATTTTCCATCTGTGCCTGTAATTATCGAATTCATGCTTGATTCAATTCCGCTAGCACCTACACCGCTTTGTCTAACAAATCCGACAAGTGAAGCAACTGCTTTTCCCGAAGGGTATTCGCGAATATAACCACGCTCTGCAAAGAATCCAAAGATTCGCTTACTCATTTGTTCGCGAGGAAGAGACTGGTTGTACTTGGCGAATGCAGCATTTAATGCGTTCCATCGCGCTGGAGTCACATTTCGTGCAACCATGTACCAACGACGAGTTCCCGTAATTTGATTCTTAACATCAGCGATTGACATCGACAAGATCGGTGCTGCAATTTGTGCAGCCTTGTCAGGGTCCTTCACTAACGTTTGATCTACTACAACATTTAAAGCCGAAACACTTCGTGCGAATTCGAATCCATGAATGTCTGTAATTGCTCCACGAGGAGCAGGCATGATGCTCGTTCGAGACATTTCATTTGAAGCACGTTGTGCATACGTCTGGGCTTGTACCGCTTGAATATCGATGAGCCTAAATCCGAACAGCACGAGGATGAAGCAGACGATGCCAGTTAGCCACCGAATCCGCTCTCGTGCTATTCCGAAATTTCCCATGATTACTTAGCGGCTCCTGTATTGGTTGCAGGATCTACTGCTAGAAAGCGAGGGTCAATAGAAGGGACCATTCCAAGCTTCTTGGCATTTGCTGCAACTTGTTCGGGCGATGAGGATTTGGCAATTTGCGCAAGAATGGCTTCGCGTTGATCGCTCAAAGTCGTGGCCTGAGTCTGTAGGCGATGTAATTCAAATGCGCCTTGTGCCAGCAAAGTATTAATACCCAAAAGGAGAAGTAAGCCAAGAACTCCAACGGCTGATACAAATGTTACGAAGGCCTTATTGTCGGCTCTCTCACCCGTACCTAAGTCTGGAACTAAGCGGAGAACCGCTTTGGATGACTTTTCAATAACTGACTTCTTAGCGCGATTGACCTCTGGCGCTAGGGATGTAATTGCCATTATGCAGCGACCCTTTCTATTGCACGAAGTCGCACCGATTGCGACCGCGGGTTTTCAAGTAACTCGTTCTCCGTTGGAACTTCACTGCTCTTTACGATCAATGAAAATTTGGCTGCAAACTGTGGGAGTTCAACTGGCAACTCGCGAGGCGATGTGGATGTGGATGCTTTAACAAAAAACTCTTTAACAATGCGGTCTTCCAGAGATTGAAATGACATAACCACCAAGCGACCACCAATCATCAGCGAATCCATCGACTGCGGGATCGCTCTGGTAAGGGCACCTAGTTCGTCATTTACTGCAATGCGAAGCGCTTGAAATGTTCGCTTGGCTGGGTTTCCGCCAGTGCGACGAGTCGCTGCTGGGATGTTCTCTTTAACTAATTCGGCTAGTCGTATCGTTGAGTTGATAGGTGAAATTTCACGTTCGCGCAGAATTGCATCAACAATGCGAGGTGCAAATCTTTCTTCGCCATACTTTCTCAAAATCATTATGAGGTTCTCGCGGGTGCCGCTATTTATAAGATCCGATGCGCTTTGTCCTTGACTTCTATCCATGCGCATATCTAGAGGAGCATCTTGCGAATATGAGAAGCCTCGCGAGTTTTCATCTACCTGCATGGAGGAGATGCCTAAATCAAAGAGGATTCCGTTAACTTTCTTGAATCCACTGCTCGCAACGATATTTTCTATCTCGTCATACACTGCGTGAACTGCACGAAATCGGTCACCAAACTCAGCTAAACGAGATGTGGCAATCGCAATAGCTTCTAGGTCGCGATCAATTCCGATGACCGTTAATTCCGGGTGCTTCTTTAGTAGAGCCTGACTATGACCACCGAGTCCCAAAGTTGCATCAATAACTATCGGGCGGGGAGTTTTTTCAATTGCAGGAGACAAAAGCGCAACGCAACGATCAAGCATTACTGAAACATGTGTTGCCATATTCTCCCCCACTTCCTTACTTTTTCTAATTCCTTGATTGCTGCTTGTTTGTTTTGAAATTCCCTGCTGCGCTCTCTCCTCTGGTCACCGCCGCCCGACGGAGCTTTTAGGAGCGGCGCCGGGGAAGGGGCGCCGCTGCTTAAGGTCGGCGGTGGCCACAAGAGAGACCACGTCATTAATTCTTTTTAAAAGAGTCCGGGGAATACCTCCTCGGAAACATCAGCAAATCCCTTTTCACGATCTGCTAAATATTCATTCCACGAAGTTGCGTCCCAAATTTCAACGCGAGTATTTGCACCAATAACAACGCAGTCTTTTTCTAGCGCTGCATATGTACGTAAACCTTGAGGAATTGTGATGCGACCTTGGCGATCAGGAATTTCATCGTGCGCACCTGCAAACATCACGCGCATGTAGTCGCGAGCCGATTTCGCAGTGACTGGCGCTTGTCTTAGCGTCTCAGTGATCGTTGTGAATTCCGCTGAAGGAAAAACATAGAGACAACGTTCTTGTCCTTTTGTAATAACCAATCCAGGTGAGAGTTCTTCGCGAAATTTCGCCGGCAAAATCAAGCGACCTTTCTCATCCAGGCGAGGTTCGTGGGTACCAAGAAACATCCCTTTTCCTCCCCTTCCCCTGGGTAACTACTGCTTAATCCCCCACTTTACCCCATTTTCCTCCATTTTCAACCACCTTGCTCCAAATAAATCCCCAAGACTCCACTCTCTCCCCCCGCGCTGCCGCGCACCTAAACGAGGAGATTGGAGGAAAGGGCATAAAAAAAGGGCCCCACAAGGGCCCTGACAGAGATGGAACGAAGGAGCTACTTATCGAAGTTGCGACGCTCCCAGCGATCTTCCAAGCGTGAATTCATGGAACGTTTGCCAGATTTACCGCGTGAACCAGATTTAGGGGCGCGTAGAGCGCTCACTCCGGTCAGGGCGGAAATGGCCAGGGTTACGCCAGCCAATGAGATGAGAAAGCCCAAAATGCCTACTGGGATTGTTTTGGCTATCAGCCCTGCGAAAAGAGTGGCAATGCCGAGAAAGAGGGCCCCGATACCTACGAGGAGTCGATTGCGTCCTGGATACAGTCGAGTTCCGGTGAGCGTTGAGACTAAACGTGGATCATCTGCGATAAAAGCTTCCTCCATTTGGGCAAGGAGAGCGCGTTCATGCTCTGAAAGTGGCATTTCGCGCTCCTTTTCACCCTCGGGGTAACTAACAGTAACTCAGTGGATTCAACAATAGAACATCTTGCGCTCAAATGCACCCTGATTACCTGTGAATTCTCACTCTGGCCCCTCAGTTTCGCGATCTTTATCCACCAGTCGGCCCGGACGCACGCTGTGGCGCCCAAATCGCGCCTGGGCACGATCAATTGCCCCCTCGGCCTCTCGCCATCCACGCTCTCTGGCCCCCAAGATTAATTGCTCAGGGGCATCACTTTGTAGGTTATCTAAACTCACTCCAACCAAGCGAAGTCGCGCACCATTGAGGCCGATGGCATGGAAAAGTGTTTTTACAACATCGTATGTCTCGTGAGTACTGTCAATTGCAAGTGGCAGAGTCTTGGAGCGACTAATTGTTGTGAAATCTGCGTACCTAACTTTGATTGAAATAGTTTTTGCAAAAAGTGAACGTCCTCGTAATCGCGCTGTTGCCTTTTCGGTAAGTCGCAATAATTCCTGTAAAAGAATTTCGGGGTCATCTATATCTCGAGCAAAAGTTTCAGCCGCACTAATACTTTTATCTGGTTCATCAGTAACAACATCGCGATAGTCACGACCCCACGCTAATTCATAGAGTGATGCACCCGTTGCCTCGCCAAGAGCACGAATGAGAGTTGTCCGCGGGGTATGTGCAACTTCTGCAACAGTGCGCAAACCTAATCGCTCTAGTGCCTCAGCAGTCTTTGGGCCAACACCCCAAATTGCAGAAACGGGAAGTGGATGAAGAAAGTTAAGAACGCGGTCAACAGGTATCTCTAGGATTCCATTGGGCTTGCAATGGCCGGATGCAAGTTTGGCAATAAATTTTGATGATGCGATCCCGACCGAACATGTAATGCCTTCTTGTGCTTCAACTTTTGCACGAATCATTGTTGCGATTTCACGACCATTACCAATGAGTCGTTGCGAGCCAGTGACATCCAAGAACGCTTCATCTAATGAAATTGGTTCGACGTGTGGAGTAAATGAATGAAAGATTTCCATGATGTGTTCTGATACTTCGCTATATCGAGCATGATCCGGAGGAATGAATAACGCTTGTGGTGCTAGTCGTTGCGCTTTGCTCACTGGCATCGCTGCATGAATTCCATATGTACGTGCTAAATAATTTGCTGAAAGCACCACGCTTCGAGTCCCTGCTCCAACTACTACCGCCTTGCCCTTAAGCGATGGATCATCGCGCTCGGCTACAGAGGCATAGAAGGCATCCATATCTACATGGAGAATGGTCGCTGTAGTCACCTTACGAGGGTACTTTGATTAAGGGACCATTTTTCGTAAGCAGAGCGCAATTCCCATGCCCCAGTTGCGCGAAGAGAAACTCCACGCGGGCCAGTACGGCGAATATGCCCACGTACAAGAAAAAGGCGTGAGTGAAAGAGCACGTCGGCATAATCGCGTTGAGCATCGCTAAAGAATGTCGCGTCGTTGCAACCGTACCCATCATCAAGGCTCAGGAATATGACTCGCTTGCCCGAACGCACTGGTGGAGACTGCAAGGCAACCTTGACTCCTGCGACAAGGACGGATGAACCAGAGCGTTGAGCCAATAAATCCGATGATCGCACCGCCCCAATTGCGTTAAGGAAATCTGCATAAAACTCAAGCATGTGATGCGAGACTTCCATGCCCAAATGATCTACTTCGTGGCCCACCTTCTCCCCTGAGGTCAAGTCGGGTAGCCCGCTAGAAATTAGCGCAGGAGGAGTGAATCCAAAGTTGAGTTGTGCTCCTCCTAATGAGCGAGTGGGAGATCTATGCAAGTCACCCAGGTGCAAAAGTAAGTCACGTCGGTTAATTTCTGTAGCATCAATATTGTGCACACCATCAAATGCACCAATTAAAATCAGGCGCTCGATTGTTGGATAAGAAGCACCCGCGCGTGCGTAGAAATCAGATAGATCAAGATAGGGCTGACCTTCAATGATTGTCTCAACTTCTCGTGCACTTATTCCGGATAAATCACTCAAGGACATTCGGATTGCATAACCACGTGCATCAGGAAGTTTGAGTGATCTGCCAGTACTTGCTCCGTCAAAAGCTCTCATCGGCACTCGCGCAGTAGCTCGATCAACACGTTCGACGGTATATGCCCCACCAGATAAATTAATATCAACTGGCAAAATCGTTACTCCCATCTGGCGAGCATCATCGAGAATAAGTCGTTTGGGGTACATCCCTGGATCATGCGTAAGAACACCAGCGATAAAAGCTGCAGGATGATGTGCCTTCAGCCATGCCGACTGATATGTAGGCAGCGCAAAAGCCGCAGCATGCGCTTTGCAAAATCCAAAGGATGCAAAAGCGCGTAAAACATCCCAGATTTCAGCAACAATTTCTTGGGCATACCCTCGAGCCAATGCAGCAGGGATAAACCAATCGCATACTTCTTGCTGGCCTTGCCTATCCCCCAATGCACGACGTTTCTCATCGGCTTGCGCCAGAGATACACCGGTCATGATGGAGATGATCCAAATGACTTGCTCGTGAAACACAACCACGCCCTCAGTTTCGCGCAAGGTTTCATATAAGTCAGGGTGAATTATTTGCGCCGAACTCCACCCACCTCTTGCGGCTAGGAATGGCGTAATCATGTCGCTCTTAACTGGACCTGGCCTAAAAAGAGAAATATCTACAATCAGATCGGTAAATGTTTCTGGTGCGAGTTTGCCAACAAGTTCTCGTTGGCCTGGACTTTCTACCTGGAAAACGCCAAGAGTGCGCGTTGATGCAATGAGATCAAAGGTTGCTTGATCATCAAGGGCAATCGCATCAATATCTACTGGTGTAGTTTCGATGCGCTCGATCTCTTTGATTGCATAAGCAATACTAGATTGCATCCGAACTCCAAGTATGTCTAACTTTAAAAGCCCGACTGCCTCTACATCGTCCTTATCGAACTCCACCATTGGATAGCCGCCAGCATTGATTTGTACGGGCGCACGATTTAAAAACCCACCATCAGATAAAACAACAGCGCACGGGTGCATCGCTAAATGTCTTGGCAGGCCATCAAGGCGTTCGGCAAGGGCGATAGTCATCGCAACGAGTGGGCTCTTAAGATTAAGGGCCCGTAATTCTGGAAGACTCTCAAGGGCTTGAGAAATATTGCGCGCACGTACATGTGGCAACGACTTTGCAATGAGGTCAATCTCCATCGCAGGTAATCCAAGAGCTGCGCCAGTATCGCGAATTGCATGGCGCGCCCGATAGGTATCAACCATTGCCACGGTGGCACATCGAGATGTGTTACCCGGAGCGCTCCATTGCGAATCTCCATAACGCGCAAAGACCATGTCGTAAATTTCAAGGCGCCTTGCTGCTTCCACATCAATATCGATATCTGGAAGAGCGCGACGAAGAGGTGAGCAAAAGCGCTCCATAAGCAATCCGTGTTGTAGCGGATCCACTCCTGATATTCCAAGGAGATGACAAATTAAGGAGCCCGCACCACTACCTCTGGCTGCAACGCGAATTCCACTATCTCGTGCCATATCCGTAATATCGGCAACGGTAAGAAAATAAGACTCATAACCCAGCGTTTCAACGGTTGCTAGTTCATCATCTAAGCGTTGCTGCGCGCTAATAATTGTTGCACTGTTGTTGTAGCGCCAATTAAGGCCAGCCTGTGAACGCGCACGAAGCAAAGCCGTCATCGCACCTTGCGAATCAGCTCCCACTACATGCGGTTCGGGTAAATGAATTCCTCCCAAGCCGATATCGCGTGTCGGAGAGAGAATTGCGCGCATTGCCCACTCGTGCGTTGTCGCCAAAAGTTCGCGGGCCGTTCGCTCTCCTGCTGCACGCGCAATCTCCTCGGCTAAGGAAATCATTTCGGCGCCAGATTTAAAAAAGCCTTCAGCATTTTTACGCTCGACATGACGCGCATCCAGCGGGACTAGTTGTCTGGCGGAATCGAGAATGTCTGCGATAGGCCCATCATCGCGATCACGCATTCGTACAGCATTGGTGATTACTGCTGGAATTTTATGATCTCGCGCAAAAATAAGTGAGCGTCCAGCATGGGCGGTAGAACGAGGTCCATCACCTGGTACTAAATGCGATACACATTCAATTGCGTGATCGGCAAAAAGCTCGCGGGTCTGCAAGAAACGCTCAAGTGCAACATCTGGGCGCTTTGCTGCAATTGCTGCACCAACAGGTGACTCTGGACCATGTAAAACGTGAAGATTTTGAGAATACTCGCTGAAGCGTTGCAAGAAATCTAGCGTCAAGACAGGAGTGCCACTACGAGTAAGTTTCTCTGAAGAATTTTTATATGTATGCACGCTAGTTAATAAACGAACTAGCGAGCGCCATCCTCCATCGCTATGAGCCAAGAGGGTAATGCGTGGCAATTTCTTCTCTCGTGATTCACTTCGATGAAGATGAGCATCAAGGTCAACAGCTAAATCAATTCCAATAATTGGTGCTATGCCATGCTCCACGCAGCTTTGAGCAAAACGAATTGCACCGGCCAAACCATCGCGGTCGGTGAGTGCGATGGCTGACATTTCATATTCGGCTGCCCGTGCAACAAGGTCGCGTGGTTGGGTCGTGCCATATTTCAATGAGTACGCACTACATGCACGAAGGTGTGTGAAGCTCATCAGATAGCGGTGATGCGCCAGATACCAGTGACTTCATCACGTTCCATATCGAAAGTTTTAAGAGTCCCGATAGGCGCTGCCTCTACGCGCCATAATCCACGAGGTTGATCATCGGGTCGATAGATTCCATCGTTGATTCGATTCCACCATCCACCAGATTCGCACCATCGAGATAAAACGGCATGGATACGAAAGCGCTTGCCTGCAAAGGTGAACTCCACAGGAGTGGAGCCATCCGCTAGGACATCCGCCTTTAGATGGTCTGGAATCTGGTATTCGAACATATGTTCGAAAAATACCCCCTACCTCTGACAAAGAGCAAGTGGGTGCCTCCATGCTGAGGAAACCCCGCGTACGGTCAGAGGAATTTTGGGGAAACACCCAGAATGTCGTGAAAGCTTCAAGCAGATGCCCCTAGCCTTCCCGAGTCCAGCTCATTACTAAAGGAGTCTCATGAACGCAGTGCTAGCCATCGGTCGAATTCTCTTCGCCCTGATCTTCATCACCTCAGGTATTAGTCATTTGACCAAAGCAGAAGCCATGACAGGTTATGCCAAATACAAGAAAGTCCCTGCGCCCAAATTGGCAGTCATCGTCTCTGGCCTCATGATCCTTGTCGGCGGAATCTATATAGCCCTTGGCATCTACGCAGATTTGGGTGCACTTCTTATCGCAATCTTCTTGATTCCAACGGCATTAATCATGCATGCATTCTGGAAAGAAACTGATGCCACAGCAAAGATGACAGCTCAAACAGGTTTCTTTAAAGATATTTCTATGGCTGGTGCAGCGCTCATGCTCTTCGTATTCATTGGCCGCGGAGCAGATATTGGATGGCACATTACTTCATCATTTTTTAATCTGAAGTAACTCTCCTTAGTTCCAATTACACACTAAAACCCGTCGCACCTACGTGTGGCGGGTTTTAGTTGTGAGGCACCTTTGCAACTTTCATCACATGGGATTGATAACCAGAGAAAATAAACATCAGCGCTGGTAAACCCATTGCCACTGGTAGCGAAGTCAATTGAGCTAATCCCCCGGTTAACGCCGGCCCCACAAAGAACGCCGTGAAGCCAATGAATCCCACACGGGCGATAGCAACTGAAGAGGCGACTCCTGGTTCAGCACTAGCAGCCAAGATGTAGGCAGGAAAGACTGGACCCATTCCGAACCCAGCAATTGCAAAACCGATATCCACGATGATTAACGAAAGAACTTGCGAATGCGATGAGAGTGGCACGGCAATTGCAATGGAAATCCCAAGGGCTGAGCCACCTATGTACCCACCTAGCTTTACGGTCATAGCTGGACCAAGCTTTTCTAAAATTCGATCACCAAGGAATCGACTGGCAATCATTGCCAGAGCAAAAGATGCATATGCCGAGGCATTCAAGCCTTTATCGATTCCCATGTGGTCATGTAAAAGTACGGCTCCCCAATCACTTGCTGCACCTTCAGCCACGAGTGCGCCAAATAGACCAATACCCAAAGCCCACAAAGGTAAAACTGATTTCGAGATGAAGGGAATTTTCGCCATGGTCTCTTCTTCGCCGCCATTGTGTTCATCGAGTTCGCCGCTAAGCAAGAAAGAAACCGCAGGAACGTAAAGAACCATGCTCAATAACCCAACGAAAACTAAATTGAACTTCGGAGTCGTGTGGTGGGTCAAAACGCCCCCAAATACAGTCGTGGCTAGCGCACCCATACTCCACATCGCGTGAAAACTGGACATCCATCTACGCTTAAGCAACTTTTCAATGGCAACCGCTTGCGTGTTCAGTGAGATATCTAAACTTGAATACCCAGCACCCATAAGAAAAAGAGTTAGTAAGAGTTGCACCGGTGACCTCGAGAAACCCATGCCAATTAATCCCATAGGCATTACAACGGCGGCAAAAGAGGAAACCTTGCGTGATCCAAATGTATGAATGAGCCGTCCTGCTAATTGCGCCCCAGTCAGCGATCCAACAGTGCTTGACATCAACAAGAGACCAAACTGTCCATCCGAAAAATGCAGGAGCTCTTTAATTTCAGGAATCCTCGGGACCCACCCCATCGAGACAACTCCCATAATGAAAAAAGTGGCCCACAATGAATTACGTGCACGGAGCGCAGAACGTTGCACTGAAGTTTGAGTCATAAGGAGGTAAGCGTAGTGGTGTCACTCAATTATTACGATGGGGGCTCACATTAGAACACCATTCTTCTTCCCAGGTGTACGTTCCAGAACATGTCTGTCATTCAGAAAAACAGAGTATTAGTGATTACTGCCATCACGTGCGCGGTTGTAGTTTATTTCTTGATCATTTTCGGCTCTCATGTGCGAGTAACAGACTCTGGAATGGGCTGCCCTGATTGGCCTTTGTGCAAAGGAACGATTGGGCCGATTCACGGCTTTCACGCGTTCATGGAACAAACACATCGCTACATTGCAGCACTCGTTAGCGCTCTTGTTGCAATCACAGCGCTCTTAGCGCTGCGTTGGAAAAATCGACCAGCTGCAATCCGCCCAGCAGTGTTCACTGGTGTGACTATCGTCGTGCAGATCATTCTCGGAGCTGTGACAGTCTTCGCGAGCAACAACGCACCTACAGTCGCGGGGCACTTGCTTGCCGGACTGGCTCTACTTGCTGGTGCAACAACTACCGCAGTGGCGACCGTTATTCCACGCGTTGAAGTACATGGTTCACGACTTTCAAAAATTGTTTGGATAGCTCTCGCTGGTGCCGCCCTTCTCTATCTGACTGGCTCTCTTGTTGTTAATGCCGAAGCCGAGAAAGCTTGTGCAAGTTTTCCTCTTTGCCCAAGTGATCAACCTCTTCATTTAGTTGTTTTGCATCTAATTCACCGCGGCACGGTCGCATTGGCCAGCATTGCGCTAATTTCTTTCGCCATTCATGCTTGGCAATATTGGTCACACTTACGCGGAGCACGTGCACTCGCATCGACACTCGTTGCGTTGATCTGCGCAACGGCAACGTTAGGCATTCTTAGTGCACTTAAGAAAGCGCCAGCAGATCTGCAAGATCTTCACTTAGCTGGGGCTGCGGCTGTGCTTGCACTATCGGTTGCCCTTGCAGCGCAAGGCTGGCTAACTGGAGCCGACCACCCCTAAACTTTCGCCTTATGGAAGCAGTGTTTCAAAATCCCTCAGTTATTCGAGTTCGTGAAGTCTTAAATAACGCAGGAATTACAGGTGAAATTGTTGCCCTCTCAGACAGTGCGCGAACCGCAGCCGAGGCAGCCGAAGGACTTGGTATCGAAGTAGGCCAAGTTGCATCATCAATCGTCTTCAAATTGCCCAACGGTTCCGCCTTATTAGTAATCACTAGCGGGAGACATCGAGTCGATACGCACTTGGTTGCGCAAAATCTTGGCGTAGAAAAACTGCACCGTGCAGATGCCGACTTCGTCAAAGATGTATCTGGTTTTTCAATTGGTGGCGTGAGCCCACTGGGGTGGATTTCAAAGCCAGAAATAATTCTTATTGACGAAGCGCTCAACGATTACGAGGTGGTGTGGGCAGCCGCTGGTCATCCCCATGCGGTGTTCCCTACAACGTATTCAGAATTAATTACGTGCACTGGCGCCACTCCTATGGTCGTAGGAGATTAGTTAGACAAGTAACTCAGATAAGAGCTTCTCTACTCGGGCTTTTATGTCGTCACGTATTACACGCACTGATTCAATTCCTTGACCGGCAGGGTCATCGAGAACCCAATCTTCATAGCGCTTACCTGGGTAGAACGGACATGCATCTCCGCATCCCATCGTTACTACTGCATCGGATTCTTGCACTGCTTCAGGAGTAAGGATTTTTGGAACTTGGTTGGTGATGTCGATCCCGATTTCCATCATTGCCTCTACCGCGACGGGATTGATTGAGTCCTTCGGCGCTGATCCTGCAGAGAGAACTTCTACTCTCCCCTGCGAGAGCTCACGCATAAAACCCGCTGCCATTTGTGATCGGCCGGCATTATGAACACAGACAAACAGGACACTTGGTTTTCTATCCATGGATTTCCTCTTTCTCGAATTTCGTTAATTTCCCTAAATATCGTCCGCTGAGTGTGCCGATGAGTGCACCTAAGGATTGGGCCAGGAGAAATAAGTTGAGACTTGAAAGTGCAATACCTGAAAATGTATCGCTCAATGTTCGAGCGAGAGTGACAGCAGGATTGGCAAATGAGGTAGATGAGGTGAAGAAATAGGCCGAACCTATCCACATAGCAACGGCAATGGGAGTGAATTGCGAACGACCTTGAAGTGAAAGCATATGGATAATAAGGAGCAAACCGGCTGTGGCAATTACTTCGCCTAGGAATAACCCAACCCCGTTACGAATATGGTGCGATGGGAAAATCGCTGGATGCTCGAACATGAGGTTGGCAAGAATCGCCCCGAGGATTCCACCAAGAAACTGAGCCAGGATGTAAGTGAGAGCGTCAGTCAATGTCATGCGCTTGAGAAAGTACTCGGCCAATGTAACCAAGGGATTAAAATGTGCTCCACTGATTGGCGAGAAAAGAAGTATGAGCAACCAGAGGGCGCTCACCGTTGACACTGCATTGAGAAGAAGTG
>WLMD01000089.1 GCA_009700405.1 Actinomycetota bacterium | reverse complement strand
TCTCTGTTGTAATGACAGATGCAGTGGTTGACGAGAAGCACCTTCAAGAGATCTTTACAAGAGTATGTAACCGTACCTTTAACAGAATTGATTCTGACGGATGCACTTCGACTAACGACACTGTCATTCTTATGGCTAGCGGAAGTTCTGGAGTTCAGATTTCAGATAGCAACCTTGAGCAAACCCTCATGGAGGTATGTGGCTCTCTTGCAACACAGTTAATCGGCGACGCTGAAGGTCATACCAAGATTGTTTCTATCGAAGTAATCAATGCAGGCTCCGAAGACGACGCGGTAGCAGTAGGTCGTGCTTGCGCCAGAAACAATCTCCTCAAGTGCGCGCTATTTGGAGGCGATCCCAATTGGGGAAGAATCCTTGCAGCGTTAGGTACGGCAGATGCCGATTTTGATCCAGCAGATGTAGATGTTTCTCTCAATCAGGTAATGGTTTCACGTTCTAGTGGACCTGGTGATGATAGAAACCTAGTAGATCTTTCTGGCGTTAACATTTCGATACTCATTGATCTCAAATCTGGATTGCATTCGGCCACGATTTACACGAATGATTTAAGTCATGATTACGTTGAAGAGAACTCAGCGTACGCAACATGATCGTCATTAAATTCGGCGGAAATGCCATGACGGATGTTGATGGACTCTTTGCTGAAGCGGTTCAAGCGGTGCTGGATATTGGACAAGAGTGCGTCATTATTCATGGTGGCGGGCCACAGATAAACGAAGCTCTCGCACTATCTGGGATTGAATCCTCATTTCTAGGTGGCTTCCGAGTGACTTCTCCAGAGGCGTTCAGAGTTGTTCAAAGTGTTCTCAGTGGGAGCGTTCTACGAGATGTCGTTGCACAACTGCGCAAGGCTGGAATAAACGCGGTCGGAATTACTGGACGCGACGGCGGACTACTAGTTGCTCAGAAGTTGACTGAATTGGTAGACGGAACTCCAGCTGACCTTGGTCAAGTGGGAGAAGTCATTCGCGTGGATACTTCTTTGCTCACCTCACTTCTTGCATCGGGCTTCGTGCCGGTGATTTCTCCAATCGCTGTAGAGGGTGACGATTCAGATGAAATCTCTAAATCGGGTCTTAATGTGAATGCAGATTTGGCCGCGGGGGCAATTGCAGGGGCCCTGGGAGCGGACTCATTGATTATCATGACTGATGTTCCAGGTATTTATCGTAATTGGCCAGAGACTTCATCGTTCATATCAACAATTACCTACAACGAACTCAATCTTATAAAGAATGAATTTGCAGAAGGCATGGCACCTAAAGTCTTAGCCACATTAAACGCAATCGCGTTGGGCGCAGCAAGTGTGCGGGTAATAGATGGCAAAGACCCGGAGGCTTTTTCCCTTGCATTGCGCGGGTTTGGCGGAACGGTGGTTACTCGATGAGTGATAAATCAAAGAAATATGCAGAACGCTGGAGTAGTTCACTCCAATCAAATTACGGAGTTCCCTCACTTGCGATTGCATCTGGTAAAGGTTCGATCCTTACAGATGTTGATGGTAAGAAGTATCTTGATTTCCTCGGCGGAATCGCGACAAGCGTTCTAGGACAGGCGCATCCTGCAGTAGTAACCGCGGTTAGCAAGCAAATTAAGACTCTAGGTCACGTGAGTAATTTCTACATGCATCCAGGTGTGATTGATCTTGCCCAAGCTCTTCAAGAGATGGTTGGGGAGAAAAGTGCTCGAGTTTTCTTTTGCAACTCAGGTGCCGAAGCTAATGAAGCAGCGCTGAAACTTTCGCGCAAGTTAGGCAAGACGCGCGTTGTGGCAACTCAGGGAGCCTTTCATGGTCGAACTATGGGGGCGCTCTCGCTAACGGGTCAGCCAAAGAAACGTGATCCTTTTACTCCATTGCTCTCAGAGGTAGTTCATGTTCCTTACGGAGACATCGAGTCCATTACTCAAGCTATCGATGGCGACACTGCAATGGTGATAGTCGAACCAATAATGGGTGAAGCCGGTGTTGTCGTTCCTCCTAAAGGCTACTTAAAAACAATTCGTAAACTGTGCACCAAGCACGGTGCGCTAATGGTTGTTGACGCAGTTCAAACTGGTGTGGGTCGGACGGGTGAGTGGTTTGGATTTGAACAAGAAGGCATTACACCTGATGTAATCACTCTGGCAAAAGGTCTAGGCGGTGGACTTCCTATCGGAGCGATGATTGCTATTGGTAAGGCTGGAAAGTTATTCGCACCAGGGGATCATGGATCCACTTTCGGCGGAAATCCGGTGGCGTGCGCAAGCGCTCTTGCAGTCATAAAAGTAATTCGTAAGGAGAAGTTGTTACCCAAGGTTAAGAAAAAAGGAGCGCGGATAAAGAAGGTTCTTTCTACGTGCGATGGAGTTTTGGAAGTTCGCGGTGAAGGACTGCTCATTGGCATTGTCCTTGAACATCCCGATGCGGTGCACGTACAAGAGTTATTGCAGGACCGGGGAGTCTTGGTCAATGCTGCAACTGATTCAGTAATTCGTATCGCTCCTGCGCTCACTGTCAGCGATGCTCAAATTTCTAAATTTCTCTCCGTCTTTACTAAGGTTATGCAGGAGGTTAGTTATGTCTAGTTCTCAATCAAGAAAATCGGTCGTGATTTCTCTTGTCGAAAAAGGACAGGTGCATTCCCAATCGGATTTAGTACACCTCCTAGGTAAGGCAGGATTCTTAGTAACCCAAGCCACTGCTAGTAGGGACCTTGAAGAGATTGGGGCGCTCCGTGGCCGTAGGAGTGATGGTGTAGCGACCTACTTGTTGCCTCGCGAACATTCATTTCCCTCCGAACTAATATTGTCTGTTGAATCAAGCGCAAATATGGCAGTAGTGAAGACTCCGCCGGGTGGAGCGCAATTATTGGCAAGTGCATTGGACCGAGGTTCAGGTATTGGGGCATTTATTAACGTCATTGGAACAATTGCTGGTGACGACACGGTCTTGGTAATTTCCAAGAAAAGCGATGGTGGTGCTTCTTTAGCGAAAGAATTGCTTGGTATCGCACAACCATCTACTTCAACTTCAACAGCACCTTCAAAAGTATCGTCGAGAAAGGCTAAGAAATAGTTATGGCACTCTGGGGAGGAAGGTTTACTAGTAATCCGGCGGAGGCTGTATTTGCTCTCTCACGTAGCATCGATTTTGATTGGCGTTTAGCTCCATATGATTTGCGTTCATCTCTTGCTCATCTCTCTGTTCTAGAGAAGGCGAAACTTTTACAACCTACAGATGCCAATGCGATTCGTGGAGCGCTGAAAGAGTTGCAAGAAGAAGTAGCCCTTGGCACTTTCGCTCCGATTCCGGAAGATGAAGATGTACACAGTGCGTTAGAGCGTGGCTTAATGCTCAAACTCGGATCCGTTGGGGGAGCTCTTCGTGCAGGACGCTCTCGTAATGATCAGGTAGCAACGGATTTGCGTTTATATGCAATAGACCACATGTTGCATTTAGGGCAGAGCGTCATTGACTTGCAGAATGCAATCCTTGTGAAGGCCTCTGAATATATTGATGCACCAGCACCAGGATTTACTCATATGCAACATGCGCAACCGGTTTCCTTTGGCCACGAATTAGCAAAACACGCTCACGCACTCCAGCGTGATGTAGATCGGATACAAGATTGGTTTGCTCGAACGTCACTTTCTCCATTGGGTGCAGGTGCGCTAGCGGGATCTTCTTTGAGCTTGGATCCTTTAAGTAGCGCGACTGATTTGGGTTTCGCGGGAGCAATTCCCAACAGTATCGACGCTGTAAGTGATCGTGATTTTGTTGCCGAGGCGCTCTTTATTCTTGCGATGATTGGTTTACACCTGTCTCGGATGGGCGAAGAGTGGTGCTTGTGGGCAAGTACAGAGTTTGGTTGGGCAAAGATCGACGATGCATATGCAACTGGTTCGTCGATCATGCCGCAGAAGAAGAACCCTGATATTGCTGAGCTCGCTCGTGGCAAGGCAGGTCGATTAGTTGGAAATCTCACCGGTGTATTAACAATGCTCAAAGGTTTACCCTTTGCCTACAACAGAGATCTTCAAGAAGATAAAGAGCCGCTCTTTGATTCTCTGGACACTCTAGATCTAGTTCTTCCGGCTTTTACTGGCATGGTTGCAACGACTCATTTCAATCGCGAAAAAATGGCAGCAGCAGCGCCAACAGGTTTCTCTTTGGCCACAGAAATTGCTGACTACTTGGTACGGGCAGGAATTCCATTTGCGCAGGCGCATGAGGCCGCAGGTGCCGTCGTTCATCTATGTGAGTCCACAGGTAAGCAATTACACGAGCTCTCAGATGGAGAATTTGCCGCAATTCATCCGTCATTGAAATCCGATGTACGTGAGGTGCTGACTGTCGATGGAGCCCTGAAATCTAGGGGCACTTTCGGTGGCACCGCACCGAGCGAGGTCGCTCTTCAGATATCCACTTTACGCGGCAATATTTCAATTAACTCGACTTGGATTACCAACGAGAGCAAGCGCTTTTCGGGCATGATGGGTGCATGAATCTTCTCGAAGACCTTCGATGGCGCGGACTGCTCGCACAAAGTACAGATGAAAAGGCCTTAAAAGAGGCACTTTCAAAGCCAATAACTTTGTATATTGGTTTTGATCCAACAGCGCCGAGTTTGCATGTTGGCAACTTGGTTGTCTTATTGATCTTGCGACGTTTTCAATTGCAAGGCCATCATCCGATTGCACTTGTTGGAGGTGCTACGGGATTAGTGGGCGATCCAAGTGGTAAGAATGAAGAGCGAGTTCTCAATACCGAAGAAGTTGTTGAAGAGTGGGTTTCTCGAATACGACTTCAAGTATCAAAGTATTTGGATTTTGATGCAAAAGATAATCCAGCAAGAGTTGTAAACAACCTTGATTGGACATCTCCTTTATCTGCGATTGAGTTCTTGCGCGATATCGGAAAACATTTCAGCGTGAATCAAATGCTTGCCAAGGATTCTGTTTCGTCACGACTAGAAGCAGGGGGAATTTCTTATACAGAGTTCTCCTATCAAGTGCTGCAATCCCTTGATTTCCTTGAGTTATTTAGACGATTTGGCTGCACACTTCAGTTAGGTGGTTCTGATCAGTGGGGAAATATTGTTGCGGGACTTGATCTAATTCGTCGCGTTGAAGGCGGAAGTGGGCATGCATTAACTGTTCCATTGCTTGCTAAAGCTGACGGAACTAAATTTGGTAAAACTGCTGGCGGAAGTGTCTGGCTCGATGCAACCATGACTTCTCCATATGCGTTTTTTCAATATTGGTTAGCAACCGAAGATCGCGATGTAATTAATTTTCTTAAAGTTTTTTCTTTTCTTTCTCATGATGAAATTAACGCACTAGAAGTTTCGCATAATGAAAATCCTGGTGCACGTACTGCCCATCGCGCACTTGCACGCGAACTAACTTCGTTAGTTCATAGCGCGCAGATTTGCGAAAGAGTAGAAGCAGCATCACGCGCATTATTTGGACAGGGTGAACTTTCAGAACTTGATGAAGTAACGCTAGAAAGCGCATTGGCCGAACTTCCACGAACAACCATCACATCGTTCGATGAAATTCCGACATGGGTTGACTTAGTAGCGGCCTCTGGGGTGGTTGATTCCAAATCAGCAGCTCGCAGAGTGGTCAAAGAAGGTGGCGCATATCTCAATAACGCCAAAATCGAGGGGGAGGAGTTCGCTCCGGCTCAAAAAGACTTCCTTTTTGGTCGATTTGCTGTCCTCCGAAAGGGAAAGCGGGATTTAGTGGCCGTGGAGTACCTCAAATAACCTTGATTTATAAGGGTTTTCTCGATTTGCTGCCCCGATTTGACGCTCACCCACGCTGGGCCTATAGTTACGCTCCTTGCTGTGTACCGGACGCTTTCTCGGCCGGACAGTAGGCAAATTCTTGCCAGATCGAAAAGTAAGTGGTTCTAGGCGGTTTGACCGCATAAGCGCCTTTGCACTAGATTTGTCAGTCTGCCCTGAAAATGGAGAGCGATCTCCAGAAGCAGTGCGCATCCGTACCTTGAGAACTCAACAGCGTGCCATAAGTCAATGCCAATGTGGCTCCTTTTCGCATGTCTGGAAACTTTCGGGTTTTCAGCATAGAAATGAGAGACCACGAAGTAATACCTCAATGAGGTATGGCGAAACACCCCATCAGCTTGCTGGTGGGTTAATTAGCTATACCCGTTGATTTCCTTTGGTAAAGACAAAAAAGAATAACGTCAGTTGTTTAATATGTCTGTACGCCAGATAAAAACTTTCTATGGAGAGTTTGATCCTGGCTCAGGACGAACGCTGGCGGCGTGCTTAACACATGCAAGTCGAGCGATGAAGTTCCTTCGGGAATGGAATAGCGGCGAACGGGTGAGGAACACGTGAGGAATCTACCTTCTACTCTGGGATAACTCCGGGAAACCGGGGATAATACCGGATATGAAACTTGGTGGCATCACCGAGTTTGGAAAGTTTTTCGGTAGAAGATGACCTCGCGGCCTATCAGCTTGTTGGTGAGGTAATGGCTCACCAAGGCGACGACGGGTA
>WLMD01000088.1 GCA_009700405.1 Actinomycetota bacterium | reverse complement strand
TTCTTACAACCGTAATGAATGATGCAAGTAATCGTGAGCAATTTTTCGAAGGCCTTGTAAGAGTTTTTGAATTAACTCAAAGCCCTTCCTCAAGGTCTTCACGATTTGAACGTGCACGGATACTCGGTATGGCAGAAGGCAATCCTCGACTAATGCATGACTTAGGAGAGGAGCAACAAAGGCTTACTGAATCCATAACGGAGTTGGCAAGGAGAGCGCAGAATGCTGGATATTTAAGAGCCGATTTAGACCCGCTATCTATGGCGCTAATGATACAGGGATACGCCTTTGGCAAAATCATTGATGACGTCGCAACTCTACATATTGATCCCAAAAAATGGAATGAACTGATTTTTGATGTAATCGAAAAGAGTTTTGCAACCCAGGGTTAATTCAGAAGATTTGAAATTTCTATACCAAGTGAAGCCAAACGATCGCGCCCACCATCAATTGCAGTAAGAACAAATGGCTTGCCATCCGGAAGTAAACAATACGAGTTTTCAAAATGGGCGCCACGTGATTTATCGGTGGAAACAACTGTCCAATCATCACCAAGCACTCGAGTTTTATGCGTTCCGCGAGTGATCATCGGTTCAATTGCCAACACCAAACCAGGGGTAAGTTCTAAACCGTGCCCACCTTTACCGAAATTTAGTACATGAGGTTCTTGATGCATCTCCGTACCGATTCCGTGCCCCCCGTACTCTTGCAAGATTCCATATTTACCTTGAGATTTTACGTAGCTTTCGATTGCGTGACCAATATCCGAAATCTTCGCCCCGACACAACCTGCAGCGATTCCTCGCCACATTGACTCTTCGCAAACATCTAGAAGTTTCTGATCTGCTGGGTCAACAGTTCCAGCAATTACCGAGAAGGCCGCATCACCATGCCAACCTTCGATAATGGCGCCAGCGTCTATGGAAACAACATCGCCATCGTTGATAACTCGATCACCCGGAATTCCATGAACAATCTCGTCATTGATAGAAACACAAATTGTCGCTGGAAAACCGTGATATCCCTTGAAATTAGAGGTTCCACCACCACGTTTAATATTTGCAGCTGCAATTGCATCTAGGGCATCGGTTCGCATTCCCACCTTCACCGATGATCGCAAGATTTCGAGTGTTTCACCTACGAGCAAACCTGCACGGCGCATCACCTTGATCTGGTCAAGGGTTTTGTATTGAATTGCCATAACTATTAGTGGACGCGGTTCAGCGCAGTTATCGCGCGTTCTGTAATGTCAGCAACTGATCCACTTGCGGGAATTGTTATCAGCAAGCCTTCGGTACGGTAGAAGGAAACTATTGGAGCAGTTTGCTCTTGATAAACATCTAGACGGTGTTTGATGACTTCTTCTTTGTCATCTTCACGCTGATACAGCTCGCCACCACATGCATCGCAAGTATTGAGCACGGCTGGCTTCTCGTATTCCACGTGCCATGCCTTGCCGCAATTGCGGCAGATGCGGCGGCCCGATAAACGTAAGATGATTTCGGCGCTATCGACTGAAAGCTCTAGCACTGCATCCAGTGGTGCCTTCTTTTCGGCCAAAATTGCTCGAAGCACTTCAGCTTGCATAACATTTCTAGGAAAGCCATCGAGCAAAAATCCATTACTCACATCATCTTTAGTTAGGCGATCCCGAACCATTTCATTGGTAACCGAATCAGGAACGAGGTTTCCGCTATCCATGAAAGATTTTGCTTCAAGTCCAAGAACTGTGCCCTCTTTGAGATTTGCTCGAAAGATATCGCCCGTGGAGATATGGGGAATCGAGTAATGCGAAGAAAGGAATTCTGCTTGTGTTCCCTTGCCTGCACCTGGTGGTCCAACCAGGACTAAACGCATTAGCGCAAGAACCCCTCATATGAGCGTTGTTGTAGTTGGCTTTCAATCTGCTTGGCAGTATCAAGTCCAACACCGACGACAATGAGAATTGCAGTTCCACCAAATGGGAAGTTCTGCGTTGCACCAAATAAGATCAAAGCAAGGATAGGGATAATCGCAACAAATGCGAGGTAGAGCGATCCTGGTGCTGTGATACGTGAAAGTACATATTGCAAGTACTCAGAAGTTGGACGTCCGGCGCGAATACCAGGAACGAATCCACCATATTTCTTCATGTTATCTGCAACTTCGTCAGGATTGAATGTAATTGCTACATAGAAGTAAGTGAAGAAAATGATCATTGCAGCGTAAGAAATGATGTAAACAGGATGATCGCCCTTGACGAAGTTACGGTTAATCCAAACAGCCCAAGCGGCTTGAGATCCAGAGAAGTTGACAATTAACGATGGGATATAAAGCAAGGATGATGCAAAGATAACTGGGATAACGCCAGCTTGGTTAACTTTGATTGGAATGTACGTGCTTGTTCCACCATAGCTAGAACGACCTACTTGGCGCTTAGCGTATTGAACAGGAATACGACGTTGAGCTTGCTCAACGAATACAACTGCTGCAACAACCAAAACTCCAACTGCAAGTACGAAGCAGAATGCGAAGAGACCCTTTTGAAGTTTGATACTCCATAGGTTTCCAGGGAATCCGGCTGCGATAGATGTAAAGATCAAGATTGACATTCCGTTACCTACGCCACGATCAGTGATCAATTCACCGAGCCACATAATTACAGAGGTACCTGCGGTCATGATGAAGATCATTGTGACGATGCGTTGCCATGATGTGTCAGGAATAATTGGAGAAGCGCAGCCTGAAATGAGACGACCAGGAACGCGAGCAACTGCAACCAAACCAGTGGACTGCAAGATTGCAAGACCGATAGTGAGGTAGCGGGTGTACTGAGTTAACTTGGCTGTGCCTGATTGTCCTTCGTTTTTCAAAGTTTCAAAACGAGGAATAACGACTGTCAGCAATTGAATAATAATTGAGCTGGTGATGTACGGCATGATACCTAGTGCAAATACGGAAAGGTGCAAGAGAGCGCCACCGCTGAAAAGGTTAATCAAACCGAATAGTCCGCCAGATTGAACTTCCTTAAGACATGACTGAACGTTGGCGTATGAAACACCAGGTGTTGGAACAACCGAACCAAAGCGGAACAACGCCATGATCGAAAGAGTGAAGAAGATCTTCTTGCGCAGATCTGGTGTCCTAAAGGCCTTACCAAATGCTGAAAGCACTGATCTTCTCCTTCTCTCTCAAGTCAATAACATCGAAATCTACTGTAATACAGCTGTATTACAGCTCAACTACAGGGTCTTTGTACTTCCGCCAGCCGCTGCAATCTTTTCAACCGCAGTGCCTGAGAATTTGTGTGCAGTAACGCTGACCTTAACTGCGAGTTCGCCATTTCCGAGGATTTTGACAGGGAAGCCATCACGTGCGGCGCCCTTCTTGACGAGATCCTCGACGGTGACATTGCCACCCTTTGGGTAAAGGGAGTTAATGGTTGCGACGTTTACTGCCTGATATTCGATACGAGCAGGGTTCTTGAAGCCGCGCAACTTAGGCAAACGCATAACGAGAGGCAACTGACCGCCTTCGAATCCTGCGCGAACCTGGTTACGTGCACGAGTTCCCTTGCCACCGCGACCGGCGGTCTTACCCTTAGATGCTTCACCGCGACCCTTGCGAGTCTTAGCTTTCTTAGCACCGGGGGCTGGACGAAGATGATGAACTTTGAGTGTCATATGCTATTCAACCTCCTCAACCTTGATCAGGTGGCGAACGGCGAAAACCATGCCACGAATTTCTGGACGATCCTCTTTCACAACAACATCATTGATGCGCTTGAGGCCGAGTGAACGAAGTGTGTCGCGTTGCTGAGGGCTGTAACCAACCTTTGAGCGAACTTGAGTAACTTTTAAACGAGGCATTAGGCACCAACTGTCATCTGTGAAGCGCGGATAATTGCAGCTGGTGCAACATCTTCGAGCGGACGACCGCGACGAGCTGCGATAGCTTCTGGAGACTCAAGTCCCTTCAACGCTGCAACAGTGGCATGAACCATGTTGATTGCATTGTTAGAACCTAAAGACTTAGTAAGTACATCGGTAATTCCTGCACACTCAAGTACGGCACGAACTGGACCACCAGCAATAACACCGGTACCAGGGCTTGCTGGGCGAAGTAGAACTACGCCGGCTGCTGCTTCACCTTGAATAGCGTGAGGAACAGTTCCTTGAATACGTGGAACTTTAAAGAATGAACGCTTTGCTTCTTCAACAGCCTTTGCAATTGCTTGTGGAACTTCCTTAGATTTTCCATAACCAATTCCAACTTGACCATTGCCATCGCCAACAACGACGAGTGCGGTGAAGGAGAAACGACGTCCACCTTTTACTACCTTAGATACACGGTTGATAAAGACAACGCGCTCCATGAATGGGCTCTTGTCTTGTGCACGATCATCGCGACGTTCGCGGCGATCGTTACCCTTTGGGGCTTCTCCGCCTTCGCGAGTTTGAGTTGGATTAACGGCCATTAGAAGTCCAATCCGTTCTCTCGTGCACTATCAGCAAGTGCTGCGATACGACCGTGGTATTGATTACCACCGCGATCGAAAACTACAGATGTGATTCCGGCAGCCTTTGCGCGCTCGGCGATAAGTGCACCGAGTTGACGAGACTTTGCAGTCTTATCGCCAGTAGACGCGCGAAGATCTGCTTCCATGGTGGAGGCAGAAGCCAAAGTGCGAGCTTGCAAATCATCGACGACCTGCACAACCAAGTGGCGAGCAGAACGCGATACAACAAGACGTGGACGCGCAGCAGTTCCCGCGACCTTCTTGCGAACGCGGAAGTGACGACGGCGACGGGCATTTGTTGCCGATCCCTTAACGACCTTTACACCGATTGCCATTACTTCTTACCCGTCTTTCCTTGCTTGCGGCGAACAACTTCGCCTTCCAAACGCAAGCCCTTGCCCTTGTAAGGGTCGGCCTTGCGAAGCTTCTTAATCTTTGCTGCTACTTCACCAACGAGTTGCTTATCAATCCCTGAGATTGAAAACTTAGTTGGAGATGCAACGCTGAATGTGATGCCTTCAGGTGCTGGGAATTGAATTGAGTGGCTATAGCCAAGTGCAAATTCAAGATCCTTGCCCTTTTCAGCAACGCGGTAACCCACACCAACAATTTCGATTGTCTTGCTGTAACCAGTAGTTACGCCTTCAATCATGTTGAAAACAAGTGTGCGAGACAAACCGTGTAGTGAACGACTCAAGCGCTCGTCATTTGGACGAGCAACGGTGAGAACACCATCAGCTTGTGAGACGTGAATTGGCAGAGCAATTGCACGTGATAGTGAGCCTTTAGGTCCTTTAACAGAAACCTCTTGGCCAGAAATAGATACTTCAACGCCCGCTGGGACGGTGATTGGCATGCGACCGATACGTGACATTTCAATCACCATACATAGGCGAGAACTTCTCCGCCTACGCCTTGTTTGTTGGCTTGCTTATCAGTAAGCAATCCAGATGAAGTTGAAATGATGGCAACGCCTAGACCGCCAAGAACTTTTGGCAGCGCCGTGGACTTTGCGTAAACGCGAAGACCTGGCTTGCTTACTCGACGAAGTCCAGCGATTGAACGCTCACGGTTGGGACCGAACTTCAAGTCAAGTACGAGCGTCTTACCAACGCCGTTTGGATTGGCATCAACGCGGTATCCGCCGATGAAGCCCTCCTGTTGAAGAATTGCTGCGATACGCGTCTTTACCGACGACGATGGCATGGAAACTGCATCGTGGTAGGCAGAGTTTGCGTTACGCAGACGTGTCAACATGTCTGCGATCGGATCTGTCATTGTCATGCGTGGCCTATGGCCTCTCTCGAACCGGTTTCTCGCCTGTTTGTTTTAACAAACAAGACCTGTTTCGTAGTTGTTGGGTGAATTATGTTTACCAGGAAGCTTTTGTGATGCCAGGAAGTTCGCCGCGGTGTGCCATCTCTCGGAAGCAGATGCGGCAAATTCCGAATTTTTGGTAGACAGCATGCGGGCGACCGCAACGCTGGCAACGTGTATAGCCACGAACCTTGAACTTTGGCTTACGTGCTGCTTTTACTTTGAGCGATGTTTTAGCCATTAGTTCTCCTTGAATGGAAAGCCGAGCGCCTTAAGTAATGCGCGACCTTCGTCATCGTTTTTCGCGGTGGTGACAAAAGTGATATCCATACCGCGCGGACGATCAATCTTGTCTTGTTCGATCTCAGGGAACACAACTTGCTCGGTGAGACCAAAGGTGTAATTGCCAGCGCCATCAAATTGCTTTGGTGACAAGCCGCGGAAGTCGCGGATACGTGGCAAGGAGATAGAAAGAAGACGGTCTGCGAATTCCCACATACGATCTCCGCGCAAAGTTACATGTGCACCAATCGGCATGTTCTCGCGAAGCTTGAACTGCGCGATGGACTTGCGTGACTTGGTGACCTGTGGCTTCTGGCCTGTGATTGTTGTGAGATCGCGGATTGCGCCTTCGATCAACTTGGAATCACGAGCTGCTTCACCGACACCCATGTTGACTACAACCTTAACGAGGGTTGGAATCTGCATGACGTTCTTATAGCCAAATTCAGCCATAAGCGCTGGTGCGATTTCGCTGCGATAGCGTCCCTTGAGACGTACTAATTCAGTAGCTGACATTAGATGTCCTTTCCGGTGCGACGCGAAATGCGTACGTTCTTGCCATTTTCATCTTTGCGGGCGCCAAGGCGTGTTGCCTTGCCATCTTCATCAACGAGCATGACGTTTGAAATTGCGATGGAAGCTTCAACGGTCATGATGCCGCCGACCTTTACTCCGCGATCTCCTGTTGTTTCTTTGGTGTGGCGCTTTACGCGATTAACACCTTCAACAAGGATGCGTTGAGCATCAAGGTCGAGCACCTTGCCGGTGACTCCCTTATCTTTTCCAGCAATCACCAAAACGGTGTCGCCTT
>WLMD01000087.1 GCA_009700405.1 Actinomycetota bacterium | reverse complement strand
GAGCACAATCAAACTTGATGAATGCAACGGTAGAACTACAGCGAAAGATGGTTATCACTACTACGCCCAATCCGCAGAGAAGAACTTGGTCGTAAAGTGCGTGAAGGGCCTGACTGCTGTAGATCCGCTAGCGTCTAATGAAGGCCCAGGCGGCCCAGGCGGCCCAGCGATAGATACCGCTGCTGCGGCTAAGAAATTGGGAATTACTGAGGCTGAGCTGAAGGATGCCTTTGGAAATATGATGCCACCGGATTTCGCGCTTGCCGCTAAGAACCTTGGAATTACTGAAGCAAAGCTCAAAGAGACTCTCGGTGCTAAGTGAAGATATTTTCTTTCACACGTTTGAATCTCAAGAAAGTACTACTTGTAACGATTGCAGGTATCACTTCACTCTTCCTTATCTTGGTCGGTACCGTCTTCGCCATAAATGTGTCTCGCTCAGTCGATGTTCCGGCTTCTACAAGCACTGCGGCAGGTGTCGGCACATATCCCATTGTTGGAACTGGACAAACAACATATTGGAACTTAATTGGAAACGCGATTGGTCAGCCGGCAGTTGGAGACTCTCTTCATGGGCAAAATGCGTCCCATCAGGGGAATACCCCAAAATATAGAGATAACAATGACGGGACCATTACTGACTTAGTGACAGGTTTAATCTGGACCAAAACTTTGGACCTCAATGAAGATGGAGAGATTAACAGCCTTGATCAGATGACAGTGGGCGATGCTCTGGCTAGTGCTGCAAATGTAAATGTTGGTGATTACACAGATTGGCGAATTCCAACGCTCAAAGAAGCTTACTCGCTGATTAATTTCGAGGGCGTCGATGTCGGAATTTCATCAAAATTGCCCACAACCCCCAAACCTTTTATTGATACAAAATTCTTTGACTTTGGCTATGGCGATACCTCGGTAGGCGATCGCATTATTGATGCTCATATAGTAACTACGACTTTCTACACCGGAAAAGTGTATAAATTCTTGCAGACGATGTTCGGTGTGAATTTTGCAGATGGTCGCATTAAGGGCTATCCACCTGCAATTGGAATGAATGGATTGTCAGCGCCGAAGTTTTATATCTATTACGTCCGCGGCGCAAAGAATTACGGTGTCAATAATTTTATTGATAATAAGAACGGCACAATTACAGATAAGGCAACTTCGCTTATGTGGAGTCAGGCAGACAGCCTCAAGGGCATGGATTGGACTACTGCGCTGAAGTGGGTGCAGAAGAAGAACAAGGAGAATTACTTAGGGCACTCCGATTGGAAATTACCGGACGTCAAGGAGCTGCAGAGCATTGTGGACTACACAAGATCTCCAAGTGCTTCAAATAGCGCCGCAATAGATCCAATTTTTTCAAGTACGTCGATTGTCGACGAAGCCGGAGATAAAGATTGGCCTTGGTATTGGTCCTCGACTACTCACGCGTCTGTGGATCCAAGAACGAGTGAATCCCGAGGCAATGAAGCAGCCTATGTATGTTTTGGACGAGCCATGGGAAAGCAATTTGGCATGTGGCTCGATGTCCATGGTGCAGGAGCGCAAAGAACAGATTCAAAACAAGTCGACACTAAGCAACAGGCTGGAAATGCGCCACAAGGTGATGCATTGCGCATCACGAACTTTGTACGCCTTGTTCGCAACGCCTAGACGTCGTGATTGACTGGAAGCCAATTCAACCGCCCCTAAACTAGTATTTATTTGGGGCAATAATGAGGGCAATTCATTTTCTTGAGGATGGCGTCACGCATAAGAATTTCGTCTCCGGCTTATAGGGCGACTCTTCTTTTTCAAGCCACTAAACTTTCTATTATGACTTTTCCAATCGTAAATGGGCTACGCACAATTGAATTTGGAAACCCTGGAGAATCCCGTGACAAAATTATTTCTTTCCTCCTAGATGGCAATAAGCGCGCGACTGCCGGCACTCTTGAGTGGGATTACATCGCAGAGAACGAACCAATTGAAACTGTTGGCGAGAAACTAGCTGTCCTTGATAATGACAATCTGCATATAGCGACTATCCAGGTCAATCGAGTCGAAATTAAAAGATTCGCAGATGTGCCAGATGAATTTGCCTTAGCAGAGGCGGAAGGCGATTTGAGCGGTGACGACTTCAGGGACAGTCACTTTGCGTTTTGGTCAAACAACGGGTCGCGAATAACAGATGACACCGAAATTGTGCTTGTCTATTTTGATCTGATTGAGGATTTCAGGAACTCACTGTAAATCCGGCTTATAAGGCTACTCTTCTTTAATTTAGTTACTTCGAGTAACTGAGGAGATATGTAATACTTTGACCACGATGGATTGGTAGTAATCGGGACTTGGTTAATTGCCAGGTCCCTTTTGCTTTCTTAATACATTTTTTATCCACAGATTCGATCTTTTCTAATTTTCTAATTCTCAATCAAACGTAACTTCGCTTCCGTGCTGGGGGCGTGTTGTAATTGGCAGCCTGTTGGTTTACCAATCCATCGGAGCGGGTTCAAACCCCGTCGCCTCCACCACAGTCTTAACTGCTTCGGCTCGATCTATTGGTAATGGTCAAAAGAGCTACACAGATATGCATGGGAAGGCCTCGAGAGATCGAGGCCTTTTCCAATTCCTCCGGCGAATAGGGCGGCTTTTCTTATTATTTACGCAGAGCGCCCGATATATAGATCAGGGCGATGGTTAATGGCAAGAATTCCATTGAATATAACAACTCCGATAAAGGAATTTAGGGTCGCGGTCAAGCTATAGGTGCTTAGACCAATGACGAGAACAACAACATCGATAAGTGCCTGAGCTAAACCAGCTTGTACTTTAAATTTATCCTGAATGTATAAGGCGATAATTTGGAATCCACCTAGTGAAGAATTATGTCTAAAGAATGCCAAGACCCCCATTCCTGCCAAAGTATTTGCGATCACTGCAGCCACCAGTTGGTTTGGCGCAGATACATGAATTAAATGAGGAAGTCGGTCAAGGACAAATGAGACGATAAGAATGTTAAGAAAGCTTTTGCTTGCAAATCCAATGCCCATTTTCCAAATAGCAAGAAAGAAGAAAGGGATGCTAATCAATACGTAAATGGGACTCAAAGAAGCCTCAAAGGCAGTTGCTATCAATTGTGCTAGGCCGACTGCGCCACCAGTGAGTAAACCTCCCGCTTGCATAAACAAGATTCCAGTAGTGATGAGCACTACGCCTGTGGCGATTCCAAATAGGTCCTCATACCAGGTGTGCTTTCGTGCTGTTTGAGCCATGTAGTGAGTATAGGTAGATGCAAGAACTAATTCGTTTGGCAGCCTAGTCGTTTACCAAACAACCGGAACGGGTTCAAACCCCGTCGCCTCCACCACGGTCGTAGCTGATGTAAATCGATCTATTGGTAGTGATCAAAAGAGTCGCGTCGTATACGCATGGGAGGGCCCTGAGAAATTGGGGCCCTTTCCAATTTATCTCCGGCCTAAAGGGCGACTCTTCTTTATACTTTATACATGACTGAAGATAAGGTTCGCGCCGAGATTCTCGAAACTGGAAATCCTAAGATTAAGTCTGCTCGAATTACTATTCAGGCAGCCCCGTCATCGGTTTTCTCTATTCTCAATAATCCCAAGAGACACAAAGAGATTGATGGCAGCGCAACAATAACGGCGAATATCAGCGGCCCCGACGAATTAACCCTCGGTTCCAAATTCGGCATGAAGATGCACCTTGTCATCGATTATCGAATTCTCAACATAGTTGTTGAGTATAAGAAGGATGAGCTGATTGCTTGGCGACACCTAGGTAGATGGAGATGGCGATACGAGTTAGTGGATCTTGGAAACGGTTCAACCCAGGTAACTGAAACCTTCGATGGATCTTATGCTCCGGCGATTGCCCAAATATGGCTCAACTTTCGCAAGGCCTATCCGTGGACTCAGATTGCCGTCGCGAAAACTTTAGTCCGTCTCAAGGCAGTGGCTGAAGCGAAATAGTTTTCGATCCGGCTTTTAGAGTGAATCTTGTTAATTTACTTCGTGGACTTTCTTAGGTGCAAAAGTAAAGATTGTTATCGCAGTGGCAATGGCAACCCACATGATCATTCGCATACTAAGGGAAGTTCCATGTTGGAAAGACTCAAAGGCTTTTTGTCTCAAATCAGCGAACTGAGTTTCCATACCCGCAGGAGCTTGCATGCTTGTAAAAGAAATGGAGTGAGAAACTTTTTCTGCCAGTGCAGTCGGCAACCCCTTAAGGGACTCGGCCATCCCACTTCGGTACGTACTATTTAGAATTGCTCCAACAATCGCGATTCCAAGAGCGCTACCCACCTCGCGTGAGACATCGTTTACCGCCGAGGCAACTCCCTGCTTTTCGGCGGGTAAAGAATTGGTGATTGCCGTCGTTGCCGGAGTTGACGCAAGCGCCATTCCAAAGCCAAATAGCGCTAAGCCACTCCAAAAATGCACGTAGGAAAAGGTTAATGACATCGTGCTAAACACGTACATTCCCATGGCTAGGAAAGAAAGGCCAAACGAACCCAGATATTTTTGTGGAATCTTCTTACTGAGGACCCCAGCGACTCGAGACATTGGCAAGACTATTAAAGGCACCACCATAAGCCGAAGAACTGCCTGCCATGGAGTAAACCCATAGACGAATTGCAGAAATTGTAAGCCCACAAAAATAAAACCAAACTGACCAAAAAATTGGAGCAGGATAGAAAGGGTACCCATTGAAAAGCCACGATTTGCAAATAAGCGTGGGTCTAGTAGCGGCGCTTCTTTTCGGAATTCCACAATAATGAATGCTGGTAAGGAAATAACGGTAAGTAAAAAGCCTATTAGTGCCTGCGTGGAAGTCCAGCCAATTTCTGCACCTTCGATAATTCCGTAAACCAATCCACCGACGAGCACGATTGAAATTAAACCACCGCTTACGTCAAGTTTCTTTCCCGTCGTATCAGCCGAGTTTGGGACTACCGTGAGTGCTCCAATTAGACCTAATATGGCCAGCACCATATTCATTGCAAAGAATGAATGCCAAGAGTAGTAGCGCATTAAGAATGCACTGCCGAATAATCCGATGAACGCACCACCGCCTGCCACACCTACCCATACACCGACCGCACGAGAGCGATCCTCCGGTGGGAAAGACGCTGTAATAACTGAAAGAGTTGATGGCATGATGAAGGCCGCGCCGATTCCCATGATGGCCCTCAAAAGAATTAGGTTCCCGACACTATTTACAACTAATCCAAATGCTGCAACTGACAAGTAAATGATTAATCCAAAGACGAGACCATTTCGACGTCCGAACCGATCTGAGAGTGCACCGGAAAGTAAGAGCAGTCCGGCAAAAATCACGGTGTATGCATCCACGATCCAGGTCAGTTGGGTTTGTGTTGCACCAAGATCGCGTGCGATTGATGGAAGTGCAACATTGAGACCGGCCACAGCTGAGATGACTGTCATCAAACTCAAAGCAATCGCAGGCAATGTCAGGGGATGGATTTTCTTACTCATACCAGGAGCCTACTCCGGCTGCTAGGGCGTCCCTTATTCAACATAGGTGGCGTAAGTTAAATATCCAATCCTTCTTCAAATTAGCACGCAGGGTTTAAAATTGATTTATGGAAAAACGTAAGTGGTGGAGCATGAAACCCAAAGGACGGGGAATCGCCTCGTCAATCTTTTCCGGTATAGATGAGATGTTCCATGGGACTGCCAAACAGGCTCAAGTGACGAGAGACGAACAAAAGCGACGAGTGGTTGATATTGGCAACTCGGACGATTTAACGAAGATCACAATTCGCCTACCAAAGAAAGGAACTGGAATGAAATCAATGACATGCAATCAACTCGGCGGTGCTTGCGAACAAATATTTTCAGGTGAAACTTTTGATGAGTTAGCGTCGCAAAGTCAGCGGCACGGCAAAGAGATGTTTGGCGCAAATGATGGCCCCCATATGGCAGCAATGGGGAAGATGATGGAACTTATGAATTCTGGCGAGATGGATTCATGGATGGCCGCACGCAAGGCAGAGTTCGAAGCACTCTAAGTCTTTCGGTTCATAGGGCGACACTCCTTTGCATTTAAGCATTTGAGTTTGCTCGCACACTGGCCACCCTCTAACATTTACCTACGTTAAGGGGAGTACCTCGTTCGGCATCTTCGTCAACACGGATAGAAATATCCCGGAGCTGCGACCACGTTGTGGTTGAGGGAGACCTTGGCACCAAGCCCCATTAACGAATTAGGTGGAAAAATGAATGTCTCTTTAACCACGTGGTTCGTAGTTATCGGTGCGATTCTTGCGCTCATCATCCTTGATCTACTTACCGTAAGTCGCAAACCTCACGAAGTTAAGTTTAGAGAAGCATCAATTTGGTCAGTTTTCTACATCGCAGTAGCGATTGGCTTTGGTATTTGGGTATGGCAGAGCTCAGGTTCTCAATATGGAACGGAATACTTTGCTGCATATTTAGTAGAGAAATCTCTCTCAATAGATAACCTATTCGTCTTCATTATTATCTTGGCGCAGTTTAAGGTTCCATCGATGTTTCACCAACGCGTTTTGATGTTTGGGGTTCTCTTAGCACTTGTATTACGAGGAATCTTTATCGCAGTTGGCGCTGCAGCTCTCGCCGCATTTAGCTTTACCTTCGTTATCTTTGGAGCGATCCTAATCTGGACTGGTGTTGGTCTGTTTAAGCATTGGGATGAAGATCCTTCCCCTGAAGATAATGCATTGGTTAAGGCAATCAGAAAACGCATTGCCATGACCGATGATTTTGACGGTTCAAAGACGTTTACCAAGGTCGACGGAAAGAGGGTTGCAACACCAATGTTCTTGGTGATGATTGCAATCGCATCAACTGATTTGTTATTTGCTCTAGATTCGATACCAGCTACGTTTGGAGTGACTCAAGAACCATTCTTAGTTTTTGCTGCAAACGCCTTTGCCTTGCTTGGCCTTCGAGCGCTCTATTTCTTGCTCAAGGGATTCCTCGCCAAATTGATTTACCT
>WLMD01000086.1 GCA_009700405.1 Actinomycetota bacterium | reverse complement strand
GCAACCCGCTACATCAATCTTTGAAGCTATTGTTAAGTCAGGGTGAGAGATGTTTTCGCCAATTCCAACAATTACACCATCGGAAATGAGTACATCTGCTCGCTGATTACTGGCTAGCGTTCCGCCTGTTAGAAGATATTTAGTCATGCGAGTAACCCTCCCTGTTCTTGTTGCGCTCCAGCAAGGAGTAAATACAAGACCGCCATTCGCACGCTCACGCCGTTGGCTACTTGCTCGACGATAACTGATCTGGCGCTATCAGCGCACTCCGCAGTGATCTCCAGCCCACGATTCATAGGGCCCGGATGCATAATGATTGATGATTTCTTCATGAGGTTTAATCGATCGCGATTGAGTCCAAAGAAATGTGAATATTCACGTGCGGTAGGAAAGAAGAGATCCTGCATTCTCTCTTGTTGTACGCGAAGCATCATCACGGCATCTACATGAGGTAGTACCGAATCGAAATCGTAAGAAACCTTCACTGGCCACGTTTGCACACCCATCGGCAACAACGTAGGTGGAGCGACCAAAGTCACCTCTGCACCAAGCAGAGAAAGCAAGAGCACGTTCGAACGCGCTACCCGAGAATGCAATATGTCCCCCACGATTGCTATGTGCAATCCCTTAAGGTCCCCAGAAGTAGATCCTAAATGTTTACGAATAGTGAATGCATCAAGTAACGCTTGAGTGGGATGTTCGTGTGTTCCATCGCCAGCGTTAATCACGCTTCCGCCAATCCAATGAGAATCGGCAAGCCATTGCGCAGCCCCTGACGCTGAGTGCCTAATGATTACGGCATCAGCTCCCATCGCTTGCAGAGTTTGAGCAGTATCTTTGAGGGACTCACCTTTGCTAACGCTTGAGCCTTTGGCTGAAAAATTAATCACATCGGCAGAGAGACGTTTGGCTGCTGCTTCAAAAGAAATCCGAGTTCGCGTTGAATCCTCAAAGAATAGATTCACGATTGTCTTACCTCGAAGCGTCGGTAACTTCTTTACTGGGGCATCTGAGATACGTGCCAGTTCTACGGCGGTATCTAGAATCGACAGTGCATCGCCGCGATTAAGATCAGAGATTGATAACAGGTGTCGCATCAGGCACTCACCTCATCTTCAATGACCACTTCATCTACTCCATCGATCTCAGTCAAATGAACCTTGACTGATTGTGAGTGAGCAGTTGGGAGATTCTTCCCAACAAAATCAGCACGAATGGGCAACTCCCGATGTCCTCTATCTACCAAGACGGCCAGTTGAACGCTCTTGGGGCGTCCCATTTCTCCGAGCGCATCCAAAGCCGCTCTAATAGTTCGACCTGAAAAGAAAACATCATCAATAAGAATTACATGACGGTTCTCTATACCCGCCGGTGGAATCATCGTTGGCATCAGGGCCCTGGGGGCGCGCAAGCGCAGGTCATCTCTGTGCATAGTGATATCCAACGTTCCCACTGCAATTTCCGAGAGCGGAACCTTTTCAATTGTTGCAATAATTTGTGCAAGTCTTTTGGCTAAATGGGCACCGCGTGTGGGAATCCCCAGCAAGGTAATATCTGTAGCACCCCCATTGCGTTCCAAAATTTCATGGGCAATGCGAGTTAATGCGCGCGATATATCGGCGGCAGGCAGGGCGACACTCATTAATGCTCCTTCCCCGCCTCGCAGGACGGGTCTTAAAGGAAACTACTCGTGGAGCCTACCATGAGGGTTTTGCCAGTGCATGAAGGAAATGATGTGGATAACTTTTACGGCTTAATCAGCTTTCTTTTAGGCTCACCGTTATGACCGCTCCCGAAAGACTCACGCCCATATTCACTCAACCTTCAACCTATGACATAGCCGCGCGGTTGAGACTTATCCGCAAGTCCCGCCACTGGAGTCTGGGGGATATCGAACAACGCACCCATGGGCGGATTAAAGCGGTCGTCTTGGGATCATATGAAAGAAGTGACCGAGCTTTAAGTGTTAAACGAGCGATCGAACTAGCGGCGATGTATGAAGTCCCACTGTCCTATCTCTTATGCGCTCCCGGAAGTTCGCCCAGTACGAGTCAACCAATCTTCCGACTCATTGTTGACCTTAGGGCCATAAGCGCATCGACAGATAGTTCCGATGCGATGCTGACAACGGTGCAAACTTTTCTTGGATGGATAGCCGGTCAACGCAATGACTGGAATGGAGAAATACTCAGTTTACGCAAAGCCGATCTCGACAACCTAGCCTTACTCACCTTCTCCACTCAAGAGTCGATGACGAAATGGTTGGCGGATGGGAAATACCTTCTTACAGCGACAAATCGTCTTTAATGGAAGCTATACGGCCAAGGACTCCATGGATATATCCTGATGACTCGTCGGTTGATAGTTCTTTCGCCAAAGTCAAAGCCTCATCAATCGCCACTGGGTCTGGAATCTCATCAGCCCACAAAATTTCGTATATCGCTATGCGCAAAATATTTCGGTCGACCGCCGGAAGACGATCCATGTCCCAACCTTGAGCATATGTGGAAATTAATTCATCTATCTTTCTACGGTGTTCTTCCACTCCAGCGATAATGACCTTTGTGTAGTCACGGACCGGGCGTGCATCCGGCCCTTCTTCAATAACTAATCGAGTCGCAAGTAGATCTGATGCAACCGTGCTTCTCAAATCTGCTTCAAAGAGAAGATCCAAAGCGTGTTTGCGAGACTTACTTCGTGCGGACACTAGTTAGCGCGGCCAAGGTATGAACCATCGCGAGTATCCACGAGAACCTTCTCATCTTGTTTAATGAAAAGAGGAACCTGAATCTCGATGCCAGTTTCAAGAGTTGCTGGCTTGGTGCCACCAGATGAGCGATCACCTTGTAAACCAGGTTCGGTATAGGTAATTGTGAGAGGAACTGATGCTGCTAACTCAATGTATAAAGGATTGCCTTCGTGAACTGCAACGATTGCATCGGTATTTTCCAACATGTAGTTAACGGCGTCGCCAACTGTATCTGCAGAAATCGACGTCTGGTCGTAGGTTTTTAGATCCATGAAAACATAATCGTCGCCATCTTTATAGAGGTACTGCATTTCGCGCTTTTCTAAAATCGCGATTTCAATCTTCACGCCAGCATTAAATGTGCGGTCAATTACCTTGCCATTCATTACAGACTTAAGCTTGGTGCGAACGAAAGCTGGACCCTTTCCTGGCTTAACGTGTTGGAATTCAACTACATTCCACAACTGTCCTTCAATATCTAAAGTCATGCCATTCTTGAGGTCATTTGTTGACGCCACGATAAATCCAATCCATTGAGGTGCTACGTATTTAGCGACCACTTCCAGTGGCACAGGATACCTGCAATTGAGGGGTTACTTGTGCAGGAGTGTTTTCATAGCGTCTAGGGCCAAAATGTAGGAATTTGGGCCAAAACCTGCGATTGTCCCCTTGGCTATCCCTGAAATCACCGATGTATGGCGAAATTCCTCTCGAGCCATCGGATTAGAGAGATGCACTTCGATAAGTGGTGATTTCAAAAGTTCTGCTGCATCACGAATCGCATACGAATAGTGCGTGAAAGCGGCGGGATTTATAATTACAGGCATCGACTTATCGGCTGCCTCATGCAACCCACCGATGATTTCTGCCTCTCCATTACTTTGGCGAACATCGACATCTAGGCCTCGCTCTTGTGCGCTCTTCTCAATAAAAGCTACCAACTGCGGGTATGAAAAATCACCATATATTGCAGAATCACGGATATCTAACCGAGAGAGATTTGGACCGTTAAGGACGAGGATCTTCATTGCGAAATCCTCTCATATGTTTGCGTTAACTCCTGAGTTGATACCTCTTCTAAACGAAATGTCTTTCCGATATCCGAAATTCCTACAAAACGAAGCTGACGGCCACGTGATTTCTTATCTAAATAGAGTAATGGCAACAACTGTGCCCATGCATCGCGCGCGTAAGAGGTAGGCAAATTTAGGCTGACGAGGATCCTTCTGTGGCGAGCCACAATTTCATCCGATAAGTGGCCAGTGGCGGCCGCCAACTCTGCTGCAAAGACCATACCTATGGACACTGCTTCACCGTGGCGTAAACAGTAATTGCTATGGAGTTCGACGGCGTGACCCAAGGTATGACCATAATTTAAAATCTCTCTGGCAAAACTTTCTTTAAAATCCTCCGAAACAACAGAGGCTTTGACGCGAACAGAGCGTTCGATGAGCTCAGTTGTTAATGCACGACTAGATCGAATCTCCGCCAAGGAATTGTTCTCGACTATCTCGAGAATCTTCGCATCAGCAATAAAACCGCATTTAACTACTTCGCCCATTCCAGCGGAAAAATCTCGATCAGAGAGAGTGCTCAGCCATTCGCAATCAATGAGTACTGCCGAAGGTGAGTGAAAAGCGCCGATTAGATTCTTTCCGAAACTCGAATTCATGCCAGTTTTACCGCCAACCGAAGCGTCGACCATTCCAGCCAGAGTCGTCGGAACAGCGATCCAATCTATTCCTCGTAGCCACGTGGCTGCAGCGAAACCTGCAACATCTGTCGTAGCACCTCCTCCAACTGCAACGAGTACATCACTTCTAGTAAAGCCACCCGCGCCTAGCCAATCCCACATCAACTGCAGGTTCTCTGCGCTCTTTGATCCTTCACCATCGATGATCTCGAAAAGGTGAACGTCGCAGTCTCCAAGGGAGATATCACCAAGTCGCTCCCGTAAGGAGGCAGAGACAACTATTCCAACGCGAGTTCGTGATTTCGCGATTTCTTTCAGGGCTTCACGCCAATTGCAGTCAACTAATACTTCATACTTATTCTCGGCATTTACAGGAATGGCGTTCATGTATTCACAACTTTCGAAAGTATTTCCTTCACGATGTGCGTGATGGAGTCATCTGCTACCTCAATATGGATCGTTGCTACAGATTCATAAATCGGACGTCGGGCCTCCATCAAAGTCTGCCATTGTTGACGTGGATTATTGAGTAAGAGCGGCCTATCACGATTGAATCCAACTCTTGGCGCGGCAACTGTAAGTGAAACATCGAGGAAAACTATCGCTGCCCCCGACCCCTTCAACGCATCGCGCACGGCTTGAGATAAAACAGAACCCCCACCCAGGGAAAGTACGCCAGAAAAAGTTTCAATTGCTGCGCAACAGATACGTTCTTCATTGGTCCGAAAGAATGGTTCTCCATCATCAACAAAAATCTGCGAAACGCTCTTTCCTAGATCTTTTTCAATGAGTGAATCCGTATCCGCAAAATCAACATGCATGCTCTTAGCAAGAGCCTTTCCGACGCTACTTTTACCAGCGCCAGGTGGGCCAATCAGAATAACGGAAGGAGTCATTTAATTTACTTAAAACGCAAGTTGGCCATGTACGATTCAAAATTACGACGAGTCTCGCCAACGCTATCCCCGCCGAATTTTTCTAGAACTGCTTCTGCTAAAACTAAAGCCATCATCGCTTCGGCGACTACTCCAGCCGCAGGAACCGCGCACACATCAGAACGTTGGTTAATTGCTTTAGCAGGCAAACCTGTTGCAACATCTACAGTATCTAGGGCCTTAGGAATGGTAGAAATAGGTTTCATCGCGGCTCTTACTCGCAATATTTCACCGTTGCTCATGCCACCTTCAGTACCGCCCGCGCGATCAGTTCTGCGTTGCAAAGAACCATCGGCTCCATGCTCAATCTCATCGTGTGCAATAGATCCTCGACGAGCCGCTGAAGCAAAACCGTCGCCAACTTCTACACCTTTTATTGCTTGAATACCCATCATGGCACCAGCTAGGCGCGCATCTAGACGTCGATCCCAATGAACATGTGAACCAAGTCCTGGTGGTAAATCAAAGGCTAAAACTTCGACCACTCCCCCCAAAGTATCTCCATCGCGATGAGCGCTTTCAATTTCTGCAAGCATTGCAGCACTCGTCACTGGATCCGAACAGCGCACCGGATCAGCATCTACTCGATCCAAATCATCGCGTGTCGGTAGCGTCATATCGTCCTTTACGCGCACCGAACCAATTGAGAGCACATGACTAAGAATCGTTATGCCAACGCTTTGTTCTAAAAACGCACGAGCAATAGCGCCTAAAGCAACTCGTGCTGCAGTTTCTCTCGCACTTGCTCTTTCAAGAATTGGTCGTGCATCATCAAAGTCATACTTTTGCATCCCCGCTAAATCTGCATGTCCAGGGCGAGGTCGTGTTAAAGGGGCGTTGCGAGCCAAACCATCCAATTCGCCTTCCGGCAATGGATCAGCTGACATTACTTTCTCCCATTTTGGCCATTCAGAATTTCCAACTTGAATCGCGATGGGGCCACCTTGCGTAACTCCTAAGCGGACTCCACCTAAAATTGTGATTTTATCTGCTTCAAAACTTTGTCTTGCTCCACGGCCGGCACCTAATCTGCGGCGAGCTAAATGAAAATCAATATCGCCAGAATCTACGTGCACTCCAGCAGGCAATCCTTCAATGATTGCCGAAAGGGCTTGCCCATGAGATTCGCCTGCAGTTAACCAACGCATTGTCGTATTCTGTCAGAAAGGGCGCATATCCCGTTCGGATTAACGACTATCACGCCCAGAAATTTAGATATTTAACTGTGCCAATCCAATTTTACGCAATAGCTGAGCAAATTCTTGATGATCGCACTCTATCCCCGTCATAAGTGATATCTGATCTACCCCTTGATGAACCAATAAATCTAAGCCATCAATCGATTCGCCACCCAAAGAACGCCATTTTGCCAAGAGCGGCGTCGGCCAGGGTTTATATAACGCCTCAAAAAAGATCCCATGAACTTTGCTCGATAAAGTGTGAACAAAAATATCTGCAGCGCCAGAGGGCGTTGTGTTGATCGTGATGTCGGCCATCGGTAAGGCGCTTTCCCACGGATGAAAAATGATCTCACTCTTTGGGGCGGCGCTCTTCATAGCTTGGCATCGATCGGGATTCCGATGAACTACGTGAATGACTCTTCCTGTTTCATCTACTGCGGCAGCTGCCGCGCGGGCGGTTGCGCCAGAGCCAATAATGGATACTGACTTGTAGGTTGCTGCGCCTTTATTAAGGAT
>WLMD01000085.1 GCA_009700405.1 Actinomycetota bacterium | reverse complement strand
CTACAATTAATTTAGGTTTATGTATGCGAATGCTCTCCACCAAGGTAAGCAAAATATCTGGTGATGCAGCCCAGCTTCGCGTAAGTGGGATTGGTTCTGAAAATTCAAGCAAGGAAACCAGTTGAGCATAGCTTTCCGTTTGACGATAGATATCACTTTGCAAAGCAGCGCTGCTCTTAAAGGCTTGCTGTGAATCTTTCTTGAACTGGCTTAATTCTTTCTTAGTTACATTTAGCTTGCGGCCAATATTGCGCACTGTCCGCGCAATGTAACCAACTAAAACAAGTAACACGACCAACAACGAAGTCGTCAACCAAGAACTCATACTGAAATCTACCATGTGAGTTTTCCTAAGCCCCATCAATGCGTGCTTAAATGAGCCATGAAAAGAAGGTATCTAGCCCTCGTAGCCGTACTTTTAGCTTTCGTTCTTCCAACGAGTGCCTTCGCAATGGGCTCTGGCGATAAATTTGTCGATGCCCAAACAGGGTTGACTTATTCCGTAAATAAGCCGACGCAAACACTCGGTTTGAAGCTGAGTAAATTCCAACTGATTATTTGTGCCGAAAAGAAAGAGCAATGGATTTATGCAAAATATGGTTCAGGGAAGAAGTTCCTAGAAATCATGGAAACTATGGCGGGCGTTAAGTGTTCAAATCCCGGGCTTTCCAAGAAGCTTCCATCGGTTTCTATCAATGGAATTAGAGCAAACGTTTATGTTTATTGCGATCCAACAAATCCTGCGGTTTTTAGGAAATGCACTGTCGCAGATATTGCTCGTGTTGGTGGGTACCTCATGTTTACAACTAAACCTACGCAGATCCTCAAAGGAACCGAAATTCAAGTCCAGGGAATCGGCGGAGTCACTTATGCGCAACTAATTTCAGTTGCTAAGGGGTTCAAGCCGCTCTAGATATTGGGTAGGTACATTTGTGGGAATTTTCTCTGCGATTCGACCGGTGTGCGGGAAATCCTTACTTTTTCTGCGAGGAAAGCCTCAAGTACAACAAGAGAGTTCACCTAAAAGTTACCGACACTTTCCAATTTTACACTCGATCCAATAAAGGCAATCTGCAGCCCCTGATATAGGCTCGGCACAACTTAACTTCCCCTTCCCTGGGAAGAAGCCTCTTCAATCCTTGAAGTAATTCTTGGAAAGATTGAGTTCTACCCCGGTATTTAGAAAGTGATCCAAGGTCAATTAAATTGATTGACCTCTCGAGAGGAGAAAGATGTTAAAGCGCATCACAGCAACTGCTGCAGCGGTTGCCCTTGCAACTCTTGGCTTCACCGCCCCTGCGCAAGCAGCGACAAAGCCAAATTGCAGCAAAGCAAAATTCAAGATCGGTGTTGTAACAGACCTAGGAAAGGTTGATGACAAGTCATTTAACCAATCCGCATGGGATGGCGCAAAAGATGGCGCGAAAAAGGTCTCTGGTGGTTGTGCAACATACATCGAAACAACAGATTCAAAAGATTACGCAAAGAACATGGCACTTTTTGCTGATGCCAAGTACAACGTAATCGTAACTGTTGGCTATTTGATGGCCGATGCAACTGCAATCGCAGCTGCGAAATACCCAAAGATTAAGTTCATTGGTGTTGACCAGAACAACAGCTCAACTAACGAGAACATGACAGGTCTTGTCTTCGAAGAAGATAAGTCTGGCTTCCTTGCTGGTTACCTTGCTGGTTACCTCACCAAGTCAAACAAGATCGGTGGCGTTCTAGCCGCTAAGGAAGTACCACCTGTTTACCGTTACGGTCAGGGATACATCAATGGCGTTGCTTACGCAGCCAAAGAGCAGAAGAAGAAGATTAAGACTTCAGTTGTGTACCACGAAGTGGGCGCAACAATGTTCTCTGACCCAGCATGGGGCGCAACTACTGCAGGACAGCTTCTTAGCCAAGGTTACGATGTAATCTTTGGTGCAGGCGGCGGTACCGGTAATGGTGCTCTTGCAAAGATTGCAAAGAAGAAGGGTGCATTCTGCATCGGCGTTGATACCGATCAGTGGTTCACTGTTCCAGAAGCACAACCTTGCCTAGTTACTTCAGCAATGAAGTCACTTTCATCAGGTGTTTCTGACCTTATCAACCTAGCTTCAGTTGGTTACTCAACAGGTGGCGAATACAAGGGCGATGCAGCTATTGCTCCATACCACGCACTTGCCTCACGCGTTCCTGCTGCAGTACAAGCAAAGGTAAAAGCTATTACTCCTAAGGTTCTTGACGGAACCATTCCAACGGGCGTTTAGTTCGTACCACATCTAAAAATCTAATAAAGAATAAGAGTGAAGGTGCATTCGTGCACCTTCACTCTTATTCTTTTAACTACTAGAGTGGGCTACTGTGAAACAGACAAAGAAGAGTTTTGATGTAGGTAACTGGCTTATCCCTGCAATTGCAGTCATTATTGCAATGGCAATCGCAGGAGTCATGATGAAGCTACAAGGTGCCGATCCCGTTGGCGCCTATAAAACGCTTTTTACTACCTCATTTGGCTCAGCCAAAGGTTTCTCCGCCACTTTAGGTAAGGCAACACCATTAGTACTTGTAGGTCTTGCCGTCACAATCGGTCTGCGTGCAGGTCTTTTTAATATTGGTGCTCAAGGTCAACTTATCTCTGGCGCGCTAGGCACAGCATGGGCTGGATATACATTCACTGGTCTTCCTAGTTACATCCACTTACCCATTGCAATTGCTTTTGGAATGTTCTTTGGTGCTTTTGTGGGATTCATAGCGGGAGCGCTCAAGGCATACCGTGGAGTTCATGAAGTGATTACAACCATCATGCTCAACTCCATCATTATGGGTTTATCTGACTATTTAGTTGTCTATCATTTCCGTGAGCCAGGGCAGCTGCTTACACGTACTTCCGAAATTCAAAAAAGTGCTCGCCTGCCATTCTTATTTGGGTTGCCTTTTGGCTTCTTCATAGCAATCGCCTTAGCCGTGTTGGCATGGTGGGTTATGGCAAATACAACGAGTGGATTTAGATTTGAAACCGTTGGCCGGAATAAATTTGCTGCTTGGTATGCTGGAATTTCAGTCAAACGCACTCTTGTCACTGCAATGATAATTTCAGGTGGAATCGCAGGCTTAGGCGGAGCAATTGAAACACTGGGTGTTACCTATCGATTTGAGCCAGCCTTTAACGCAGGTCTTGGCTTTGACGGAATTACCATCGCACTTCTTGGTCGCGCGCACCCTCTAGGGATTATTCCCGGTGCAATTCTCATCGGTGGCATGCGAGCTGGAGCTTCAAATATGCAATTCGTTGCAGGCGTGGCGACTGAGCTTGTAGACCTACTCATGGCTCTCATTCTTTTCTTTGTGACAGCCCCACTGGTTACTCGTTTCTTTAAGAATTCGACTTCTAAGTCAGTGACGGGAGGTTGGGGAAATTGATGACATTCCTAACCAAACGAAATAGTTTTATTCTCCTGATCGCACTAGCCACTGGATATTTCTTTTCGAAAGATGGCTCCATAACAACATCGGTTGTTTCCACAGCAACTGCCTTTGCGCTACCACTTGCTCTAGCAGCAATGGTTGGAATCATGTGCGAGCGAACCGGCATTGTAAATATCGGAATCGAAGGAACGCTTCTCACCTCCGCATTCGCAGCCTTCTTCGTATCATCGCTGACTAGCAACATTCTTCTAGGACTTGCAGCCTCTGTAGCGGTTGGCACCTTGTTTGGGCTCCTATTGGCAGTCATGTCCGTATCGTGGAAGATGGATCAAATCATCGCCGGAACTATCATCAACATTTTGGCGACTGGTCTTACTTCTTTTCTTTATGTACAAGGCAGAACGATTCCATCTACTTTTCCAGAGTATGACATTCCGAAATTGATGGATATTCCTTTCTTTGGTCCAGTGCTCTTCATGCATGGTCCGCTCTTTTACTTTGGAATCTTCGTCATTCTTTCTCTTTATGTTGCTCTCTTTAAGACAACGTGGGGCCTTCGCTCCCGTGCTGTTGGCGAACACCCTAGTTCTGCAGATACCGCAGGAGTTTCAGTTATTCGCCTTCGCTACATCAACGTTGCAATCGCTGGAGCAATCGGTGGACTTGCTGGAGCATTCCTAAGTTTGGAACTCGTAGGATCATTTGAGCGCGGCTTTACGGCCGGCAAAGGCTTTACGGCCCTTGCGCTGATGATCTTCGGACGTTGGAATCCACTAGGAGCACTAGCTGCTGCAATGTTCTTTGGACTTACGCAAGCGTACGCAAACCAATTGATGATTGACCAAGTTGTTCAGATTCCAACGCAATTCATTACTATTTTGCCTTATATTTTAACGATCATCGTGCTTGCAATTTCTGCTGGAAAAGTTCGTGCACCGGCCGCTGAAGGCCAACCATATGAAAAGGAGAATGCTTAAATGTCTGATCTCCTTGAAATCACTGGACTAACAAAGCAATTTCCTGGCGTACTCGCGAATGACGATATTTCACTTTCAGTTAAAGCCGGTGAAGTAGTTGCACTTCTTGGCGAGAATGGTGCTGGCAAGTCAACACTCGTGAAAGCAGTTTTCGGTCTCATCAAGCCAGATAAAGGCGAGATAAAGATTTCCGGAAATGTCATGGCATATGGCGATACAGCCGGTGTTATTGCAGCAGGTGTCGGAATGGTGCATCAGCATTTTCAGCTTGTACCTGTCATGAGCGTGACCGAAAATATTATTTTGGGCGACGAGCCACGAAAAGCATTCTTTATCGACAGAAAGAGTGCGCGCGAACAAGTTCTTGCTCTTTCAGAGCGTTATGGCCTTGAGGTAGATCCTGATGCAATAGTCGAGGACTTGCCAGTGGGTATGCAACAGCGCGTGGAGATTCTTAAAGCTCTTCGTAAAGACGTGAAGCTACTCATCCTTGACGAGCCAACTGCGGTTCTCACTCCCCTTGAAATCGACGAATTACTTGGCGTGATTCGCAATCTTGCTAATTCTGGCGTGGGAATTGTTCTCATTACTCACAAACTTCATGAAGTCATGGAAGTTGCAGACCGTGTACTGGTTCTCAGAGGTGGCAAAGCAATCGGATTCACTTCACCTAAGGAAAGCGATGAGGCCGGATTAGCACAGATGATGGTTGGTCGTAGCGTCATTCTGCGAGTCGATAAGACTCCCGCAAAACCAGGTAAACCAGCACTAGAAATCAGGGGTTTACAAGTTCTAGATGATCGAAAACTTTTATCCGTTAAAGGTGTAGACCTCATCGTCCATCATGGTGAAATTTTGGGAGTCGCTGGAGTAGAAGGAAACGGTCAGCGAGAGATGGTGGAAGCTATTTGCGGAATGCGCCATCGAACTGCGGGCCAGGTACTTGTTGATGGTGAACTTACGAAAGATATGCATCCCCATTCGGTTCATGCAGCAGGTATTTCACATATTCCGGAAGATCGCGAAAAACATGGCCTTGTGGCAAGTTACACAATCGCTGACAACTTGGTTCTCAATCAATTTGATCGCGAACCTTTTGCCAAGGGCTGGGTACGTAACATCTCGCAGGTAACAAGCAATGCTGACCAGGTCGTTGAAGAATTCGATATTCGCACGCCTTCAGCACAGAATCTTGCTAGTTCGCTCTCCGGTGGAAACAAGCAAAAAGTTGTTGTTGCTCGAGAGTTAAGCGAAGACTTAAAGGTGCTTGTTGCGGCGCAACCAACCCGCGGCGTAGATGTCGGATCTATCGAGTTTATTCATAATCAGCTTATTGCTGCTCGTGATCGTGGGGCTGCAGTGCTGTTGGTATCTGCCGAACTCGATGAGATTCTCTCTCTATCAGATCGTGTCGCTGTCATGTCTGGTGGCAAAATAGTTGCGATTGTCGATTCAAAGAATGCTGACCGCAATTACATCGGGCGCTTAATGGCTGGAATGAAGTCATAGCAACCGTGAAAATTGGGATAATCGCAGGAACTGGCTTCTATAACTTGCCTGCACTGGCTGGAGCAATTGCAACTCCGGTTGAGACTCAATACGGCAAAGCCCTTATAACAAAAGGGTCCTGGCATAGCGCGGAGATCGTTTTCTTAACCCGTCATGGCGTTGACCATAGTGTTCCACCGAGCAAAGTGAATTATCGCGCGAACATCACCGCGCTAAAAAATGAAGGCGTTGAATTCGTGATTGCTGTAAATGTTGTTGGCGGCATTGACCCAAAACTAGGCGCAGGTGCACTACAACTACTCGATGATTTTGTGGATTTCACATCAGGTCGTGAACATACTTTTTTTGATGGCGTTCAACCAGGTGGCGTCCAACACACCGACATGTCCGATTTGTATGACCACCAAGTTAAGTCAGCGATGGTTGCTTCAGCGATAGCTGCTGGAATTCCCCTTGCTACTGGTGGAGTGTATGCAGGCTTTAATGGACCTCGCTTTGAGACTCCCGCAGAAATTCGACTGGCGGCACTAGCTGGCGCAACAGTTGTTGGTATGACTGGATGTCCTGAAGTCTCTTTGGCCAAGGAAGCGTCATTGCGATATGCGGCAATAGCTCTGGTAGTCAATCCAGCCGCTGGAGTCGGGACGACACCTATTACGATGGATGAGATTAATCAAGCACTTAAAGATGCCAGCCAAAAGGTCATTACGATCATTGATGGTGCGATAAAGTCACTTTTATGAGCGAACATGTTGACCTGCTGATTAAACATGCCAAATTTCTAGTTACAGTAAATGGCGATAATGAGATATTTGAAAACTACTCCCTAGCAATAACCGATGGCAAGATTTCACATATCGCTGCGAGTTCTGAACTGGCTCATCTAGAAGCTACACAAACTTTTGACGCGACGAATCATCTGATTTCTCCAGGTCTCATTAACTCCCATACTCACCTTGCCATGTCATTACTTCGTGGATGGGCAGAAGGAGTAAATCTGCAGGGCTTTCTTGAGCGCGTGTGGGCTGCCGAAGGCGCGATCATGGATGAAGCGACCTGCCAATTAGGTACAGAACTAGGGGCGCTAGAAGCGCTTTTGAGTGGAACGACCACGACTCTTGACATGTATTTAAACCCTGAAGCAACGCATAAAGGCGCAGTGCGAGTTGGTTTGCGTCATATCTGCGGACCTATTTTCTTCGATTTCCCAGGCCTAGATGGACTGGAATGGCAACAACGGATTGAACGTGCG
>WLMD01000084.1 GCA_009700405.1 Actinomycetota bacterium | reverse complement strand
TTGATATTCCTGAGTTTGTAGACTTTTGGCGCGAAGGCAAGTTGCCCGTTGAGAAATTGTTGACCTCTACGAGTCCAATGTCGCAAGTAAACGAGACTATGGATGCGTTGCAAGGGGCACAGGTAGTAAGGCAAGTTATTCACCCACACTAAAACTTTTGGGTAATAGCCGACTGTTTTACGGAAGCAGAAGAACCTTTCCGCGCGGGGCTGGGGCATTGAGTAATGCATCAACCCCAAGTTCCCACTGAGTTAGGGGGAACTTATGAGTGACAAGAAATGTTAAATCAAGCTCTCCCGAGTTGAGCAACTCAACTGTCTTCGCCCATGCTTTCGACGTGTAGCCAAATGATCCGTACATTGTGAAGTCACCATTTACCAGGTCATCTACTGCAAGGGGAATTGTCTCCTGGTGGCCAATCAAACCTAAAACTAATAGCGTGCCGCCACGGATCATTTTTGTCATGGACATTTCGAATCCGGACTTAGATCCTGATGCCTCAATAACTAGATCATATTTCTCATCGTTTACATCCGAAGTTAAAAAGAATGTATCAACATCTGCTTGGGCAACGAGTGGTCCTTGTTCGGGGCGAAGGCCAACTAGATCTACCTTGGAAGGCTTCCATGCACGGGCTAGCTTGGCTGATAAGAGACCTATTGTGCCATCGCCGATGACCAGAATTCTTGCGTTATCTGATGGGTTCGCTTTCAATAAACCTGTTGTTACTACAGCTGCAGGTTCAACGAGAGCTCCTGATTCGTCTGATGTTTTAGCTGTAAGCACATGTACGAGATGTTCTTGCGCGCACACTGCAGAACTAGCAGCTCCATTGCGGGTAAATCCATACTCATCGTAAACTTCACATCTATTTGTATGCCCGCCTTTGCATTCACGACATTTCTCGCAAGGAATGATTCCTTGAACAACGACTCGATCACCAATATTGATGCGTTTGACACCTTCTCCGCATTCGACAACCACGCCAGACCACTCATGCCCAATCGTGATTGGATAATTTACATAGGCAGGATCAATTGTTCCATGAGTAATCTCTAGATCTGTTGCACAAATTCCAACAGCAACAGGTTGTATGAGAACTTGGCCCATACCTAGAACAGGAATCGACTCCTCTACGAGTTCTAGTTTTCCATTCCCGGATGTCTTAAGTGCGAGCATCATCAACCTCTTACTTTCACTTTACCGCCGAGTTTTTTAGTTATAGCTTCAGCATGTTTGAGAATCTTAATTCCAAGTTTTGCAATCTCTTCAATAGGGAGTTCAGATTTCAAACCAGTGGCACTGATTCCTCCTGCGCATTGTCCAAAATGATCGTAAAAAGCGGCTCCGATACATACAACCCCTTGTGCATCTTCTTCGTCATCAACTGCATAACCGCGTACGCGAATCTTTCGAATGTCAGCCATTAATTTGGGTAAAGTCGTTATAGATTTTGGCGTTCGTGCTTCCAATCCAGATTCTTCAACGATTTCGCGAATTCTTTCGTCAGATAATTCTGCAAGGATTGCTTTTCCGGCAGAACTCACATGTGGAAGCTCGCGTATTCCAAGTGGAGTAAAGAATCGCACGACGCCGGGCCCATCAATTCGTTCGATAAATACTGGGTAGCCATCGTAATTGCGGGCGATTCGGACAGTGAGCCCTGTTTTCTTACTCAGTTCATTCATAATTGAACGAGAAAGGCTAGCAATGGGATCACGCGCACTTGCCAGATCTCCGAGACGAATTAAGGCCATGCCTGGTAAATACCTAGGGCCCGGTTCGCTCATACGAAGGTAGTTATGGTCTACGAGTGTGCGCAAGGTTGCATGAGTTGCGCTTTTGGAGCTCTTCATCTCACGCGCAATCTCACTCAGTGTCAGCCCCTCGTTAGGCCCAGCCATAACAAGGTCGACGAGATTTAAAGCTTTGGTGACGCTGCCTATATTTGAAGAATTCTTCTTCTCTGGCATCCCAATACCCTCCCGTCAATCGTTGACATTCGTATCTTGTACGCCAATACTATTACTACCGAACGCTGTTCGGCAATACCGAACGGAACCTTTTATGCTTTCAGATGCACTGTTGGGCGGGTTACCCACAGAATCCATTCCCATCTCTAGCGCGTTGCGATTTCCAGATGGTGCAGATTTTAGGATCGAAATCCCATCCGTTGAAGGTCCGAAAGTTCTAGCCGCAGTTATCGATGAAGCCTCTAAGCGCGGCGTGGTTGTAAACCGAGTCTCTCAAGGCAGTGGAGCAATGCTTCACACAGAGAAAGAGTTACGCGAGATGTCTCGCATTGCAGCTGATGCCGGTCTTGAAATTTCTCTCTTTATTGGGCCTCGCGAAGAGTGGGGTGTCAGTGCAATGTCGCGTGGGCCCGAAGGAGCAGCACTCAACGGTTCGGTTCGTGGAATGCGTCAGCTGCGTTATGCGGTGGAGGACTCACTGCGCGCCATCGAATGCGGAATCCGCGGATTGTTGATTGCCGATCTTGGAGTCCTTCAGGTTTTAGCAGATGCTCGTAAGGCGAATCAGATCCCAAAGGATGTTGTATTCAAAGTCTCCGTAATGAAAGCACCGTCAAATCCAGCAACGGTAAAAGTCTTGGAATCCCTAGGTGGCGACACAATAAACCTTCCGACAGATCTCACTTTGAACGAACTTGCCGAGATGCGTGGAGTGACTTCTTTACCTATTGATTTATACGTTGAAGCACCAGACAGCCTGGGTGGTGTGGTCCGAGGTAACGAAGCCGCAGATCTTATTGCCGTCGCATCTCCTCTCTATGTGAAATTCGGGCTCCGAAATTCACGCGGACTCTATCCATCAGGAATGCACCTTGATGCGGATGCGGCGCTTATAGCGCGCGAAAAAGTCCGTCGCGCCGAAATCTCTCTTGAATGGATACATCGCAGCGGAAAGAATCTCGTTCAATCAAAGCCAGGTGCCCAAGGACTTGGAATTCCAAAACCGTGAAAGATGCCAATGTCATCTAAACGTACTCTGCGAAGCAGTGAGTGGTTTGCAGGAAATGATGAGGTTGCGCTCTCTCATCGCGTTGTTTTGGCATCGGTCGGTTTTCAGCTCGAGCCCGATAACGAGCGGCCCATAATAGGAATTGCAGATTCCTCTAGCGACCTTAATCCTTGCAATCTTCCTTTGCGTGATTACATTGACGATATTAAATCGGGGATTATTAAGGCCGGCGGGATTCCGATGGTCTTTCCCGTTATGTCGATGGGCGAAGATTTAATGAAGCCTTCGGCGATGCTCTATCGAAATTTGCTCTCCATGGAAGTTGAGGAATATCTTCGCTCCTATCCGCTAGATGGCGTTGTATTGCTTGCTAACTGCGATAAGAGCGTTCCTGGAGCACTTATGGGCGCAGCAAGTTCTAATCTCCCGACAATTATGTTTACTGCTGGTGCACGGCCTGCACCCGTTTACAAAGGTAAAAGAATTGGCACAGGGACCGATCTTTGGAGAATGTGGGCAGATTTCAGAGCTGGAAATATTTCGCAAGAAGAATGGCGCGAGTTTGAAGGCTGCCTCAACTGCGGCCTAGGTTCTTGCAACACTATGGGTACTGCTTCCTCAGTAGCGTTAATGGTTGAAGCACTTGGTATGTCATTGCCTGGTACATCCACAATTCCTGCTGGTGATCCCGATCGCAAGACTGCAGCCTTCGACTCAGGCGTTGAAATTGTCACAATGGTGAACGAACAGGTATTACCTTCAGATGTAATGACCCCCAAAGCATTTCGTAATGCCGTGCGCGTGCTTCATGCATGCGGTGGTTCGACAAATGCCATCATTCACTTGTTGGCTATTTCTGGTCGCATTGGCGGAGAATTAACTCTTGATGACATTGGCCGCCTTGGTGAAAATATTCCAGTTCTTGCCGATGTCGAACCCTCCGGTAGCGGGCTCATACAAGATTTTCATCGCTCTGGTGGATTTCCGGCACTGGCATTTGAAATGCAGCAATTACTTGAACTGGATGCACAAGTCCTTACGGGCAAAACTTTAGCTGAATATATTTCACCCAAGAAAGCCCTTGGTAGCGCCATTCGATCGATAGATAATCCGCTCCAAAATACGGGAGCATTTAAAGTGGTCGCCGGAAATCTTGCCCTTAAAGGCGCCGTTATAAAAGTTTCGGCAGCCTCACCCGAATTAATGAAACACGTCGGCCCGGCAATTGTTTTTACTGGATATAAAGATATGCGCGAACGAATTGATGATCCCGACCTTCCCGTAACAAAAGATAGCGTTCTAGTGCTTACAGGTTGTGGCTCAGTGGGTGTTCCTGGGATGCCCGAGTGGGGAATGATTCCGATTCCAAAGAAACTTGCCGCTGAAGGAATCATTGACATGGTTCGCGTGACAGATTCTCGAATGAGCGGCACTTCATTTGGAACCTGCGTTCTACACGTATCACCAGAAGGTGCGGTCGGTGGCTTAATAGATATGGTCTGCGATGGAGATCTCATTGAACTAGATGTAGCTAAAGGAACTCTGACACTTGTGGTTTCTGAAAATGAGCTACAGGCAAGAAAAGAAGCCTGGTCACCCGCTAAAAGCGAACATTTGCGGGGATGGCCAGCCTTGTATCAATCACATGTACTTCAACCCGATGAAGGATGTGACTTCGATTTCCTACGTGCTGCAACGACTGAGTCTCGTAGGTTTGTTTCGCCTGTGGTAGGTCGCTCATGACCGCAGAACGATTCAACGTAAATAACCAGTCACTTACAGGAGGACTCATGAAGAAAAAGTTCATCGTTGCAAGCGTATTAGCGGTTGCCCTTGCACTTGCGGGCTGCAGCAGTTCATCAGATAAGACTTCGGCAAGTTCGGAATCAACCGTTTCCGATGCCCCAGTCACGCTTACTCTCTGGCACAACTTGGGTGATACTCAAAATGGAGTGGCTGTAAAGGCGTTGACAGAGGCCTACACGGCGCTTCACCCAAATGTTACTTTCAATTTAGTTAGTCAGCCTGCTGATAACTATTTTGCGCTGCTTCAAGCAGCAGCTGTTTCAAAAACAGGTCCTGACCTAGCTCTCATGTGGTGTTGCCTCTTTATTCATAAGAGTTATTTGGCAAACCTCAAAGGCCTAGTTCCGGATGAAGCACTTGCCCGTATGGGTGGATTGGAATGGACCGCAGACAATTTTGATATTGCTAATGGTCCAAACATCATGCTTACCGATCGTCAGTTCTATATGGGCTTTTACAATAAAGAGGCCTTTACCAAAGCTGGCGTAACTTCCGTTCCAAAGACGTGGGATGAACTTTATGCCGCATGCGGAAAGTTGAAATCATCAGGCTACACACCAATGGTTTATGGAAATGGCGGGCAAAGCTTAGGAGCCCTCTACTACCCATGGTATGACTCCAGTTATATAACAATTGGTCAAGCTTCCTCTACCGGGTTCCGTGATCTTTACAGTGGTAAAGATCAATGGGATTCTCCTTCAAACGTAGCTGCATACGAAAAATATGCTGCGTTGAAAACTAAGGGTTGCACAAATTCAGACATACTCACCAAAACCAATAACATGGATGACTTCCTTGGCGGAAAAGCAGCGATGATTATTGATGGCACGTGGGATACACAGAAGTTCACCGACAAATTCGGAGACAAAGTTGGCGCATTTGTGCCTCCATTCTCTGATGCCCCAATGACTGGTGTTGTTCAAATGGCTGGACAGGGTATTTCAATTATGAAGTACTCAAAGAACATCACGGCAGCAGCAGGATTTGTTACATTCATGACAACAGATGAGGCAAGCGCAATCTTTGATAAAGCGGGACTCATTCCAAACGTCATTGGATCAACAACTTCTAACCCTGTTAATAAAGAGATGCTTGCTTTCACTGAAACAGGTGGTCTCACAGCATTCCCAATGCTCGATAACGTCATCCAAGGTGATGTTGTTGATGCTGGCAATAAGATCATTCCATCCATTTTGGCGGGGAAGATCAAGCCAGCGGCAGCGCTTAAACAGTTAAGGCAGGTATGGGAGCAAATTGCAGCCGATGCCAAGACCGAAACGTATAAGTTACCTGATTAAGCAGTATCAAGAGTAAACAATAGGTAGATTGGAGCCAAAGAGAGGACGCAGATGTCCTCTCTTTGGCTCCAATTCATTCAGATTAAAGGAACGAGAAAAAAGAAATGAGAACGTCAGCATTACATCAGCAACGAGCTAGAACAGGCATGCTCTTCTCGGCACCAGCGTTCTTACTCGTAGCAGCATTTTTGGGTCTTCCGATTTATCAAGCTATGTATTATTCGATGACTAAATGGGATGGAATTGTTTCCAAATGGATAGGGCCCGATACCTTTATCCGTGAATTCAAAAGTCCCATTTTTTGGAGAGTTCTCGAAAATAACGCACTCTTACTTTTAGCCGTCCCCGTTGCGATTATCGTTCCTATGGGAATCGCTTACATGCTTAACGAAAAAGTTGTGGGCTGGAAATTCTTTCGCACTATTTACTTTCTACCTACGGCCATTTCATGGGTAGTAATAGGAATGGTTTCGCTTCGCTTCTTCGCGCAGCAGGGACTTCTGAATGATTTACTTAAGGGTTTCGGATTAGGGTTTATTCATACCGATTTACTCTCTTCAGAACGTGGTGCGCTGGTAGCTGTAGGAATTACATTCATATGGTCAATGGTGGGCACAAATAGCATAATTTTTCTTACTGGCATGGCCACTCTTGACATGTCTTTGAACGAAGCGGCACGTATGGATGGGGCTAATTCGCTGAGGATATTTTGGAACATCACGCTTCCGCAACTAAAACGTTTTATTCAGTTCTCATTCATCATTACGGTAATCAGTGCTTTTACTGCGCTTTTCAGTTTGATCTTTGTAATGACCGGTGGGGGACCAGGGTTTGGTACCACGACATTAGAGTTCTTTGTATATCAGAGCGCCTTCTCACGTGGAAATTTTGGAATGGGTGCCATGCTTGGAGTTATTCTCTTCTTTATCATGGCCATATTGGGATCTGCCCAACTTTTGCTAATTCGGAATAAAGAGTAATCCGATGAAATTAAAGAATTCTTTCACTTTTCTGCTGATGAGCGTCTTAGCAGTTGTGATGCTCTATCCATTCGGCTTCATGATTAATACGTCATTCAAATCTAAAGCACAGTTTTTA
>WLMD01000083.1 GCA_009700405.1 Actinomycetota bacterium | reverse complement strand
GAGGAACGTGGACATCCAAGACTGCGTATCAGGCATGGTGGCTTTCACATTGATACTTCGGCCAGAGATGCTTGGGTTTCATGTATGAGAAGTGCTGTTGATGAAATGAATCTTGCTGCAGATTTAAAGCAGGAGTTATGGGATTACTTAGAAGCCGCCGCTACGCATCTTCTTAATCAGCCTGATTGAGATTGGTTTCCAACTTTTAGGATTTCACCGTTTCGCAGGTACCAAAGCGTTCCTGCAGAATCTCGAATTGTCGTAATTCTCAAACCTACTTTTTCAACAACACCGGAAACTTCTAGAACAACTACATGATCGCCAACGCCATATTGATCTTCAACCAACATAAACAGACCTGACAACACGTCGCGAACAATTGTCTGAGCTCCAAGACCGAGTGCGACACCGATGACTCCGGCAGAAGCGATAAGTGGCCCCAAGTTCAATCCGAATTCCCCGAGAACCATTCCTAATGTGATCATCCAAATAACTGCGTTAAGAGTGCTGGTGAGAACAGTGCCTGTAGTGCGCGCCCGCTCTTTTTGTCGTGCAGCAATATTTCCTGGACCAGGAATGAGGTCAGCACTTGCAAGGCGATTCATAGTCTTTGTAATGGTTCGGCTCCCCAGACGCTGACCAATGAATGCAATAACCAAGATGGTGAGAATGTGCAGGGGAGGGCCGCTAAACCAGGTCCATAGGTGTTCGCGAGCGTTCATAATGGTGCGACTCTAACTCAAAGAGGGGTAAATACGCCTAAGGATGCGCAAATTGAGGCAAGATGTGGCAATCGGCGCGAGCCACGCGCCTGATCGGAGCAACTTATGTCGCGCACTCTTGTCCTAAATGCCACCTACGAACCGCTAGGTGTTGTCTCAGAGCGCCGCGCACTTATTCTCGTACTTAATTCTCGCGCAACAATGATTGAGGATTCTGGAGTCATTCTGCATTACGTAGGTGGAGAAATCACGCTACCAACTGTCATCAAACTCAATCGTTTTGTGCGGGTGCCTTATCGCAGCGCAGTCCCACTCTCTCGCCGTGCACTCTTTGCCCGTGATGGTGGTCGATGTGTTTATTGTTCGGCCCCGGCTACATCAATTGATCATGTTATTCCGCGCAGTCGTGGCGGAGGGCACGTGTGGGAGAACGTCGTCTCTGCCTGTCATCGTTGCAATCATGCTAAAGCCGATACGCCACTAAAGGATTTGGGTTGGCGCATGCGATCTATACCGCGTGCACCTGTGGGTGCTGCATGGAGAGTGCTCGGAAACGGTCATGCAGATAGAGCATGGTTGCCCTATCTCGAACCTTTTGGAGTCAGCGAAGCTACGGCTTAATCTGCATCTTTGGCTTGTGCTTTGAGTGCACGAACTAATGCATCACGACATTCGGAAACAATCCTGCGAAGCGCATTAGGGGCGTCTTTGCCAGTACCGGAAAGCCATTGCTCGGTTGCATCTAACGTAGCTTGAGTAGTCACGTAAGTTGGGAATAGTCCTTGTGCGATGTTTGTCGCAGTCTCGTAAGATTGTGTATTCCAGACTTCCAAAATAATTGCGAAATACTTTTCGACGTATCCAGTCAATAACTCACGATGTGTTGCACGTTGGAATCCACGGATTGTTTGAATTTGAATGTGATTGCTCAGGCCATCATGAATGGCTGAGTTAAATGCTTTTGCTTTAACAGCAGCATCAGGAAATGCTGATCTGGAAAAGGCCGCATAACGTTGTCCATTTGCAGTGTTATCTCTGACCAATTCGGCGTCGATTTCTGCAGTTGTAACCAAGTTTCTCTCTGCAAGGCAGCCCAGGAAATGCCAACGCAGGTCGGCATCGATAACAAGTCCTTCAAGATTGCCCTCGAGCATTGCCCGAATTCGTGCATGCTGCGTAGGAGTTTTTGCCGCGCTGGCAAATGAACGTGCGTACTGAAGCTGTAAGTCGCTACCAGGTTTAGTGGCATCAAGGAGTGCTTCGATGCCGTTGGCTAGCATTTCGCTGAGTGCTTCTCGATGGGAGCTCTGCGCGAACAACTGCACAGCGGTATCAAGTTGAGCAAGTGTCATCGAAACAACTGCATCATCTAATTCACCGGCCAATGCCTCAATAGCCATAGGCACGTAATTGCTGGCCGATAGCTCGCCATCGCGCAACATGTCCCATGTTGCAGACCAACATAACGCGCGACTTAGTGGGTCCTTAATATCACCAAGATGGTCTTTGAGAGTCGCTAGTGATCGCTCATCGAATCGAATCTTTCCGTAGGATAAATCCCGATCATTAATGAGTACTAAATCAGCGAGCTTCTCTCCAGATAGTTCTTTCACTTCTGTAAGTGCGCCAGAAACATCTAGTTCGGCACTGGTGCGGCGAATCAATTCGCCTTCTTTTAGGTCATAAAGTCCAACGGCCATCCGGTGTGGGCGAAGTTCCTTGGACTCAGCTGGCACTAGTGGTGCTTCTTGCACAACTGAGATTGATGAGTAGGTATCACCGCTCACTACAAGTTCGGCGCGCATGGTGTTAACACCAGCGGTTTGTAGCCAGGTTGAAACCCATGGTTTAAGGTCGCGCCCACTTGATGCTTCAAGCTCAACAAGCAAGTCATTTAGCGTGGTATTTCCCCAAGCGTGTTTTGCAAAATACTGACGAAGCCCGGCGATAAATTCATCTTTTCCAACATGGGATACCAACTGTTGAAGAACGGATGCGCCTTTGGCGTAGGTGATGCCGTCGAAGTTCGTCTTAACAGCTTCGAGGTCATGCATGTCGACAACAATCGGGTGAGTTGAAGAGAGCTGATCTTGGCGATATGCCCAATTCTTTCTTTCTGCGTTGAAGACTGTCCAGGAATTAGTAAAACGAGTCGCTTGTTCTAGCGTGAAATATGAGGCCCATTCTGCGAATGATTCATTGAGCCACAAGTCATCCCACCATGTCATTGTTACTAGGTCGCCAAACCACATGTGTGCCATTTCGTGAAGAATCACGTTGGCGCGCCAGTTGTAATTCTTATCAGTGACTTTGCTACGGAAGACGAAATAGTCTTCAGCGAATGTTACGCAACCAACATTTTCCATTGCCCCTGCATTGAATTCGGCAACCGCGATTTGATCGTACTTATCAAATGGGTATGCCAAGCCAAACTCTTTTTCATAAAAAGCGAAACCCTGTTTGGTGATTTTGAAAATATCCTCTGAGTCCATGCTTTCAGCCAATGATTTGCGGCAATACAGAGCCAGCGGGACAGTTTTTTCGCCAACATAAATATCATCAACACGGTGGTATGCACCAGCAACGAGAGCTGTGAGGTAGGTAGAGATTCGTGGAGTGGGAGTGAAGATCCATTTTTTATTTGATCCTGTTTGGTCGGCGCTTTCAACTGGATTATTTGAAATGACCGCCCAATGTGCTGGGACGGTAGCTGAAATCGCAAAGGTTGCTTTTAAGTCTGGTTGGTCAAAGCACGCGAATGTACGGCGTGCATCTGCTACTTCATGTTGAGAATATAAGTAGACCTCGTTATCAGCTGGATCGACGAAACGATGTAAGCCTTCACCTGACTTTGAGTACACACCCTCAACCGCAATGACGAGTTGATTGGATGATGCAAGAGATAGCAGGTGCACGCTTTCGCCATCGAAGGCACTTACATCCACTGGTGCGCCATTGAGTGTGGCTGAGATGATGCTTTTTCCTACAGCATCAATAAAAGTCGAAGAGCCTGGAGAGTTACATGTGAAATTCACAATTGTGGTCGAAATGAAGGTTTCATCACCAGCGACCAAGTTGAGGTCAATCTCGTAGCTTTGTACGGCTATTAGACCTGAACGCGCCTTGGCTTCGGCACGGGTGAGGTTTACTCCTGGCACAGTGGGCTCCTTTGAAGGGGAAAAGATGGATTCTTGATGTTGTATCCAATCATGAAAGGGTGTGCCAATGGAAAGCCCAACGATCAAAAGCTTTAAGTTGCGTGGCACACGTATCACGGCGGCTCAGCTAGATGCCCGCGAACGTCTGTGGCCAACCTATGGGGTCGATGTGGCAGAGAGTGAAATTGATTTAATGGGGGCATTCCCAGATAAGCAAAAAGTTATTCTTGAAATCGGATTTGGTATGGGCGAGGCCACTGTCGCAATTGCTCAGAATTTTCCGGATGTGGGTTTTCTAGCAATCGACGTACATCAGCCCGGAATCGGAAAGTTGCTTTCTTTGATTGAAGAATTGAAGATTTCAAATATCTGAGTCATGGATGAAGATGCCCACCTAATCGTTGGCCGAATGATTCCGGATGTATCACTTGATGGCGTGCATTTATTTTTCCCGGATCCCTGGCCAAAAACTCGACACCATAAGCGTCGAATCATAAACGAAGCATTCATCAATCTAATGGCAGACAAACTCAAGCCCAATGGGATATTTAATATTGCAACTGATTGGGTCCCTTATGCGAAATCCATTGAAGATACATTTTCCAAATCAACACGGTATGCAGGGGGAGTTGTAGAACGCCCCGACTGGCGGCCACTTACGCGTTTTGAAGGACAAGGCATAAGGAAAGATCATCAAGTAACAGATCTTGCCTACAAGAAACTTTAGATTCCTAAAGTCCGCCAACTTCTTCATACGTGGCAATTTGATTGATTCGTCGGACATGGCGCTCGTCATTTGTAAATGGAGTGGCAATAAAAGTATCGATAAGTTCTTTACATACTTCAGGAGTATGCATGCGCCCTCCGAGGGAAATCACATTGGCGTTATTATGTTCACGCGCCAATTTTGCGATCTCGTTGCTCCAGACTAAAGCTGCACGGATTCCCATAACTTTATTAGCGGCCATTTGTTCGCCATTGCCAGAGCCACCAAGAACGATGCCAAGTGATTGAGGATCTACGGCAACGGCCTCTGCCGCAGGAATACAAAAGACTGGATAGTCATCTAATGCGTCATACACATGAGGGCCATGGTCAGTAACTTCGTGACCTTGTCCTCGTAAATGATCGACAAGTATTGCCTTAAGTTCTAAGCCCGCGTGATCGCTTCCGATGTGGAGTCTCATGCCTGAAGTCTCTCACGAAATTAAAAAGGGATGCAAAGAGCCCGCCACCTAAGTGATGACGGGCTCTTGCTTACCCAGGTACCTTGCATTCGAACTATCTTTTTACGCTGTTGGTGTTGGCAATACTGGTGCGCCCATCATGCCTCCACCGATGCCGCCGTTCATACCTTTGCCCATGTCATCGGCATCCATATGTCCGCCACCCATGCCGCGCCCCATACCACCTGTGCGATTTACCATCGCAGTTACGGCAGCAGTGAGATTTGTTTTGAGTGTTACGGCTTGAGCTGCAGTAATTCGCTTAGCTGTTACTGCTGCATCAATATCTTTTGTTCCTTCTGCAACAAGAGCAGCGATGAGAGCTGGTGTCTTGGCAGGATTTATGGCTGCAAGTGATTTGCCAGCAGCTAATTCAGATTTCAACGTCGTGACGCTAATCCCTAGTGTTGATGCGATGAGGGCTTCATGCGCAGCACGATCTGCATTTACTGGTGGTTGATGTGCAGCGCGCGCGGCGGCAATTGCTGCGTTGATTGCATCAACTTGTGCTTGCGTCAAAGTTTTATTTGTAACAAGGCCAGAAAGAATTGTTTGCAATTCTTGCTCTTGATTTCCCATTCCAGGACCGCCAAGGTTTATTCCTTTTACAGTTGTCGAAGATTTGGTAAGGGCAACTTTTGCTTTTCCATGTGAGTTAGATGCTGAAGCAAATCCGATGCTTCCTACAGATAGAGCAACTGTTGTAATCGCAATTGCAACAATCTTTTTCTTTGATGACATTTACGTCCTGCCTTTCATCCTTTAAAGGATTTCCTTGTCGAGAACTTTCCGCTATCGACTAGTGCTAGATAACTCCCTAATGCTTAGTGGCTAGCCATTTTTTCCTTAGAAAGGGGTGTGAGTTTTGGATTCTTGTAATTAGAGGTGGGTCACATTTAGAGAGCGCAGGCTAGGTATGCGGTGAGTCGCTTTACACGTGCGCTAGGGGCTGACCCCATTGAAGCGCCTGCACAATGATTTGAATATTGAGGTATTTCCCCTACAGACAACTATGGAGTTGATGATGAAAAGAAACCCAAGGTTTGTATTAATTATTGCGATCACATCTCTTGCTTCCACGATTCTGTCGACAATTCCATCTATGGCAGAAGGAAAAGCGAAGGCGGTCAAGCCGGCCGCAGCAGGGCGCACATCTACGTCAATTCCCAACACAATTCTCAGTGGCACTGTTGCCCCAAAGGCATCTCTAGGTATTGATGGAGATTTCTATTTGGATTTTAAGTCAATGAATTTTTACGGTCCAAAAGTATCGGGTAAGTGGCCACTTCCCATTGGTTTACGTGGCCCTCAAGGCGCGACAGGTGCACCAGGAGTAATGGGTCTAGATGGTGATGATGGAGCAACCGGCAAAGCCGGATCATCATCAGTCGTTGCAGGTGCGACAGGTGCGACAGGTGCAATTGGTTCGGTTGGTCCGGCTGGTCCAAAGGGTGAAACTGGTGCAGCGGGCGGATCTGGTGCACCGGGAATGATGGGCGCAGCAGGTGTTGCAGGATCACAAGGTGCTGCAGGTGCCGCGGGAACATCTGGAGGTCAGGGCGCACAAGGAAGTCAAGGAGTGCAAGGTGCACCTGGTTCTAAAGGTGACACTGGAAATGTCGGTGACGCCGGTGCGAAAGGTGACAAGGGAAATACTGGTGACACCGGAAATGCAGGTTCTAAAGGTGACACTGGAAATGCAGGTTCTAAAGGTGACACTGGAAATGCCGGAGCAACAGGACCTTCTAGTATCTCTAATTACACGATTTCGACTTGGACTTTGTCGACAGCATCTGCTGGAACCGGATCAGACTCTATGGGTTTTGGAAATCTTATTTCCGGACAGTCTTATCGTGTCACTGTCCAAGGTCATTCCGCTAACACAGCAACTACTGGCTTCTTTGGTATCGAACTGCTTTCTAGTAGCTTGAGTTGCGCGAAGTTTTATGGAAGCTCGATTAATTATGGACAGGGTTATGTCGACGGAGCAATTGGAAATATTTACACATTTCGAATTGAGGGAACAGTTGTAGCTAGTGCAAATTGCTCGCTATCCGTTCGTGCGATAGATGGTTCTGGAGTGACGTCAGGCGCGGATAATCTGGTGGCCTTCTCAGGTATGGCAATGGTTCAATTAATCGGGCAGGTCGGTTAAAGAGACTGGAGCGGGTGACCGGGATCGAACCGGCATGGCCAGCTTGGAAGGCTGGGGCTCTACCATTGAGCTACACCCGCGAGGGCAGTTTCGGGCCCCCGTGTGGGGACCGTAACTAGGTGAAGGAT
>WLMD01000082.1 GCA_009700405.1 Actinomycetota bacterium | reverse complement strand
GCGCGACTACACCAAGTGGCTCGTGATAGTGATAAGCAACGGTGTCATCATTGATTTCTCCGAGAGTACCTTCTTGTGCGCGAAGAGCTCCAGCGAAATATCTGAAGTGATCGATAGCAAGTGGTAAATCAGCGGCCATAGTTTCGCGAATTGGCTTGCCGTTTTCCCACGTTTCCGCGAGTGCAAGTGATTCAAGATTCGCTTCCATACGATCTGCGATTTTGAGCAGGATATTTGAACGGTCAGTAACAGAGGTTTTACCCCATGCGCGCGCAGCTGCATGAGCTGCATCGAGTGCGAGTTCAACATCTGCAGCATTTCCACGAGCAACCTCGCAAAATACTTTTCCGTTGACCGGACTTACATTCTCAAAATATTGTCCAGATGATGGAGCAACAAACTCTCCATTGATCCAGTGGTCGTATCGATTCTTATAAACCGCGATCGCTCCAGGTTGTCCTGGCGCAACAAATATCTTTCCCATGTTTTCTCCTTGGCGAGGGGATGGCAAAGGTGCCTTTCCTCGTGATGGGTACGCTAAACCTGGCTATCCGCGCGTTCCTAGGGCTTTTCCGAGTGTCAACCCTTAAAGGGTTTATGCGCTTTCTTTGGTTACTATCGCTAAATGCGAAGCGAAGAGACTTCAAGAATCCAAGGCAAAGTAGTCAAAGTATTGGCGCTCTCCCAGGTACTCAGCGGAGTAGGCGTAGCGGGCACAGTGGCTGCCGGATCCTTGTTGGTTTCCTCAATTTCCAACTCTGAAACGCTGGCAGGGCTTGCCCAAACCACTTCGGTACTCGGAGCTGCGGCAATGGCGCTACCTCTTTCGCGTTTAACTCAAAGAGGTGGTCGCCGACTGGGACTCTCGCTGGGTTATTCAATTGGACTCCTTGGTGCGATATTCGCAGTTGTTGGCGGTGCTCAGCGAATTCTTTTCATGATGCTATGTGGAACATTCATGTTAGGCGCCGCATCTGCAGCAGGATATCAAGCACGTTTTGCGGCGGTAGATCTTGCCACAAGTGAATCTCGATCTCGCCAACTTTCTTTTGTCGTATGGGGTTCAACAATTGGAGCTGTAGCAGGTCCTAATTTGATGGAACCTTCAGGAAATTTTGCAGAATATATTGGCATACCTCGCCTTGTAGGCCCATATGCAGTAGCAGCAATATCGTTAATGCTTGTAGTAATAGTGATCCAGTTATTCTTGCGACCAGATCCGTATCTCACGGCAATTGAACTTCGCGATACTACAAAAGTCCATCACCCTGTGCTTCCAGTTAAAGAGGCCTTGGCATTAATCCGCAAGAATCCTGCCGCGCTCTTTGCGATTGCTTCAATTGCAATCGGACATGTTGCGATGGTTTCGGTTATGTCGATGACTCCAATTCACATGTCGCACTTTGACGCAACACTAACAATCATTGGATTAGTAATCAGTGTTCACGTTGCAGGTATGTACGCCTTCTCTCCTATTGTCGGCTTCTTGAGTGACAAAATTGGCAGAGTGCGTGTAATTCAAGGTGGAATAATCATTTTGCTTTTATCAAGTTTGGTATCGGGAACAGCATCGCCTCATGATTCGGCGCGCTTGGGGCTTGGACTTTTCTTATTAGGGCTTGGATGGTCATGCACCCTCATTGCCGGATCTGCGCTACTTTCAGAATCGGTCGAGAGTCATCTGCGTCCCTCATCGCAAGGAGCTAGTGATTTGGTAATGAATCTGATGGGCGCCGGAGGAGGAGCGCTTGCCGGTGTAATTATTGGAACCTTGGGGTACGGCTGGTTATGTCTCTTCGCCGCAATCCCTGTGGCGTCATTAGGAGTGTGGTCACTGAAAGTTCATACCCCTAGGTAGATTTGACCTATACCCCCAGGGGTATGCTAGAGTTCCCTTCTACTCGTAAAACAGGGGGAAAAGATGGCCAGTAAAGCTCCAGCGCACGTGCTCTCAGACCCAGCCCAGCTTGATGCTCTTACTAAGAGACTCAAACGGGCGCATGGGCAATTAGGTGCCGTGGTGCGCATGCTTGAAGAAGGTCGCACTTGTGAAGAGATCGTTAATCAAATGGCAGCTGTAGGAAAGGCTGTAAATACTGCGGCATTTACTTTAATCGCGGCCAATCTCAAAGAATGCATTGAGGATGACAAGAGCAATGCGCCAGCGGTTACAGAAAAACTCCAAAAACTATTTCTAAGTTTGGCGTAATGATGAAAAGAATCGCACTAGCACTTATAGCCGCAGTTACCTTGACCGCCTGTTCTTCGACAGGTAGCGCCATAACAAATCTGAACTCAACTAAATTTTCTGCAAAAACTCAAGAAGCCGGAGTTGTCATTCTTGATGTTCGAACTGCTGGTGAATTTATGACAGGACATATTGCCGCAGCGATCAATATTGATGTAGAAGCAACAACATTCGATAATCAAATTGCGCAGCTTGATAAGACGAAGACATATGCGGTCTATTGCCATAGTGGACGTCGATCTGGAATTGCTACTGCAGCAATGGAAAAAGCGGGATTCACATCTATGTTTAATTTAACTAACGGCGTCGCAGACTGGATCGCAACAGGCTTGCCATTGGTAACAACATAATGAAAATAATTATTGTCGGAGGAGTAGCTGGCGGAATGTCGGCAGCAACTCGTCTGCGCAGGCTAGATGCTGATGCAGAAATCATCGTGCTTGAAAAGAGTGGTCATGTTTCATACGCCAACTGCGGATTGCCTTATTACGTCGGTGGCGTCATTGAGGATGAGGCAGCGCTCTTTCTTCAAACTCCTGCATCTTTGCATGCTCGATTCAGGCTAGATGTGCGTGTTTTGACCGAGGCGCTGGAAGTAGATGCGCAATCTAAAACAGTAAGTATCCGAAATTTAGTGTCAGGTGATATTTCATCGCTCTCATACGACAAATTGATTTTGAGCCCAGGTGCATCACCGATAGTCCCAAATCTGCCAGGAGCAGAACTCGCGATGACACTTCGAACAGTCGAAGATGTTGAGCTTATTGTTGAGCAAGTGAAACTTGCCCCGCGTACAGCGGTAGTCATTGGCGGCGGTTTCATAGGCGTGGAAATCGCTGAAAACCTCGTACATAAAGGGATTACGACATCGATTGTTGAGGCTACTCCTCAACTTCTTGCCCCACTTGACCCTGAAATGGCATCTTTTGTGAGCGCGGAAATGGTGCGAAACGGCGTGCATGTCTATCTAGGCGATAGCGTCACAGCAATCACGGCGCAATCTGTCTCTTTAGCAAGTGGAAGCGTTCTCTCAAGTGATCTTGTAATCATGGCTATCGGGGTTCGCCCAGACACTGCTTTGGCCAAGAGCGCTGGTTTAACAATTGGAGATCGCGGCGGAATTGAAGTGAACGATTTCAATCAAACAAGCAATCCTGATATTTACGCTGTAGGAGATGCCGCTCAAAAACGTGATGCACTCGATGGCACTTCAACACTCGTTCCTCTTGCAAACCTCGCGAATCGTCATGGACGAGTTGTAGCTGATCACATCAACGGCCTTACGGTCCGCCCGGTACTCACAATCGGTACCGCAATCGTTAAAGTATTTGACCTCATCATTGCGACAACTGGTTGGAATGAGAAGCGACTCATTGCTGCAAAGCGACCTTATCAAGCAATTCATACACATCCTGGCTCTCATGCAGGTTACTACCCAGGTGCGCAGACTATGTCTCTTAAGCTCCTGCTTGATCCAACGAGCGGTGAAATTCTCGGTGCACAAGGCATTGGTAAAGATGGAGTTGATAAACGTATTGATGTAATTGCCACTGCAATACGCGGCAAAATTACGGCGCCGGAATTAGCGGATCTTGAATTGGCCTATGCGCCACCATTTGGTTCGGCAAAAGATCCAGTGAACATGCTTGGTTATATTGCGGAGAATCTAGTCTCAAAATTAACTGGCAACGTTCAGTGGCACGAAGTTGAGGCTTATCGTGAAAAAGGTTACGCATTGGTGGATGTCCGTGGCGCTGGCGAGTATGCGCGCGGGACTATCCCTGGTTCAATCAACATCCCTGTCGATGAAATTCGCGAACGTATTTCAGAGTTCACAAATAAGAATGTTGTAGTTAACTGTCAGGTTGGCCAACGTGGTCATACTGCGGCTCTACTCTTAAAAGAACATGGCTTTAATGCATTAAATCTCGATGGCGGTTACTTCACATGGAGTAATTCACCAGCTCATTTACAGCTAACTAGCGAAACTAAAGAAACTAGAGAAAAGGGATAAATATGTGCAGCAGAACTACATGCAGAACGTGCGGTAAGCCAACATGGTCTGGCTGTGGCAATCACATTGAACAGGCGCTTCAGGGTGTACCTAAGGGACAACGTTGTTCATGCGATAAGAATGCAAAGCCTGCAAATTCTGGTGGAGGCTTCTTTTCTCGCTTACTCGGGAAATAGACTCCTAAGGATTTAGCCTTTGCGTGATCTAAAGTAGTTAAACCAACTGTAAGCAGCACTTGCTATTAAATATGGTGCAACGCTTGCAAGTGAAGCTACAAAATCAACGCCAATTCTCGAGGGATGTAGTCCGTCGATGAGGATGAGTGAACCAAAAAGTACGCCGGCAAAAGCAAGCGGGGGAGTTGCGGCGCAGACGTACTCGCTTCCTTTTCGTCCAAAGCGGACGCCAGCGATTGCGCAAACGCAGAGTGCCAAGGCGGTGACGATTCCGACACCGTGGCGAAACTCCAATTCAGCGAAGGTAATTAGCCCTATGAGAAGTGTCTGCAATACGCCAACACCTTGTTTTGTAAGACCTTTTTTAGATAGCGAAATTGCTGGTCTTTGCGCTGTTCGGGAAGTCATTCGTTCTCCTCTTCGATCTCTTCTGCATCAATAAAGTCATCAGGTGCATCTAGTGCAAGATTGCTCTTGAGCAGGCGCACATTCTCTGAAACCTCAGGCAGTGACTTAAGTTTACTGTCATCGCCTGACACTCCAAGATTCATGATCTTCTTTGCGGGGCTGAGCACCGTGCTCTCTGCGGTGGGAATCATCTCGTTATAGGCCTTAAGCGTGCTTTTGAGACGCTCGCCAACAGTCAGAATCTTTGCGTGAAGCGCACCAACATTCTTGAGGAATGCCCCCGCCAATTCCTGGATCTCGGTGGCGCTCTCAGCCAAGCGATTACGGCTGAAGATGTAACCAACTGTATGAAGCAGCGCCATCATCGTTGTCGGAGTAGCAATGGTGACGCCTTTTGCAAATGCATAGTTAAGTAAGTTGCTATTAACCCGCAAGGCTTCCGTCAAAATTGATTCAAAGGGAGCAAAAAGAACTACAAAGTTTGGCGAGGAATCCTTATCGGCATATCCGCGTTTAGCGAGCGCATCAACATGTTTGCGTAAATCTTCAGCATGCTGAGTAATGAGCTCTTCGCGTTTATCAGGATCGGATGTTTCATACGCTTCAAGAATTCGCTCAAAAGGAAACTTTGAGTCAATGAAGAGCATGCTTGAGCCAGGCATTGAAATTGTTATATCTGGAATTCCTGTTTTCGCGTCATCATCTTTAAATGATTTCTGTCTAGTGAAATGTTCACCTTCGATGAGTCCAGAAGTTTCTAGCAATAGCTCTAATTGAGCTTCTCCAAATTTGCCACGCTTTTGCGAACTCGTCAGTGCACCTGCGATTTTTGTTGTCTCATCGAGCAAAGCTTTATTTGCTTGTGCCATATTGGTGAGATCTTTACGAAGGCCTTCTTCTGCCGTACTTCGACTAATTGCGGCATCGCGAGCTTGAGATGATAAAACTTCGACAGATTTCTTCATCGCCTCAAGTTCGGTTGCCAAACGCGTTGTCTCCGTCTGCGCACTTTGCATCGTGGTGATCTGTTTTTCTAGCAATGCGACCGAGCCTTTTGCCAGCGCCAACTCGGCAGCGACTCCTGCCGTGCGTGATTTCGCCAACAAGTACCCAATAATTGCGCCCAAAGCCAGGGCGATTGCGCCTATAAGAATGGTCATGGGCCTATCGTGGCAGGAACCACTGACGAAGACCCGTAGGCTCTACTCCTTGTGAGCCTCTCAATTGGAATCGTCGGAATGCCCAACGTGGGTAAGTCCACCCTTTTTAACGCCTTGACCAAGAACAACGTCCTGGCTGCCAACTATCCCTTCGCCACGATTGAACCCAATGTTGGGGTTGTAGGCGTGCCGGACCCACGTTTAGCCGTGCTTGCAGGAATCTTCGGATCACAAACGCTTCTGCCCGCAGTTGTCTCTTTCGTGGATATCGCAGGAATCGTGAAGGGCGCCTCTGAAGGCGCGGGACTTGGAAATAAATTTCTTGCAAATATTCGCGAAACTGATGCAATCTGCCAGGTGATCCGCGTATTTAGCGACGGCGATGTCATCCACGTTGAAGGTCGTGTAGATCCAGCAAGCGATATGGAAATCATCAACACAGAATTGGCGCTCGCAGATTTACAAACAATTGAGAAAGCTTTGCCTCGACTTGAAAAAGAAGCGCGCGTTAACAAAGAGCGTCAACATATGGTGGATGAAGTCAAGGAAGCCGAACGTATCCTTAATGAAGGTAAACCACTTTCCAGTAGCAAGGTAGATCTTTCCCTCATTGCCGAGTTACACCTGATGACTGCTAAGCCTTTTCTCTATGTATTCAATGTTGATGCTGCTGAATTAAATGATCAAGAACTGCGCGCTAAATTGGCAGCTCTCGTTGCACCCGCTGAAGCAATTTTCTTAGATGCAAAGACTGAAGCCGAGCTCGCCGAACTTAGCGACGAGGACGCTCTCGAACTCTTAGAATCAATCGGCCTGACCGAACCAGGTCTTGCTACCTTGGCACATGTGGGATTTAGAACTCTTGGACTTCAGACATATTTAACTGCCGGCCCTAAAGAAGCACGTGCCTGGACAATTCACGTAGGAGATACCGCGCCAATGGCAGCGGGCGTCATCCACACTGATTTCCAAAAAGGTTTCATTAAAGCGGAAATTGTCTCTTTTGATGACCTTGTTGCTGCGGGCTCAATGGCTGAGGCAAAGGCCCATGGCAAAGTGCGCATGGAAGGCAAGGAGTACGTCATGCATGATGGCGACGTTGTTGAATTTAGGTTTAACGTATAACAGGGCGCAATCAGAGAAGAAAAAACGGAGAGAAAAGCTATGAACATAATCAAATCAAAAAAACGAGTATCAATAATCGCTGTGGTTACCTGCTTTTTAGCCGGCCTCGCGGTTACCAGTTATGCATCCACTACAAGTAAGAGTGAATTCAGCCAAGTAATCAAAGTTACTCACGGAAAAGTTGACGCAACCAATAGCCAGCGAATTGATTTAGGTAATCCAGGTGCAAGCGTGGGGGATGTTCTTTCTTTTTACTTGCCACTCACTTCATCTAAAGCTGGCTACCTCACAGGAACACTGACCGTTACTGGAAGCAATCAGCCTTCAGAAGGAATGGAAATTCGCATCGCCGCACTAACTTTTAGTATCGGAACCCAATCCGATCAAATCGTTGTCGGTGGAAGCGCCTTGTACAACACT
>WLMD01000081.1 GCA_009700405.1 Actinomycetota bacterium | reverse complement strand
TTGTGCCAATGAGCCACCAGTACCTAATTACTGAAAACTTTATGCCGGTCGGAGAAAAATATCTTCCATCACTTCGCGATCCAGACAATTTAATCTACTTCCGTCAAGAAGTAGGTGGATTGCTTATGGGCGGATATGAACGCAATTCACGCGCATGGGTCACCGACTACGAACATGTAGATAATATCCCGCAAGATTTCAATGGAAAACTCTTACCTGAAGAGTGGGACCGCTTCGAAGAGATTGCTGAAAATTCACAAAAACGCGTTCCCAAAATGGCTGAAGTCGGAATCAAGAATTTCATCAATGGCCCAGAGGGCTTCACGCCCGATAATGAGTTCTGTTTGGGCGAGACCGCAGTTGGTGGTTTCTATGTAGCAGCAGGATTCTGTGCACATGGAATCGCGGGAGCAGGTGGAATTGGCAAAGTTGTTGCCGAATGGGTAGCAGCAGGTGAACCAACAATGGATCTATGGCATATGGATATTCGCCGATTTGGAGCTTCATATAAATCACCGGAGTACACACTCAAGAGAATCACTGAAAACTATGAGGCTTATTACGATATTCATTACCCGGGTGAAGAGCGTCAAAGTGCACGCCCGCTAAGGAAATCGCCGGTTTATGAATGGCACAAAGATGCTGGCGCTGTTTTTGGCGAGAAATCAGGGTGGGAGCGTGTGAATTATTACGCATCAAATATCACTGACGATGAGTTCAGGCCATATGGATGGGCTGGAAAACATTGGTCATCAGCTGTGCGTGCTGAGCATTTAGCCACTCGTGAATCTGCTGGTTTATTTGATGAATCCAGTTTTTCAAAGTTCACTGTTTCAGGTTTACGAGCAGCCGAGTTTTTAAACTTTACTTGCGCAAATGATGTTGTAAAAGGAATTGGTCGTACCGTTTACACACAAGCCCTTAATACTCGAGGCGGTATCGAATCAGATTACACAGTGACTCAAATAAATGATGATGAATTCATGGTTGTTACCGGAACTGCATTTGGCACACATGATCGTCAATGGCTAGAAAAACTTGCTCGAGAGAATGCATTTAATGAGATTCTCATTAAAGATATTACGAGCGACTTTGCCTGCTTTGGACTTTGGGGCCCTAATGCGCGCCAAATAATCCAGAGCGTTACCACCTATGACATGAGTCATAAGAACTTCCCATTTATGCATTCGCGCGAGATTGAAATTGCTGGAGTGATTTTGCGAGCCACGAGAATCACTTACGTCGGAGAATTGGGTTGGGAGCTATACATCGAATCTGATCAAGCGTCGAAAGTTTGGACAACGCTGATTAATGCTGGTAAAAATCATGGAATGAAAACTTGCGGATATCGCGCCATAGAATCTTTGCGACTAGAAAAAGGCTATAGGGCGTGGGGGGTAGAGATTTCTACAGAAACAAATCCATGGGATGCAGGTTTAGGTTTCGCGGTAGCAATGAAAAAGGATTCATTTATCGGAAAAGTCGCGCTTATGAAATCCAAGGAGGATGTAACTAGAAAGTTAGTTGCAATCCTTTTTGACGATATTCGTCAAGTTCCACTTGGAAACGAACCAGTGCGAGTTGGTGGGCAGATTGTTGGAAGAATTAAAAGCGGAGGCCAGGGATATACATTGGGTAAAGCTATTGGTTATGCCTACCTTCCTATTGCGCACTCAGAAGCGGGCACGATTCTCGATGTTGAGTTTTTTGGTCAATGGAGGCAAGGCGTCATCGCAATGGAACCACTCTTTGACCCAACCAATGCGAAAATTCGGGCGTAAAAGAGAGCAATATCAATAGTTGAGATGAGAGAAAAAACCTTTCTCCACAATGGTTTCTGAGCCCGACCCCCTTTTGACCTGCGATTTTGTTGAGGATGTGCTCGGCGCGGAAAGTTACCCACACCTGATTAACAGTTCTTTACACAGGAAAAGGGGCTTATCCACATACTTCTCCACACCTTTACCCACAGGCATGGCCACGCTTCTCGCTTCTTTGCCCACGCCTACGTAGGTTTCACCCACAGGCGTTTGCCTTGAAATGTCAGTGTCTTTTGAGAGAGTGGTAAGCGTGAGCATCGCAGAACTCCCCAATCGCACGAACCGTTCAGAATCGGAATTCGAACGCACCCCACCGCAAGATCTCATCGCTGAGCAAAGTGTTCTCGGTGGAATGTTGTTGAGTAAGGATGCAATCGCTGATGTTGTTGAGGTATTGCGTGAGCGCGATTTCTATCGCCCCGCACATGAAATTATTTACGACACAATTCTTGATTTATACGGACGCGGCGAACCAGTAGATGCAGTTACTGTTTCTGCTGAACTCACCAAGAGCGGAAACATTGCACGCGCAGGCGGTGCACCGTATTTACACACATTAATTTCTTCTGTACCAACTGCAGCTAATGCTGGTTACTACGCCAAGATTGTTCGTGAACGCGCAATTATGCGCCGGCTTGTCGAAGCCGGTACAAAGATTGTCCAATTGGGATACACCGCTGAAGGTGATGTGGATGATTCTGTTGACCAAGCACAAGCCGAGGTTTATGCAGTTACCGAACGCCGCGCAAATGAGGATTATGTTCAACTCAGCACCTTACTTCCGCAAGCACTCGATGAGATCGAAGCAATCTCCAAAGGTGTTGGTGCAGAGGGAGTAAAGACTGGCTTTAAAGATTTAGACACACTCACTAACGGTTTGCATCCCGGCAACATGATTGTTCTTGCTGCGCGCCCTGCTGTTGGTAAGTCCACGCTCGGCTTAGATATTGCTCGCTATGCATCTATCCATGGTGGAAACACATCGGTTATTTTCTCACTGGAAATGAGCCGATCTGAAATCACTATGCGTATGTTGTCGGCGGAAGCTCGAGTTGGATTAAATAATATCCGCGCTGGAAATCTCAATGACGAAGAATGGTCACGCCTTGCACGTCGCATGGGCGAAATTTCAGCAGCGCCACTTTTTATCGATGACTCGCCCAACTTGTCGCTCATGGAAATTCGAGCAAAGGCACGTCGTCTTAAGCAGCGCCATGATCTTAAACTCATTGTTATTGACTATTTGCAGTTGATGTCCAGCGGTAAGAAAGTAGAGAGTCGCCAACAGGAAGTATCTGAATTCTCGCGCCAACTCAAACTTCTCGCAAAAGAACTCGATGTTCCCGTTATCGCTATTTCACAGCTCAACCGTTCGCCAGAACAACGCTCAGATAAGAAGCCGATGCTTTCGGATCTACGTGAATCGGGCTCAATTGAGCAGGATGCTGACCTTGTTATCTTGCTCCACCGCGATGATATGTATGACCAGCAGAATCGTTCAGGTGAGGCTGATTTGATTATTGCTAAGCACCGTAATGGGCCTACCCGGACCATCACCGTCTCAGCTCAGCTCCACTTTGCTCGTTTCGTAGACATGCCTCAAAGCTCAGCGCCTAAGGATTACACCCAGCAGCGCGATGATAATTAATGGACTGTTGATCTCGCGCGATCTGCAGTAATAATTCCGGCAATAACTACAACTCCACCAATTAATTGAATAATTCTAAATGTTTCACCCAACCAGAACCATGCAAATACTCCAGCAAGAATGGGTTCGAGCATTCCAATGACACTGCTTGTTGATGCTGAAAGCGATCGCAACCCGTGCAAAACCGCCATATAAGGGATAATTGTGCCCGCAAAAATAATCCATGTAATCAATACCCAACCTGGAAGATCGTAGGCTTTAAAAGTTCCGAGTAAATTAATCTTTTGGGTAAAGATAGAAAACGGAAAGCTCCATAGAGGGCAAACAATTGCCCAACCTAAGGATGCAAAAGCAAAGCCGTAAACAGTGAGCGTATCTGTTGATCGGTTAGCCACGAGTTTTTCACCGAGTAAGAAATATGCAGCAAGCGCAAATGCGTCCAAGAGCGCCGCGACAACTCCTAATCCATCAAGTGTCATTCCTTGCCAGGCCTGGGCAACTAAAAGCAACCCAGAAAATCCCATAGCAACCGAAATCCACATAAGTTTAGGAACGTGCTTTTTCTTTACGAAGCGAATATAAAAGAGAATCCAAATTGGCGCAGTAAATTCAATGATGAGAGCGACGCTTACATGGAGTCGACTAATTGCAACGAAGTAACCAAATTGCACCAATGCAAAACCAATGATTCCGTAGGCGACAAGCCAAGGAAGTTCTTTTTTGGTGGTGCGCAACGAAGAGCCCTTACGGGCAAGTACAAATAGAAGGAGGAATATAAAGGCACCAGTGCACCGCAACTGAGTGAGTCTCCAGGCAGAGAGCCCGCTAGTTAGAACGAGTTTCGCAATAATCCCATTGAAGGCAAAAGCGAGAGAGCCAAAGACCACAAAGGCTTCAGCACGTACGTTCTTGAGCATCCTGGAAGAGTACTTTAAAAAGCGCTCTCCGAAATCTCCATAATCGAGTTATCTGTCGCTTCAACGATGGCACGATCACTGCTGATATGGGGCAGCATGTTTGCCACAAAGAATTTGGCCGATGCAATCTTTCCATTGTAGAAATCAGCATCTTTGCTCGAGATAGACAATTTCTCTACAGCGATATCCGCTTGGCGAATCAAGAGCCATGCGGTGATAATTTCTCCAACAGCCATCAAGCAACGAGAAGTATTGAGCCCAACCTTGTAAATCTCCTCTGGCTTCTCCTGGGACTCCATCGCGTGGCCAACAAGTACGGCAATGATTGCATTGAGATCATCAAGAGCTTTTAACAGAGCTGCCTTTTCGTGGGAATGAACTCCACCTGATTTCGCGAATCCAGCAATTTCTTTGCCAAGTAGGCCAATAGCCCGACCACCATCTTTAACGATTTTGCGGAAGAAGAAATCAAGACCCTGAATAGCGGTGGTTCCTTCGTACAAGGTATCTATTTTTGCATCTCGCACATATTGCTCTAGCGGCCAATCTTGCGTGAACCCAGAACCACCAAAAGTTTGGAGTGATTCAGTGCCAAGTAAAGTCCATGATTTCTCACTTCCAAAACCCTTAACAACTGGCAACATCAAGTCATTCAGTGCATCTAGGTCATCGATGGTGGATTTATCAGCACCGGATGCGCGCGCTATTGCTAGATCATCCTGAATGGATGCGGTGTATAAAACCAAGGCACGCATTCCTTCTGAATACGATTTTTGCACCATCAAGGAACGACGCACATCAGGATGATGAATGATGGTGACACGAGGGCTTGCCTTGTCGTTCATGATCTTCATATCTCCACCTTGCACGCGAGTCTTTGCGTAGGCAAGTGCTTGTTGGTATCCAGCCGAAAGTGTTGCAATAGCTTTAGTACCAACCATCATTCGAGCAAACTCAATAACCTTGAACATTTGAGCGATACCTTCATGCACATCGCCTAATAAGTAGCCCACAGCAGGTTCTTTTTCACCAAGATTCATTTCACAGGTAGATGAAACATTCAGCCCCATTTTGTGCTCGACCTTAGTAACGTACACACCATTTCGTTTTCCGAGTGCGCCTGTTTCAAAATCAAACATAAATTTAGGAATAACAAATAAACTCAAACCTTTTGTACCAGGACCGCCGCCTTCGCGACGTGCAAGCACGTAATGAATAATGTTTTCATTGAGGTCGCTATCACCGGAAGTAATAAATCGTTTTGTTCCAGTTATGTGCCATGTTCCATCTGCTTGTTCCACAGCTTTGCTTCGGCCTGCACCAACATCACTTCCAGCTTCTGGTTCGGTCAACATCATTGTTGCGCCCCAGTCGTTATCAACCATTAGTTTGGCCATCTTTTTTTGCTTCTCATTACCAAGTGCGTAAGCAACATGAGCAAAAGAAGTTCCGGATGCGTAAATATGAACTGATGGATTAGAACCTAGGACCATTTCTGCAATTGCCCAACGCAATGAAGCGGGGATAATTGTTCCGCCAATTTCTACAGGTGCATCAATACGCCACCATTCACCATCCATATAAGCGCGATATGACTTCTTAAAAGAGGCAGGAACTTTGGCATCGCCTGTAGCTGGATTAAATTCCACTCCCAAGCGATCGCCTTCAACAAAGGAGGCAGCAAGATCATTTTCAGAGAGACGTTTCATCTCTTCAAGCATTCCCATGACAGTGTCACGATCTAGTTCACTGTAGATAGATTTACCCAGTACATCCTCACGTTTGAGTAGGTCAAAGAGGCAAAATTCGATATCGCGCAGGTTGGCTGTGTAGTGGCTCATGCACGTAGGATGCTACTCACCAGTAACTTATGCAAGCCTAACGCTCAGAAATTCTTCAAAAATAGAGGAAATTGAGCGTGCGCCCCCTCCAAGTAGGGTGGGGGCATGTCAAAGACCTCATCTGAATGGCGTGGATTCGCTAGCGATAATTACTCAGGTATTCACCCGGAAATATTGGATGCGATTGCAAGCGTTAACTCCGGTCATCAGATCGCCTATGGCGACGATGAGGTCACTGCTTCACTCCAAAAACTCATGACTCAGCACTTCGGCAAGGAAGCACGAGTGTTTCCAGTCTTTAACGGCACCGGCGCGAATGTTATTGCCCTACAAGCAACAGTGAAATCCTGGGAAGCAGTTATTTGTGCAGCAACAGCGCATGTAAATGTTGATGAAGGTGGAGCACCTGAGAAGGTTGGCCAACTTAAATTATGGACAATTCCAACACCTGATGGGAAATTAACTCCAGATCTCATCGCAAAACAGGCATGGGGATTCGGTGATGTACATCGTGCGCAACCAGCCGTCGTTACCATCACTCAATCAACAGAACTCGGGACCTTGTACACAATTGAGGAAATTAAAGCGATTACCAAATACGCGCACTCACTGGGAATGATGGTCCATTTAGATGGAGCACGGATTTCTAACGCCGCAGCAGCGCTGGGCACTGGCTTTAGAGAGTTTACAACCGATGCTGGCATAGACATTCTCTCTTTTGGTGGAACCAAAAATGGTGCAATGGCAAGTGAAGCAATTGTTGTTCTAAACCCCGCACTAAATACTGCAATTCCTTTTATTAGGAAAACATCTATGCAACTTGCATCAAAAATGCGTTTCATTAGCGCTCAACTAGAAGCACTCCTCACAAATGATTTATGGCTACGAAATGCATCTCACTCAAATGAAATGGCACACAAATTGTTTATGGCTGTAAAAGAAATACCGGGTGTGCACATTGTCCGTCCGGTAGAAGCCAATGCAGTTTTTGCTATCTTGCCCCAAGATGTGACTGAACGGCTTCAGCAACGATTCCGTTTCTATACTTGGGATCAATCAACAGGTGAAGTGCGATGGATGTGCTCCTGGGATACGACTTCAGATGATGTTGAAGTCTTCGCAACAGCAATTGCTGAAGAAATGTTGGCAAATAAAGGCAAAAACTAGATCTAAACGTTCTCTAACCCCTATCGGTAACCTTACATGCATGCTATTTTTTGGAGCAATCTATGTAATTTCCACCGAGATATCAGGACGGAAAGGTAAAAATGCTAAGAAAATCTTCATTTAAGCTAATCGCGCTCAGTGTTATTTCCCTAGTTTTAATTTCAGGGT
>WLMD01000080.1 GCA_009700405.1 Actinomycetota bacterium | reverse complement strand
GCATGACTTGTTACTACTACCGCAAGGCTTACTACAGATCTTTCTGGCAGTCACCGCCTGCATGCGCAGTAGCTGAACCACATAAAACCTATACAGGTGAAACAAAAGCCCCACTAATTTTGCAGAACGGTCATCGCTGGTTCTTTTTGGCCGGTCTTGTTTTCAATGTTCTCCTTACTATTGATGCCGTTTTAGCTTTCCGAAATAGCGAAGGTCAATGGGGCCACATGAGTGTTGGTTCGTTAGTTCTGTTGACTAACGCCACTTTGTTATGGCTCTATTCCGCTTCATGCCACACCTGTCGGCACACAATCGGCGGTCGGTTGAAACATTTCTCCAAGCACCCATTTCGTTACAAGTTGTGGACATGGGTTTCAGTTCTTAACCATAAGCACCCAACATTTGCTTGGATTTCACTCATTGGCGTAGCGCTTAGCGATATATACGTTCGGGCCGTTTCATCCGGCTCCATAACTAATTTCTACTTCTTCTAAGGGGCGCTGACTATGTCAACAATCGAACGCCATCAATACGATGTAATTGTTATCGGCGCCGGAGGCGCAGGTTTGCGCGCGGCAGTAGAAGCTCGCGAAGCAAATCTACGCGTGGCTATTATTTGTAAATCACTCTTCGGCAAAGCTCACACCGTTATGGCTGAGGGCGGAGCTGCTGCATCAATGGGTAACGTCAATGAAAAAGATAATTGGCAGGTTCACTTTCGCGACACCATGCGTGGAGGCAAATTCCTCAATCATTTCCGCATGGCCGAGCTTCATGCGAAAGAGTCCCCAGATCGCATTTGGGAGCTTGAAACATGGGGCGCTCTCTTTGATCGCACCAAAGAAGGAAAGATTTCACAACGAAACTTTGGCGGACATGAATATCCACGCCTTGCTCACGTTGGAGACCGCACAGGTCTCGAACTCATCCGCACAATGCAACAAAAGATTGTTGCCCTTCAACAAGAAGATGGAAAGAAATTCGGTTCTATGGAAGCAAATATCAAAGTATTTGCAGAGTTAACAGTTACTGAAATCTTGAAAGAAGATGGCAAGATTGCGGGCGTTTACGGATATTGGCGCGAAAGTGGCGAGGAAGTTTTATTCGAAGCACCTGCGGTAATTATTGCAACAGGCGGAGTAGGTAAGACTTTTAAGATTACTTCCAACTCTTGGGAAGGTACTGGCGATGGCCACGCCCTCGCACTGAAAGCTGGAGCAAATTTAGTTGATATGGAGTTCTTGCAATTTCATCCAACTGGAATGGTGTGGCCTCCATCGGTTCGCGGAATTCTTGTTACAGAATCTGTACGCGGAGAAGGTGGCGTGCTCACAAATACATTAGGTGAGCGCTTTATGTTCAAGTACATCCCTGATGTATTTATTGATAAGTATGCAGACAACGAAGCAGAAGCAGATCGTTGGTATCTTGATCAAGATAACAATCGTCGCCCTCCAGAGTTGTTGCCTCGTGACGAAGTTGCTCGCGCAATTAACTCCGAAGTTAAAGCAGGGCGCGGAACAGAACACGGTGGAGTATTCCTTGATGTTTCAAAACGCCTAAGCGCTGAAGTAATTAAGAAGCGCCTACCTTCTATGTGGCACCAGTTCTATGAATTAGCTGGGGTCGACATCACGAAGGAAGCTATGGAAGTTGGCCCAACATGTCATTACGTCATGGGCGGCGTTGAGGTTGAACCAGATACGGCTGCAGCAGTTGGTGTCCCTGGACTTTACGCAGCTGGTGAAGTTGCGGGCGGAATGCATGGTTCAAACCGTCTTGGTGGTAACTCACTTTCAGATCTCTTGGTATTTGGTCGCCGCGCAGGAATGGGTGCTTCTGAGTACGCAAAGAGCGCAAAACGAGTGCCAGTAAGCGAAAAAGCGATTACTGAAGCGGCAGCAAGAGCTCAAGCCCCATTTAGTCGCACAGGTGGCGAAAACGCTTATTCATTACACGCAGAGTTACAAGAAATCACACACAACTTGGTTGGAATCGTACGCACGGGAGCAGAATTGGAAGAAGCGATTGTAAAGATTGCCGACATCCGCAAACGCAGCGCAAACATTTCTGTCAGTGGTGGTCGAGAATTCAACCCTGGTTTCCACTTAGCCTTTGATCTAGACAACATGTTGTTAGTTGCCGAGAGCACCGCTAAGTCTGCCGTGTTGCGAGAAGAATCTCGCGGTGGTCACACACGTGATGATTTCCCTGGCATGAATAACAAGTGGCGCCAAATAAACCACATCTCTAGTTTCGATGGCGACAAAGTAAATATTCGAGCACAGGCTTTGCCTGCAATTCCTAAAGAACTATTCGATTTATTCGATGTTCATGAACTTGAAAAATATTTAACTGCGGATGAAGTAGCGAAAGGCGGATCCAACTAATGACACGCAAACTCAATATGCGTATCTGGCGCGGAAATAGCACTGATGGATCACTCAAAGATGTTCAAGTTGAAGCCAACGAGGGCGAAGTAGTCCTTGATGTGATTCACCGTGTTCAAGCAACTCAAATGGGAGATCTAGCTGTTCGTTGGAATTGCAAAGCGGGTAAATGTGGTTCTTGCTCAATGGAGATTAACGGCAAACCACGCCTTGCTTGTATGACTCAAGTTTCTTCCTTCGATGAAGAAGAAACCATCACAGTCACCCCTTTACGCGCCTTTCCTGTTATTAAAGACTTAGTTACAGATGTCTCTTTCAATTACAAGAAAGCCATGGAAATTCCTGCATACGCCCATCCAGCAGATCTTGCACCAGGTGAAGCGCGCATGGAACAAGTGGATGTCGAGCGCAGCCAAGAGTTCCGTAAATGCATTGAATGTTTCTTATGTCAGGACACGTGCCACGTTATTCGTGATCACGAAGAGAATAAGAAATCATTCGCAGGTCCACGTTTCTTTATTCGTATCGCAGAGCTAGATATGCACCCACTAGATACCTTGCGAAACCGTAAGCACACAGCGCAAGAAGAACACGGCCTTGGAATGTGCAACATCACCAAATGCTGTACTGAGGTCTGTCCCGAGCACATTCGAATTACCGATAACGCGATTATCCCCCTCAAAGAGCGCGTTGTAGACGTAAAATACGATCCAATTCGGTGGTTGGGCTCCAAAATCGGAAAGCGCGAGGGTATTCTTTAATACATGCGTTTGATCTTTCGATGGGCAGCATTAACTCTGGCCTTCTGGGCAGCAACATCTTTAGTACCCGGAATTACAGTCAACGGCGGATTTAAGACATACCTTTGGGTTGCACTCCTCTTTGGACTTATTAACGCCTTCTTTGGATCTTTAGTAAAGATCCTTACCTTCCCGGCAACAATTATCACTTTCGGGCTCTTTATATTTGTTGTCAATGCGGCGATGTTGATGTTGACCGCACGATGGTCTGGCGCGCTCGATGTAACCGGTTTTTGGTCGGCACTATTCGCTAGTTTGATTATCAGCTTAGTGACAAGTGTTTTGCGAGGCTTTTATATAAAGGCTACGCCATTCTAAAAGCCGCTCGCTGGGTTGCACTCGGTGGGATTGTTGGTTCATTGCTTCGGTGGTCACTTGCAACATCTTTGGATGAAAATCGTGCGGGAACACTTATAGCTAACTTACTTGGGGTTGCAGCGGCAGCTTTCTTCTTGGTTTTTGCTGAACGACGAGGAAATGATGCGGTGCGACATTTCTTATTGCCTGGTTTTTGTGGAGGTCTCACAACTTTCTCAACCGTTATGTTGTTATCGCTGCAATCCATGAACCCACCAAGTTTTCAAATCCCCATGGGAATCGGAGCGCAATACCTTTTTGAAACGGTAGTTTTGAGCGCGCTCACAATTGCAATCTGCATTCCAATTGCTCGCAAAGTGATACCGGTTAAGAAATGACGGCTTTATTAATTATTATTGGCGCTTCAGTAGGTGCGCCATCTAGATTCTTAGTAGATCAATACTTGCGAAAGTACATTGCCTATCCATATGGAATCTTGTTAGTGAATGTCCTTGGATCATTTGTTATCGGGTTAACAGTTTCCCAACCTCGAGGCTCGGCAGTTTTTGTTGAGGCAGGAACTTTAGATAACATGCATGCCCTAGTGGCCGTCGGATTCGCTGGAGCATTTACAACATGGTCAACGTTTATACTTGATCTCTATCTCGCTTTTGAAAACAAGCACTACAAGAAAGCACTCACAAACTTATTGCTATCAATTGTTCTAGGCTTGATAGCCGTTTCTTTAGGAATGCACTTAGCGAGATAAGTGCGCCATCCACGCTTCAATATCGTCAGGATGACGAGGCAAAGACTGGCTCAACACTCTGCATCCATCTTCGGTAACAACAACATCGTCTTCGATTCGGATACCAATACCGCGAAATTCTGGCGCAAAAAGCTCGTCATCGCTTTGAATATATAGACCAGGCTCAACAGTGAGGACTTGGCCAACTTCGATAATGCCTTCGATGTATTGGTCTTTACGCGCTTGAGCGCAATCATGAACATCCATTCCCAGCATGTGACTCACACCGTGCAGCGTCCAGCGACGATGCAAAGAGACCTCTGGTTGCATGGATTCTTCTGCACTCACAGTCAAAACGCCCATGTCTGCCAACCCTCTGGCAAGCACTTCTTGTGAGGCACGGTTAATATCTGAAAATTTCGCGCCCGGCTTCACTGCGGCAAATCCAGCAAGTTGTGCTTCATAAACCAACATATATAAGGAACGTTGTGCTGGAGAGAATTTACCGTTGATAGGCAGGGTACGTGTGATATCTGCGGTGTAGTACGAATCCATTTCAACGCCGGCATCAATAAGAATCAATTCACCTGGACGGACGTCACCATCATTGTTGATCCAATGAAGCACGCACGCATGAGAGCCTGCTGCAGAGATAGTTGTATACCCAACATCATTGCCTTCAATTCGAGCGCGACCAAAGAATGCGGCCTCAACAACTCTTTCACCTCTTGGTGTAGATACAGCTGCAGGAAGTGCTCGCACAATATCTGCAAAACCGCGCTCTGTGGAATCACATGCGGCCTGCATCTCAGAAATCTCGTACTCATCTTTAATAAGGCGCTGTGCTGAAACAAAAGCGGTAAATTCTTCTTCACGCTGATGCGTATCAATCTTGAGATCCAATGACGCATCGTGTGTTCGCAGTACAAGTGACTCTTTCTTGTCATTTAATAGATCATCTAACGAATCTAGAGTATGAGTTTGAATCTCATAACGAACCTGGGCTTCATCTAAAGTAAAGCGACGTCCAACCCATAATTCTCCATAGCGTGCGTCGCGATAGAAAGCATCTGTTTCGCGAGATGAACGAGGATGAATATAAAGAAGTGGTTGGTGACCGACGCCGTTCGGTTCCATAATAAAAACTGCATCCGGTGTTGCTTCATCACCTTGAACGCCTGTGTAGTAGGCGAAAGCGGTTTGCGGGCGAAAGCGATAATCACAATCAGCGTTACGAGCTTTTAGCGTTCCTGCAGGAATGACAAGGCGAATTCCAGGAAAGGCAGCGGATAGGGCGTTGCGCCGAGCAACACACCACGGTGCTACCTCTGCTGCAGTTATCCCGGTCAGTGGAGATGGTGCCCACCCGGACTTCATAAAATCTGCGAAGACAGTTGAAGGTGCTACATCATGTGTGCGCTTATGAGTTGCTGGAAGTTCGGCCATGTAACAAGCGTACACAATGGAGAACAAAAAGGGATAGCACTTTTACTTCTGAAAAACTACATTCCCTCTCCTCTTCGAGGGCGTAAAGCCATAGGCTGAATTTATGAGAAGGCCAGCTAGTTGGTTCGCCCGCCGCAAAAAAACCAAGATTTTTATCATTTTCATTCTTCTCTTTTTAATAATTGGTTCGCAGTTAGCCAAAAAATCAATGAATGCTTTGGAAGGTTTTGGTCCAAAAGAAATGGCGGAAATTCCCAAGATCACACATTTACCGTGGGATGTTGATCGAATATATGCGCTAACTCCCTACCGATCTAATGTCGGCCACGATTACACCTACAAATCCTGGGATGGCGAAACTTGTAGAACACTTAACCATTATGGAAATTACGGACATTTCATCAACGGGCTGCCATATCGCTCTAAACCAACTCCCGACAATCCCAACATAAATCTCTACGCACCATTTGATGGAGAGTATTCGACACGACCAGAAGGAATAAATCCAAATAATCCTTCGAGCAAAGAAATCGGTCTTCAAATTATAATTAAAGCCAAATCCAATTCGCATTGGATTGTAAGGCTCTATCACTCAGATGTAATTCCAGGGTTAAAAGAAGGCTCTCAGGTGAAATCTGGACAACTGGTTGGAACGGTGGGCCCAATGGACCCAGTGCAAATCGCATATGAGGCCAATTTGGCAGGTGGAAAAGTGGTCTATCAATCAATTTTTGAACACGTGACAACTCAAGCTTTTGAACCATACGCAAAGTTGGGATTCACACCTTCCAGTTTTGTAATTTCAAAAGAAGCAGCAGATGCCAAGAATTATCAATGCGTTGGCCCTGGCGGCTATCAGTTGTATGTCTCAACTGGGCCTGTTGCATGTGGCACGCCATGTGTTCGCCCCGGGTTTATCTATATTCGCCCCGACCCCTTCTATGCGCCACCAGTGGAAGGAAAAGTAGATAACTACGGCGTTAATCAAGTGGGTTGATCCATTGAGTACTTCAAATCTCCTCGTCTGCGCCAATTAAAACCACTAGTGCTAGTTATAATTATTTAAGACAATGAGAATCGACTCATTGAGAGGCGAGGATCAAAGCAAATGATTTCAAGCGATATTCTCTTTGGAAGTGAAATTGCGTTGCTGGTTGGTTTTTCCTCTGCTGGAATCATTCTCGTTTTGACTGCCACTTTCGGCTTGGACTCAGCCAAAGATCTCCGAAGTATAAAAAAGGTAATGGCAGCGCAGAGCACATTGATCCCAGATGTTCAAAAGACACACCAGCCATTAGAGGGCAGTCGAGAAGAGATAAAATTTAGCCACACCGAAGCCCAATTTCACGTTCTCTTTGCTGGATTTACCGCGCTCTTTGTCTCGCTCTTTGTAGGAGTTCTACTTTGCAGTTTTAGCGAACACCTCGCTTTAGTGTGGCGTCTTTCTGCGGCACTTACGGCGCTATTGCACTTCAACGGAACTATCCGAATCATTTTAGCCACACAGCGAAGCCAAAAAGTTTCTCCTATACGGGTGGGGATGATTGCTACTGGCTTGGGAATCGCAATAGTTAATACAGTAACCACACTTGGGCTTTGGTCGGTTATGGCCCCATTCTTTGTTCTCTTTGGTATTTTCTGGACACTTGTGGTCTCAAGTATTTCTTTCATGACGCTCTTCGCTGAAATGGGCTCGGAGTAATCTTTCCCCGTGCCGTAAATGTTTTGCACTAATTAAATTTTGTTTTACGCTTAAACTCGAGAAAATTGCTGTTAGGCAGATGGACTTCTGAGCCTGTAAACTCGGCCAGTAACTTGGAGACGTCGCATAGCCCGGTCGAGTGCGCCTCACTGCTAACGAGGTAAGGGGTTAAACCCTTCGGAGGTTCAAATCCTCTCGTCTCCGCGTACAACT
>WLMD01000008.1 GCA_009700405.1 Actinomycetota bacterium | reverse complement strand
CGCGGCGGCCCGCAGGTGAGTAATCATTAAACATCGTCGTTAGTGGATGGTGGGATGCCAAAACTACATATTTTTCAGAGTTAGCAATTTGGTTTTCGAGCCAGATAAATTGATCTTCACCTAGCGAACCTTGCCACCCACCAAAGTGATTTACGCTATCGATGACGAGTAAGCGCACGGACCCAACATCGCTGGCGTAGTACATCTTCTGATCAAGAACATTTTCTGATGTAAATCCATGACCAGGAGGTAACCCGGGAGATTGCACATGTAGTTGAGCGAATTCTCCACGGTTAACAGCTCGCCTTTGCGCATCCGGCGTTACGGTAACAAATGGAGCGTCACTAGATGTTGGATAATCGGCAGGGCCAATTTCATTGAATGCAGCGAGCGTTTCTTCCAAGGTCATCGTGGAGGGCAGGGCTTCGTAGCGCTTATCTGCAACCATCGCAGCTTGTGTACCTGGATTTGGAGTGACAGTTCCTTGTAAGAGAGCGTCATGATTTCCGTGCACTGCATACCAAGGAACATTTAAGCCCGTTGCTTTAAATGGCATGCGGCAAGAATCCAGAAGTCCAGGGACGATTGGGTATCCATATAGCGACCGTGCCTGATCATCTTCCTTGCCAAGGGGAGTGCCGTGAGGATGCCAGTACTTCACATCGTAATGATCGGGACCATCGTCAATCGTGCCCTCATATTTTTCAAATGAGCCAGAATCTGGTCGAATCTCTTGCCCATCGAGTAACGCCAAGTACCAGTTAACTTCGTTAACCTGCGCGTTATCGGTTGTGTCGCCAGTGACTATTGCAGCGTTTACAGCATGACCTGAAAGTGGCCCGTGAGAAATTTCGTTAAGTGATTGCACCATCGCCTCAACAACTTGTGACGACAACATCGAATGTGCGCGGTAGGTCCCGATAGTGCCGACGAGTTCACGAATCGGGCTATCCGGGTCGGCCCAGCGATCGAGAAATTCAGGGCGAATAGGTGATTGAGCATCGCACACATGCAAATCTGACAGGTGATGCATTACAAGCAACGGCGTACTCGTGGTGGGGAAGGTCCAACCAGTATGAGGTTCGTTTGAGATGACTTCTAGGTTTCGCCACCCTTGTGCATTAGGTATTCCGCGCTTAAATGCCATGAAATTAAAGCGCACCCTCCGATGTGAACGCCACATGAGGAAGTGCTTCGTACATGGGCGCGGTCATATCGCGAAATAGTTGCAAAATAACCATTGAAGAAGTGTACTCTCGTTTTTTGGGTAGGGGGTAGTGAATGCTGGCGTTCATATTGGTTGTTGCGACAGGATTTGTGGTTGGAACAATTAACGGAATGGCCGGCGGAGCCTCTCTCATTTCATTTCCTGTTCTACTGGCGTTGGGCCTTAATCCGGTAAGTGCGACTGTGACAAATGCTTTAGGAGTTACTAGCGCAAATCTTTTTGCAGTTCGGGCAAGTGATCACAGTGCTCGCAAACTTATTCATGAATATAGATTTCACATTGCCTTATCGGCGCTCTGTGCATCTGTCGGTGCAATTTTGCTTCTGGCTCTGCCAGAGAGAATTTTTGAAAACATTGTGCCCTTCTTATTACTTGGTGCGACTTTAACAATCCTATTACCAGCTAAAGCACGATCAGGCATCAAGCATAAAATCACGGAGTTCATGGCCATTGCAGCCAGTGGCTTCTACTGTGGCTATTTCGGACCAGGTCAAGGTGTAATGATTATTGCGACGCTGGCTCGTGATAGAACACGAGATCCGAAAACTGTTAACGCTGTCAAGAATGTCATTGTTGGCATAACAAGCATCATCTCCAATCTAATTTATGTTTTTAGCGGACGAGTACATTGGCTCTTTGTCGGAGCGCTCTTCTTAGGGTCAAGTTTCGGAGGAACCCTTGGCGGTAAATGGGCAAATAAGATGCCTCGAATCTTTTACAAGTCACTTGTATTCTCGGTAGGAATTATTGCCTCAATCTGGTTATTCGTCCGATAGATATAACGGGCGAAAAGTAATAGCCTGAGGCCATGTCCTTAACATCTGGCTTTGAAGTCTATGCAGCAATTGGCGAAGATCAGCTTGAGTCTCTGGCTCCATCAGAAATTGGTGATGCATCGAGGGAGTCACTGAGGGTTGCTCTTATTCAAGACTCTTGGCATGGATCGATGGATGAGCAAATGCGTTCCCTGGAGAGCGCATTTGAACTGTGCAAGGAGTATGAACCCGATCTCATTATTTTGCCGGAGTTAACTTTGTACCCGTACGCATGTTGGGAACCGAATTCAGAGGGTTCTGACTTCCAACCAGAGGAGTTAATGGATGGGCCGTCATACGCATTCGCAAGAAAAATGGCCCGCCTTACACATGCTTCTGTAGTCATTTCGCTCTACGAACAACCAGATGATGAAAGCGAACTTGGTTATAACTCAGCGATAACTCTCTCTGCGGCTGGCGAACTCGTAATGCGAACACGCAAGACCCACCTGCCACAAACTGCCGGCTACTACGAAAACACTTACTTTTCATGTGGAGATGATGGAACTCCCACAGCCTTAATCGGCGAGGCCCACGTTGGTATCCCAACGTGTTGGGATCAATGGTTTCCAGAGCTAGCACGGGCATACGCACTCGATGGCGCCGATATCGTAATTTACCCAACGGCAATTGGTTCGGAGCCAAATTTTCCAAACTTTGATACCGCTCCATTGTGGAAGGCGACTATGGTCGCCCATGCAATAGCAAATGGGTTATTTGTGGGCGCCGTAAATCGCATTGGCACTGAAGGTCCCAATACTTTTTATGGGTCTTCTTTTATTGCTGATCCATTTGGTCGTACTCTTGTTGAGGCGGGAAGATCTGAACAAGCAATTTTGATTGCAGATTGTGAATTAGATCAAAGGCGAGATTGGCTCACACTCTTCCCGTTTTTCAAAACGCGTCGACCTGAAATGTATACAACACTTGCCCGTGAAGACGATGACACAATGGATGAAAGTGGAGATAGCCAATGAGTATTACGGTTTTTACGAATGGAACTATCTGGACTGGTGTTTCAAGTAACCTCATCGTTGATGCCTTAGCTATTGATGGAGGGAAAATCATCGCACTTGGCGAAGACGCCAAGAAGCATGTGGGGCAGGATGTAACGCAGATTGATCTAGCAGGCGGAATGTTGCTTCCTGCATTCGGCGATGGGCATGCGCACCCGCTCTATGGTGGGCTCGAATCAATCGGTCCACAAATTAAGGGCGCACCGACACTTGATGCATTATTGGAGATTGTTCGCAAATTCGCGCAAGATAATCCTGACAAAGAGTGGATCGTTGGCGCATCGTATGAATCTTGGCATGCAGCCAATGGAGAATTTGATGCTAAATGGCTAGATGCAGTTGTCCCTGATCGCCCGGTAGTACTTCGCGCCAATGACTATCACACCATTTGGTGTAACACGAAAGCTTTAGAAATCGCAGGCGTAACGAAAGATTCACCAGAGCCACCATTAGGCGTGATCGTCCGCCGACCTGATGGAACTCCCATGGGAACAATGCGCGAATGGGGAGCTGTTGATCTCATCATGAATCAGCTTCCCGAAAACACTCGCGCGGAATTTCGTGAAGGATTTAAAGTATCTACTCAAACACTGGCAGCATCTGGAACTACGTGGGTACAGGATGCGTGGATTGATCCAGGAATGCCAGAGTCTTATATGGATGCTTTGGCAAATGGCTTACTTGGTGTTCGGTATAACTTGGCACTTCGGGCAGATCCTTTCAACTGGCGCAATCAATTAGATTGGTTTGCCTCGGCACGTGATCTTGTTGGAACCCAGAGTCATTTAACATGTCGCTCCATTAAATTCTTTGCTGATGGCGTCATTGAAGGCGGTACGGCAGCGCTGAAGCTTCCCTATGTTGATGCACCCGATTCGGTGGGAATGCCCTGCTGGGACTGGCAAGAGCTCAAAGAAGCTGTTGCAACTATCGATTCAATGGGCTTTCAGCCACACATTCATGCAATCGGTGATGATGGCATTCACGCCGCGCTTAACGCGATTGAATATGCGCAGTCAGTGAACAAGGAGAAATCGCATCCGCGTCCTGTCATTACACACGTCCAGTTAGTAGATCCCATTGACTTACCGCGTTTTGCTCAACTAGGAGTCATCGCAAACTTTGAACCGCTATGGGCATGCAATGACTCATTGCAGAGCGAACTCACGACACCGCGGCTGGGTCAAGAGAGAGCGCAATGGCAATATCCGATTAAGTCTTTACTCAATGATGGTGCGGCGATTTCTTTTGGCTCAGATTGGCCAGTCACAAGTCAGAAACCTTTGGAATGTATGACTATTGCTGTAACGCGAGAGCATGCCCTTTCAGAAAATCCAACGCCCTGGATTCCTGATGAGCGAATTTCCATTGATGAGGCCCTCACGGCATATACCGCGGGACCCGCCTACCAAGCCGGAGATGAGACTCGCCGTGGCACATTGCAGGTGGGCTTTGAGGCAGATGTGGTCTGGCTCGATATTGATATCAGATCCATTGCCCCTGCCTTAATTCCGACGGCGCGTGTACTTGGCACTTGGTGCTTGGGTAAGAGAGTATTCACGCAGGAATCGTGAGAGACGACAGAGTGGGGATACGTAGATGACCTTGGATTTATCGTTGCCAACTGCGCACGATGATTCCAAGGCGCCAGGAAAGACCAGTAAATGGTTGGCCGCGGTCCCGATGGCATTTCTTTCTTTCACTGTTGGAATTCCGCTCATCATCATTTTTGTTTACTCCTTCCTTGCCAGACCATCCATGGGTGTAGGTGTTATCTGGAAGTTGGATCTCACCCACTACGTGAAGATATTTGTTCAAGATAAATTGGATGGCACTCGAAGTTTTGATACACGGTACTTGAAAGTTATTTGGAACTCGTTTTTCTATTCTGGACTTACGACAGTAGGCACACTGGTACTAGCCATTCCTGTTGCCTTATGGATAGCCACGAGAGACCCTAGAAAACGGATCTTGTTGGTATTTCTCGTAACTTTGCCATTTTGGACGAGTATCTTGATTCGAACGTATGCAATTCGCCAGCTCTTGGATGAGAAAGGCGTGTTGGGCAAGATTGCCACGACATTAGGTTTTTCCGATAATTTTCAAATCTTGTATACCCCAACATCCACGATCATTGGCTTGGTATATACATTTCTCCCGTTCATGATCCTGCCTATATATGCATCAGCAGAGAGATTTGATTTTCGCTTTGCCGAAGCAGGTTTCGACCTTGGCGCACGAAAGATGACAGTCTTGTTTCGCATCGTGCTTCCACAAATTGCTCCAGGAATTATCGCCGGGATTGCTTTGGTATTCATTCCTGGTCTGGGTTCGTTCTTGCAGCCAGATATGCTCGGTGGCGGTAAAACAAACATGATTGCGAATGTTGTTGCTAATAACTATGGGCAAGCTCGTAACTGGCCATTTGGTTCAGCGCTTTCCGTCCTGCTCTGCCTCATCACTTTGGTAGCTACATTGATGATTTCTATTGCAGCGCGTAAGCGCAAGGAGGCGAAGGTATGAACCTTCTCAAGCGGGGTCCTTCAACGCGACTAGTGAATCTTCGCAACTTCCCATTCTTTTCTGCAATTTCGTATTTCGTCTTGTTTGTTTTATATGCGCCACTTGCTCTCGTGGTCTTCTATTCCTTTAATGAAAATCGCACCGCTCAAATTTGGACACATTTCTCAACTCGCTGGTACACCGATGTATTTACAAATACCAATGTTGTAAGAGCGCTAAAGAATTCGCTGATAGTTGCATCAGCTGCCACGGTTCTCTCCACGGCCCTTGCAATTGCTGCAGCCTTAGGACTTCTCAGAATGGGCCGACGCGGAAGCACATTCGCCATGGGTCTATTGGGCGCTCCTTTGATTATTCCGGAAATTGTTTCGGCTGTAGGAACCCTTGGATTCTTTCTCTTCGTTGGGATTCCATTGGGCCATGTTGGTTTGATTGTGGCTCATACTGCTTTCTGCGTTCCCTTCGCTATGTTGCCAATTCGTGCACGTTTAGTCTCCCTCGATAGAAGTTCATTTGAAGCTGCAGCCGATCTTGGTGCGAATGAGTGGAAAATCTTCACATGGGTGACTTTGCCGTTGCTGGCTCCTGGAATCATGGCGGGAGCGCTATTAGCCTTTGCAATCTCGTTGGATGACTTCATTACCTCCTTCTTTATTGCAGGTCCAGGCTCGACCACACTTCCGGTCTATATTTTCGGGATGATCCGGTCGAATGTGACACCTGCGATTAATGCTCTCTCAACCTTGTTGTTACTGGTCTCAGGTCTTACCCTAATCCTGTCATACACGCTCTCACGAGAGAAAAACCAGAGATAGGACGTAGTACATGAAATTCTTCACTCCAAAGATGGGTGCAGCTATCGCACTTGCAGCAGTGGTAAGCCTTGGACTTTCTGCATGCAGCAGTAGCGCCAAAACTGACACTGCTGCATCAAGCACAGAATTCCCTACTGCAAATGGCGGCGAAGTTAACCTCTATAACTGGACGAACTACATTGATCCAGAGCAGTTGAAGGCATTTACTGCAGAAACTGGCATCAAAGTAAACCTTGATACTTTTGATTCAAATGAAACCCTCCTTGCCAAGTTACAAGCAGGAGCAACTGGCTATGACGTCATCGTTCCAAGTGATTACATGGTCGCCCAGATGGTGACTCTAGGTTTGCTTGAGAATGTAGGCGTTGCATCTTTCCCTAACGGTAAGAATATTGATCCAAATTTCATGGACGTGTATTGGGATAAGGGTCGTCAGTATTCTGCCCCATACATGTATGGAACCACCGGTATTGCTGTAAATACCACCAATGCAGCTGCCAATAAAATTACATCGTGGAAAGACTTCTTCGCTGCAGATTCAGCGACATCTGTAGATGTATTGAAGGATCAGACTGAGGTTGTTTCAGCTGCTCTTCGTGCAACTGGTGTAGCCGCTGCAGATCTTTGCACCGTTGATAAGAGTAAGTACGCCGCTGCACAGAAGTTGCTTGAGGGCTTTAAGCCAAAAGTTATTGATTCTGATGGTGGAATCGAGCGTATGGTTAAAGAATCCAGCATGGTGCGTATGGCCTGGAACGGTTCAGTTCACCGCATGAGTACTGACAATCCAAAGATCAAGTATGTCTTCCCAAGCGAAGGTTTGAACTTCTGGGCAGATAACTTGGCTATCGCTAAAGGTGCTCCCAACCTTGATAACGCCAAGATCTTCATCAACTGGATGTTGAATCCAAAGCAAGGCGCAGTTGCTACCAACTTCACAGGGTACGCAAATGCTGTTCTTGGTTCTGGAGATTTGCTAGATCCTGCGATCAAGGCAGATCCTGCGATCAACGCGTCACCTGAGAATGCGAAGTTGGCAACACCAACTCCAAACTGCTCAACCGAAGCACGCGATCTCTACACCGAAGTCTTCACAAGCTGGACTTCATCGCAATAATCTCTACATAAGTAAAAAGGGCGGCCGCTATCAACGCGGTCGCCCTTTTTTCTTAATCCAATTACGAGGCGAGGACTCTGATAGTTCCGTGTATCGCATTGAGGTACACATGTTGGCCCCGCTCTGGCACTGCCACGCCATGCGATGGTAGGACTGCAACGATTTCTTCAGATCCGATAAGCACATGAACTCGTACGGCGCTGCCGGTAAAAATTACATCGCGGACGGTTCCTTCAAGTATTCCTTTATCAGGCGAGATGACAAGGTCTTCAGGTCGAATCGCGACCACTGATGAGCCATCTTCACCGATGATGGCATTGATTGCCAAGAGTTCTCGTGGAATGGTTTGCCCATTCATTGAAACGACTCCGGAATGTATGTCGCATGGGAAAAGATTGGTTTCACCAATAAAGTCGGCTACGAATCTATTGGCAGGGTTTCGATACATTTCACGCGGCGTATCGAGTTGTATAACTTCGCCATCTTTGAAAACAGCAATGCGATCGCCCATAGACATTGCTTCTTCTTGATCATGAGTGACGAAAACGAAGGTGATGCCCGTTTCTTGCTGAAGTCTTTTGAGTTCGACTTGCATGCCACGACGAAGTTTAAGATCAAGCGCCGAAAGTGGTTCATCAAGTAGCAGAACTCGGGGACCCTTGATGAGCGCGCGACCTAGGGCGACGCGTTGTTGTTGCCCACCCGAGAGTTGAGAAGGCTTGCGACGACCGTAGCCGGTAAGTTTTATTTGAACCAAAGTTTCTTCAACGCGACGAGCAATCTCTTCTTTTCCTAGTTTTTCCATCTCAAGTCCAAAAGCAATATTCTCTGCAACGCTCATGTGAGGAAATAAGGCATATGACTGAAATACAGTGTTCACTGGGCGGGCGTATGCAGGCTTGTCATCAATGCGTTGACCATCGAGCAAGATCTCCCCGCTATCTGGGTATTCAAGTCCGGCAATCGCACGAAGCAGAGTTGTTTTGCCGCATCCTGAGGGTCCTAATAGAACGATGAATTCACCTTGAGCGATATCTAAAGATACGTCTTTGAGTGCCTGAACCGAGCCACCCTCAGGAGTTACATAGGTCTTGCTTACATTGCGAATCTGCAGAAGTGGTTCGTTCATGCCAGGTTTCATTTAACCATTATTAACAAGGGTGGCTCGAAGGTCAAGATGAAGAAATCTTGGTTTTACGTGGAGTGGCAAATGACTTGCCAACCGCGGTGAGTTCTTCGCTCACTTGGGCTTTGATGTTTTCTTCGCTCTTGAGCAAGGTCATAAGAGCCGAAATAGTGGCCTTTAATTCCTTTTGCTCGGACTCGAGTTCCAATTTCGACATTTTGGTTAAGCGTCGCAATGGCATATCCAAGATGTAGGTCGCCTGATCATCGTTGAGTTTGAATCCTTTGATGAGCGCTTCCTTGGCTTGGGCGGCATCATCGCTTCCTCTGATGATTTTGATGACTTTGTCGATATCAATAATGGCTTTGAGCAGCCCATCAACTAACGTAAGTCGAGCAGTTGCCTTGGCCTTACGGAATTCGGAACGACGACGTACAACTTCGATGCGGTGTGCGATAAATACTTGGAGAAGCTCTTTGAGTCCGAGTGTTTGAGGCTTTCCTTTAACAAGAGCCACAGCGTTGATTGCAAATGCGTCTTCCATTGGAGTGAGTTTGTAGAGTTGTTCAAGAACTGTTTCTGGTTCGAAACCATTCTTTAACTCGATAACGACGTTAGTTCCAGTCTTGCCGTCTGTGAGATCGATGATGTCAGAGATACCTTGGATTTTCTTAGCCTTTGCCAAGTCGGCGATACGTTCAACAATCTTCTCAGGTCCGATAGTGAAAGGTAATTCCTTAATCACTAGCCCCATTTTACGGGAGGAAACTTTCGTTATTTCGACTGTTGCGCGAACTTTGAAACTTCCCTTACCGGTTGCATAAGCCTCACGGACACCTTCGACGCCAACGAGTTCGCCACCAGTTGGAAAATCTGGTCCTGGCACAAATTTCATGAGTTGCTTCAGAGTCGCTGTTGGATTATCAATCAGGTATTTAGTGGCAGCAATAACTTCACCTAAATTATGTGGCGCCATATTTGTAGCCATACCCACTGCAATGCCCGATCCACCATTTACTAAGAGGTTGGGATATGCAGCAGGAAGTACGAGAGGTTCCATAATTTGGCCGTCGTAGTTGGATCCAAAATCAACGGTATCTTCATCGGTTTCTGCCACCATAGCCATTGCAGATAGCGCTAGTCGTGCTTCTGTGTAGCGCATTGCTGCTGGACCGGCATCAAGGGAGCCAAAGTTTCCGTGACCGTCAATGAGGGGCAGTCGCATGGAAAATGATTGGGCCATACGAACGAGTGCGTCATAAATTGCGCCATCTCCGTGTGGGTGCAATTTACCCATGACCTCGCCAACGACACGTGCGCTCTTTACATGACCGCGCTCGGGGCGAAGTCCCATGTCGGCCATCTGGTGCAAGATTCTGCGGTGCACAGGCTTGAGTCCATCTCGTGCATCAGGAAGAGCGCGTGAATAAATAACCGAGTACGCGTATTCAAGGAAGGATCCTGACATCTCAGAGGAGACGTCAATATCTACAATCTTTCCTGGGTACTCACCGGGCTTTGGACCAACCGGTTTCTTACCTTTAGGTGCACTCTTTGATGATGTCTTCGCAGTAGCCATGGCGGTGATTATGCCAAGAGGAGTCCTTAAATCACGGTAGTGACGTGCGGCCTAGCCCCAACGATTGCAACACATGTGGCAGCTACCCGTATCCCGGCGCTCATGCACTTGTTGAGATCACGATCTCGGAGCCATTGTGCGATGTACCCTCCTGCGAAGGAGTCTCCTGCCCCCGTTGAATCTACGAGTTTGGCAGAAATTGCAGGCAGAGAAAGCGAATGTGAGTTTCGAGATTTTCCGATAGCTCCTAATGATCCCCGTTTAATCACGACAGTGGGAGAGTAGGCAAGAAGGAGGTCCAACGCTTCTTCTACATTCTCATTTCCGGCAAGAAAGAGCGCTTCTTCTTCATTCATAATCAACGTATCCATCATGGGTAACCATCCGCGGACTTCCTCAATAGAGGCCTGGTTCATCCCCCCAATAGTTGTGGGATCAAAAAATATTGGAATATTCCTTCTGGCAATTTCGGAGATCATCTCAAGAACCCCTGGCCGAGAGCGCAGATTCAAAAGGGCGTATCCAGAGAGGTATACAGCTCCAAATCCATCGAGGGCTGGAAGGTCTCTCACAGACAAGCCAGCGTTTGCAGCGGTTTCTGGAAACATGGTGCGCTCGCCACTGGGGTCAACCAGGATCACCACCACGCCCGTTCGGACTCCGTCAATAACTTCACTCGAGTGCGTCACTCCCAAATGATCTAGATCAGCAAGGACTGCAATTCCTGCGGCATCATTTCCAACTCTTGCTACAACATGTGAATCAACACCAGAGGCTTTAACCCACGAAGCAACATTTCCTGCGGCGCCGCCGCTATGAGTGGAGACTTGAGAAGGATTATCACTTCCATAAGTAATTGCTGCAGGAACGAGTGCAATCACATCGAGCATGACATCGCCTATACATAGAACTTTCAGCATGATTTTTATAGATTGCTTGCAACTGCGATGTCAGCTGCAAGAGCTGAATTTGATTTGATAATTTCAATATTTACCGCGAGTGATTCACCATCGCTTGCTTCATGGAAATGCTCTAGGAGAAAGGGAGTAACTGCCTTGCCGGTGACTCCGTGCGCCGTTGCCTTGGCCAATCCACTGGCGAGAATTGCATCATGTCGTGCTCGATCCATCTCTTTAACCACGGGATTTGCAACGATCAATGCACAATCACGCGTACCGACGATTTCTCGTGCCCGTATTATCTTCGCTATTTCTTCAGCGCTATCAGCGCTGTATTCAAGAGTGAAACCCGAATCCGTTAAATAGAAACCAGGAAAATTAAGAGTTCTGTAGCCAATAATTGGAATGGCTAAGGTTTCAAGTCTTTCGAGAGTCGCAGGTATATCCAAGATAGATTTCACTCCAGCACAGACCAGGGTTATTCCTAAGTGAGACAAGGCGGTCAGGTCTGCCGATTCATCAAATGAATCGTGCGCTCCACGATGGACGCCGCCTAATCCACCAGTTGCAAAAACAGTTATTCCCGCGAGGACAGCGAGATGAGCAGTTGCAGCAACGGTGGTAGCGGCACTTTTGCCTTGGGCTACGACAATGGAAAGGTCCCGGCTGGAAGCCTTAGCAATATCGTCACGAGTGGCAATTGCGACGAGCTGTGATTGGGATAAACCGATATGGATTTGGCCATCAAGTATGGCGATGGTTGCCGGCGTTGCGCCATGCTGGCGGACGATCTCTTCAACTTCTTGTGCCACATGCAGATTCTGCGGCCTAGGTAAGCCATGGCTGATAATGGTTGATTCAAGGGCGACAACTGGTCGCTTTTCTGCAAGAGCAAGACGTACTTCATCGGAAAAAGTAAGGGAAGAAATATTTCCATTCATGGCTCCACGATAGTGGATTTGATGCAATGATTACACGGTGCATTTAGCGGACGTCGCCTCATCTATTTTTTCGAGTCTAGGTTTAGATGATGTAGAAGATCGAATTGGGTGCGGGCCCAGTCCGGCAGGTAGAGAGTGCCTTTTTCTCATCGATGGATTCGGTGCTGATGTCCTTGCGCAATACGCAGACCTTGCACCAACGCTTTCGAGTATGCGTCATTTCGCCCCTATTGATTCTCCTTTCCCGTCTACCACCGCCACAAGTCTGACCTGCCTTTCAACCGGAGTTCTCCCTGGCATACATGGAATGTTGGGATATACCGTTCGTGTTCCAAGGAGTGGTGGGCGAATTCTTAATTCAATTAAATGGGATGAACGAGTTGACCCAATTTCATGGCAACCAGTTCCGACCTTATTCGAAAGGGCGGCGCAACAAGATATTTCCGTCTCCCATGTTGCTGCAAAACGTTATGAGAATACGGGATTTACGCGAGCTACCTTTCGTGGTGCACAGTACCGCGGAGCAAATGTTGTCGCCGATTTAGTTGCACAAACGAAGGTAGCGCTAAAAACTGCGCCAGCATTCGCTTACGTTTATGTAAATGATCTCGATGTTGCTGGCCATAGCGACGGAGTTGGGTCCGAGAAATGGCTGGCGGCACTGAAGTATGTTGACCATGTTGCACACATGATTATTTCGCAAATTCCGCAAGGCACACGTTTTTGGTTGACCGCGGATCACGGAATGATCAATGTTAAGGAAAAGATTGTCTTGGGATTGGATAATCCATTGATGCAAGGCGTCTCTCTACTCGCGGGGGAGCCCCGTGCGCGTCATATTTATCTCGATGAAGCAAACCTGTCGGAGCCAGAAAATGTTGCAGAAATATGGAGCAGGTTCTTGGGATCACGGGCACGAGTCTTCACACAAGCGCAAGCGATAGCAGACGGGTTATTTGGCGAGAACGTTTCTCTAGATGCTCAAGAGCGAATGGGTGACATAATTGCGATAGCCAACGATGGAGTTATCTTCATTGACCCAGAGCGTGAAGTGATGGAGTCAGCGATGGTTGGCCATCACGGTGCCATGACAGATGCTGAGAGATTGATTCCACTTGCCGTGCTCGAAACAACGTAGTTATTCTGAATCCTCGTCAGTTTTCTTTGTTCCACCAAACATAATTTCGTCCCAGCTTGGAACTTTAGCTCGCGCAGTTACGCCATCTTTTGAAGATTCTTCATCCGGAGTCTCGCGGATCGAAACTAGACGTGGGCCTTCGCGTCCGATAGTTGATTCAGGGGTACGACTTCCCGTTGGATGATTTCCATAAATCATGCCGCGCTCAATGGGCGTACGCACTGGTGGCGTTTCCTCGCCCATCATCCAATGTGCTCCATCATCGAGTGAGCTCAAAGATTTGCGTGCAAGATCGAAACTCCAGTCGGCACTGCCAAAGCCTTCACGATTGGGATATTCCAAGCGAATAATCCAACTTGCATCTTCCAATCTCCACGTTGTCCACTCAAGAGAGCTCACATCAACATGACTTGGAGCCAGACGCGAGGCAATTACCGCTAGAAAGTTGACGGGATCGCGTCCGCTTTCTTTGCGAACGATGGCATTTTGAGCCAGAGCAATGATGTAAGCGCGCTCTTGGACTATTGGACCGGCAAAGCGGTCAATTTTATCGATGGGGCATTGAGCGCTACGTGCGATGGACTCGGCTGGTTCGCCCATACGCAATCGCGCTTGAATTTCTCGAACGGAAATTGTTTCGCCTTCATCTGCCCGAACAGCAGAAAGACGCGGTTGATTAACTGTTGCTCGGAGAGTGTCGCTAATACGTACGGTGTATTGAGTGTCTTCGGCGTCAGTAAGCGTCAGATGTGTTCCATCTTCGCTCTTGCCTGTAAGTCGTAGTTCGGTCACAGTGATGAGCGTAATCTATTCCAGGTACGAAAGTAGGGAAGTGACATAACGATGGCGCCGATAAGACAGGCCAGTGGAACCCAAAACCCTCTTTCTGCCCCGTAATTATCAATAACCCAGCCCCCAACTGCACTTGAGACTGCTCCACCCAATGGCATTCCTGCAACAACCCAAGAAAGAGTTTCCGTTATTTGCGATGGTGGTACGGCAGCCTCTGCAACGGCATAGGCAGAAACAATTAACGGAGCGATTACTAATCCATTGCAAAAGAGCGCAATTGTTAAGAAAGTCAGAGAGTGTACAAATAAGAATGGGATTGATAACACCACTAGGCCGAACAAGAACATCCAGTATCTCTTAGCGTGATTCATTTTCCACTTTATTGCCCCATTGACTGTTGCTGCGATGGCGCTTCCAACTGACCATATTGCAAGTAACCATCCAGTTTTCGACATGGCATGGTGTTCTTGAGCAAATGCAACAACAACAAGCACTACGACGTTAAAGAACCCACCGATAAAAAAAGTGGTGAGTACAACGGCTTGGACAGAAGTGTTGCGCATAACAGGTTGATGAGGCTCGGTGTCATCGCGAGGGTGTGGCGGAGGCTCTGTTTTTGTTTGCAGCGCAAAGAGTGTGGAGCCAACTGCCATAAAGACTAATCCAACAATAAGTCCTGCAGCTGGTGCGATAGATGCAGCGCAAGCTGTTGCGATTACTGGCCCGAAAAGAAATACAAACTCATCCATCAAACCTTCGTAGGAATACGCGGTATTTATCAGTTCTCGGTCATCTCCAAGGGCAAAGAGCCAACGACGTCTGACAAATCCGCCCAAATTCATTACGGTAGATTCTGCAACAATGATGGAAAGAAACCATGTCCACGTGGGTGCATGCAAAGTCACTAGTGCGATGAAAACCGAAATGAAAATGACGCGCAAAGGAATTGCAACAATGAGAGTTTTTTGTTGACCGATTCGATCAGATACTCGTCCCCAAAAAGGAAGTGCCAGCGCCATTACTGTCGAGGCAACAGCCGCGAGCGCGCCAGCCAATGTGTAGGAATGTGTGGCATGCACAACGATGAAAACCAGTGCTAACGAATCCATGGATATCGACATACGTCCAATGAAGCCGGCCAGCGAAAAACGTAAACCGCCAGGGGTGCTAAAGAGGCGACGATATGGCGTGAACATGTAGGTGAGCCTATTGCCGACTAGAGTGACCTCATGCCTTCAGACGTCGTAGATACAGAGTTATTAGCCCTAGCCCTTCGAGTAGCTCGTGAAGCAGGCGTGTTATTGATGGATCGACCGGCAACTTTTGATATTTCCTCCAAATCCACCGCAATTGATATTGCTACGCAGATGGATCTCGCTAGCGAGAAACTTATTGTCTCGGCCTTGCTTGCAGCTCGACCTGATGATGGAATTATCGGCGAGGAAGGCGCCTCGCGCCCATCTCGCTCTGGAATCACATGGGTTATCGACCCAGTTGATGGAACGGTGAACTATCTCTACGGCCTTCCGGGATGGAATATAAGTATTGGAGCCAAGGATGAGCAAGGACGACTTGTAGGAGTTGTTCATGCGCCAACCGTGAATTCCACGTGGACGGCAATGCGCGGCAAAGGTGCCTGGTTTAACGAATCGCCAATTTCCTGCAATGACCCCATTTCATTGGATAGAGCTCTCATCGGTACGGGATTTGCCTACGATGTTCGCGCTCGCGTAGAGCAGGGCCGAATCGCTGCCGCTTTACTTCCTCAGATTCGCGACTTGCGAAGAATGGGATCGGCGGCGGTGGACCTGTGTTATGTGGCAATGGGGGCATTTGATGGCTACTTTGAAATAGGACTCAAAGAGTGGGATAGCGCGGCTGGAGCCTTGATTGCCCAAGAAGCTGGGGCGATTGTGAGCGTAACCGAGGGCGACCTCACCATCTGTGCCGGACCTGCCCTTCATCCTCAATTAGCGCACGCGGTAGCCCCTATGGCAAGATAGGCGCCTGTAGTAGAGGGTCCTGGTTATTCCTAGCGCAGGGCAGACAATAAATATTTGGACATATCACCATGTATGTCTAAGCGATCAGAATGAGGACTCACAATGAACGTGCTTGACGCCGTAGATGCTGCATCACTTCGCTCGGATATTCCAACCTTCCGTGCAGGCGATGAACTCAAGGTTCACGTTCGAGTTATCGAAGGCAGCAAGAGCCGTCTTCAGGTTTTCCAAGGAATTGTTATTCGTCGCCAAGGCGATGGAGTTCGCGAGACCTTCACAATCCGTAAAGTTTCTTACGGCGTTGGAGTAGAGCGCACATTCCCAGTACACACACCTGTCATTGAAAAATATGAAGTTGTCCGCAAGGGCGATGTTCGTCGTGCCAAGCTGTATTACCTTCGCGACCTTCGCGGTAAGGCAGCAAAGATTCGCGAAAAGCGCGGAGCACAAGAAGAAGCACAGGCCGCATCCACGCAACCTAAGCCTGTTGTAGTCGAAGCTGTTGTAGCAGAGGCTGTTGCAGTAGAAGTTGAAGCGCCCGCCGAGCAGGCGTAACTTCACCTCGATGCCGCGCAAAGGATCCGTCCTTCGCGAGTTTCCATTACTCGTCGTTGTTGCATTATTAGTCTCGCTCGTTATCAAGACTTTCTTGGTGCAGTTTTTCTATATTCCTTCTGGTTCTATGGAAACAACGTTGCAAATTAAGGATCGAGTAGCGGTTAATAAAGTCCCATTTATTTCCGGAAAAATTCAACGCGGGGATATCGTCGTCTTCCATGATCCTGCCAGTTGGTTATCAGAACCCTCACCAAGTAATTCTCCTTTTGTGCTTGAGAAAATCCGAGAAGGTTTAATCGCAGTAGGAGTAATACCAGATCCCGCTAAACAGCACTTGGTCAAGCGCGTCATTGGCGTAGCTGGAGATCATGTTGTGTGCTGTGACAATAATAAATTAATCACGGTCAATGGCATTCCAATTCATGAGAAATACATCTATAAAGGCGATGTACCCAGTGACATGAATTTTGATGTCAAAGTACCCGCGGGAAAACTATGGGTGATGGGTGATCATCGCGCTGCAAGTGCGGATTCGCGCTATCACACTGAAGATATCAATAAGGGAATGGTGCCGACCAAACTTGTAGTCGGACGAGTAGTAGCAGTTATTTGGCCCTGGAGAGATGCCAAAATTGTGCCGCGGGTAGATGTAGTTAAAAAGCAGTAACCGATTTTTGCATGAACAATATCGAGCGGATACTTAGCGAATCAGGCATTTATCCAGTCGCAGGAGTTGATGAAGCAGGGCGCGGGGCATGTGCTGGTCCACTTGTAGTGGCAGCGGTAATTCTCAGAGATCCCTTTGCCGAAGAACTAACGCCAGTGAGAGATTCAAAAGAGTTAAGTGAAAATCAACGTGAAAAACTATTCGACCTGATAGTTGATCACGCTCTTGCAATTTCAATCATAGAAATTTCACCAACTGAAATTGATCACAGGGGTGTGCATGCTGCGAATTTAGACGGGATGCGACGAGCTGTTCAAGGGCTAGAAGTAATACCTAGCTATGTTTTAACCGATGGCTATGCAATCGCCGGTATCGGAATTCCCGCGTTGGGCGTATGGAAAGGGGACCAAGTGGTGCACGCGATTAGCGCCGCATCAATTATCGCAAAGGTGACCCGGGATCGCATTATGCGAGGGCTGCATGTAATACATCCCAATTTTGGTTTTGATCGACACAAGGGATATATAACGCCAGCGCATACCCAAGCTTTGGAAGATTTTGGAATTCTCGATATTCATAGAAAGTCCTACGCCAATATTGATGCCATTATCAACAGGATCACATAACCCACATTCGATAAAAGAGTTCGGAAATTAGTCAGTAGGCGCATTTATCGTGCCGAAACTATGACTACACAAAAACCCGCTTCACTAGCTAAGAAATCACAGAATCAATCGACCGGCGAATTCGGGGAGAGCGTTGTCGCCGAATTCTTACTTGCTCGCAATGCACGTATTCTCGATAGAAACTGGCGCATTAAAGAGGGCGAGATTGACCTTGTCGCGCTCTTACCCAATGGCTCAATTGCATTCGTCGAAGTTAAGACTCGCCGTTCGTATGCTTACGGACATCCACTTGAAGCAATTTCCTACGACAAAGCTCTGAGGTTGCAAAGGTTGGCATTGGCTTGGCTTGCCACCCATAACTGCTTAGGACGTGACTATCAGATTGATTGCGTAGCCGTACTCATCGAAAATGACGGAAAGCACACCATTGAATATCGAGCCAACGTCCTGTGACGCTGGGTCAATCGTTAGGCGTTGCATTGGTCGGACTGGAAGGGCACTTAGTACAGATTGAGGCAGATATTGCAGATGGGTTACCTGGCTATACGTTACTGGGACTTCCAGATGCAGCGCTGAGTGAATCACGTGATCGAGTTCGGTCTGCTTTGGTCAATTCGCAAGAGGCTTGGCCCAATAGAAAAGTAACAGTAAGTCTTTCACCTGCTTGGCTACCAAAGAGCGGCTCAGGTTTTGATCTCCCGATTGCCGTGGCATTACTGGCGGCAAGTGCAACTATCGCGCCAGAGAAAATTGAGGGAGTTCTCTTCTTGGGTGAGCTGGGACTCGATGGTCGAATCCGTTCTGTACGAGGAGTTCTACCCTCACTAATTGCAGCATATAAATTGGGAGTTACAACGGCAGTAATTCCTTGGGCAAATAGATTAGAAGCGCAATTGATGAGCGAGATGGTAATAATTCCGATGCGCACCATGAACGAGTTACTTCGATGGCTTCGTCTTGGCGAGAGAGAAATTGAGGATGAGTTACCTCTGATTCTTAACGAAAAAGAAGATAGTTACGATTTTTCGGATGTAGCCGGTCAAGAACATGCGCGAAAAGCGGCTGAGATTTCTGCAGTCGGCGGTCACCATCTACTTTTGATTGGGCCGCCCGGGGCAGGAAAAACGATGATTGCTCAAAGGATTCCAGGAATATTGCCGCCATTGACGCGAGATGAGGCCCTTGAAGTCACTGCAATACATTCTGTCGCCGGTGGACTCACATCTCGCTCACCCTTATCGGCACAAGCCCCTTTCATTTCTCCACATCACACTGCCACACGCGTGGCGATGGTTGGAGGTGGCTCACATGCGATACATCCAGGTGCGTGCTCTCTAGCCCATCGTGGAGTTCTTTTTATTGACGAGGCCCCCGAATGTGCAGCAGGAGTTTTAGATTCACTACGTCAGAGTCTTGAATCAGGGACAATAACTATTACGCGAAGTATCGGCAGCATTACCTACCCGGCCAGTTTTATTCTTGTTCTTGCCGCTAACCCTTGCCCGTGCGGAAAATTTACTGGTCGCGGACGAAATTGCATATGTAGTTCCCAGCAAGTGCGTCGGTACCTCAGTCGCTTATCTGGACCTCTTTTGGATCGAATTGATTTACGCGTTCATGTTGATTCATTAAGTCGTGTAGAACTTACTCAGTCGCAATTAGGTGAAACTACGCAGGTAATTCAACAACGAGTGATCCAAGCGAGAGAGATTGCCCGAAGAAGATTTAAAGATTTTCCATGGGTACTTAATGCCGAGATTCCTAGTCGAGCGTTGCGTACCAATTTTCAACCCGAAAGAGCAGGTATGAATTTTCTTCACGCCGCGTTAGATCGAGAACAAATAACAGCTCGTGGGCTTCATAAAGTTATGAGGACCTCATGGAGTGTTGCAGATTTGGAAAATCACAGCATCCCGACTCTAGGTGATGTGGAAGTGGCATATGCATTGCGAGAGGGAGTGCGAGCATGAATTGCTTAGAATCGCGAGCGATACTTTTTTCAAGTATCGAAGGGGGTAACTCTTTTTGGACTCGGGAAATTGCTTTTCTGGGTCCTTGCGAAGTAGTTGATAAAGCACGATCCAATGGTTATGACCCGATCAAGTATGCGAAAACTATTACAAAAATTAAAGGGTCAGACTCTTCTCGCATTCTTGAAGAGATTGAGGCGGTGCATTCTTATTTTCTTACCCCGGAGAATGCATTATGGCCAGAGGGGCTCAACGATCTGGCCGCGCCACCGATTGCCTTAGTTATTAAGGGTTTAGTGACTTCTCTAAGTATCAAGTCATTAGCAATCGTTGGCACAAGAAATCCCACAAATTACGGAGTTCGAGTGGCAGGTGATTTTGCTGCTGGATTTGTTGATCGCGAGTGGGCCATTATCAGTGGCGGTGCCTACGGCATTGATGCAGCGGCACATCGCGGTGCACTTGTAGCCGAAGGAGTAACGATTGCCGTTGTGGCTGCCGGAGTAGATGTTCTCTATCCCGCGGGCCACTCACGACTCTTTGAAGAGATTGCCGAGACTGGCGCAATGATTTCTGAAGTTATGCCGGGTACACATGCAATACCTGCGCGATTCTTGACGCGCAATCGTTTAATTGCAGCTCTTTCGCAAGCAACGTTGGTAGTTGAGGCCGCCTTTAGAAGCGGGTCCTTGCGAACCGCACGCGACGCCGCAGAACTTATGAGGCCGGTAATGGCAATTCCTGGACCTATTACCTCACCCACAAGCGAAGGATGCCACCGCCTCATTGGCGAACGAGCCGCCGAAGTAGTCACATCCGTCGTTGATGCAGTGGAGTTCGTCAGCTCCTTTAAGTGAGAGACTTACCCCGTGAGTGAATTTCGTTCGGGCTTTGTTGCGATAGTTGGTAGACCCAATACTGGTAAATCGACTTTGGTTAATGCGTTAGTTGGCAGCAAGATTGCCATCACCTCACCGCATCCAAATACCACTCGACATGCAATAAGGGGAATCGTCCATAAAGATGATTTCCAAGCTATTTTGGTCGACACTCCGGGAATACATAAACCTAAAACGTTACTTGGTCATCGCCTTAATGCTGTCGTAGGTGAGAGCTTAGATTCAGTTGATGTAATTATGATGTGCATCCCTGCAGATGAAACATCTGGTGCGGGAGATGATTTCATCATTGCAGAAATCGCCAAGCACCCTCGGAGCAAGAAGATAGCTGTCATCACCAAAACTGATTTAGTAAGTAAGACTCATTTAGCAGAGCGGCTGATGGGCATAGTGGGTATGGCCAAAGACTTTACATGGGATGAAATTGTCCCAGTCTCGGCGGCAATACATGATCACATTGATCTGCTTTCCTCACTTATTGGAGGATTGCTCAAACCCGGACCCGAGTTCTATCCCAAGGGAATGATTAGCGATCAACCGCAAGAGAAATGGATTTGCGAACTTATCCGGGAAGCAGCGCTGCGTGATGCTCGGGAAGAATTGCCGCATTCAATTACTGTAACAATTGATGAAATGTCCCAACGTGAAGATAAAGGGACACGACCTTTCTATGACATTCACGCGACGATACATATTGAGCGCGACTCCCAAAGGGGAATCCTTCTTGGCCATCAAGGGGAGCGCCTTAAAGATATTGGAACACGAGCGCGAGCTGATATAGAAAGAATCTTGGATGCCAGAGTCTTCCTTGGGCTTCACATTAAAGTTTCAAAAGAGTGGCAACGAAACCCTAAGTTGCTTGAGCGTTTGGGCTTTGGAGAGAGTTAATTTTTCGTGGCTTGTAGCTGGCGAAGTAAGATCCAATTAAAACCATTGGCAAACCAATTCCAATTCCCAGAGTGAATGGTTCTGAAAGAAATATCACTCCAAGCATCACAGCAAAGGCCGTGTTCAGATAAGTAATTAGGGAGCCTCGAGCAGCCCCAATGCCATTGAGTAACGCAAAGAAAACAATAAATGCTAGGGCGGTGCAAATCACTCCCAGAACTACCACGGCGAATATCGCGCTGAAAGATACCGAATGGCGTGGCCACTGGAGCGCAGCGAAAGGCGCGTAAACCAATGCGGTTATCGACATTGCGACGGCATTGATGGCAATTCCTGACACATCCGGTAGCGCCCTTGTAATCATGATGACGGCATAGGCATATCCGACCGAGGAAATAAGTACAAAGAAAATCGCCCAGAGGGGACTTGATCCGCTAAAACTTTCAATTCCAACCAAAGCAACGATTCCGATAAAGCCAATAATAATTCCGAAGAGCCGTTTTGCGTGCCAGACCGATTTATCGCCATGCATGGCTGTGAAAACGGTAGACCAAATCGGGACAGTTGCAACAAGTAGTCCAGCAAGGCCCGATGAAATTCTGGTTTCAGCTTTAGTGATGAGAAACCATGGGCCGATCATTTCAAAGAGTGCGTATAGCGAAATCCATTTGATTCCTTTGAAGGCGCTCTTGAGAGTTCCTTGTTTCATCGAAATTGGGACAAGAATGGCAGCTCCGATTATTACGCGTGCGAAAACAACAGAGGCCGGTGAAAATTCGCGTACCGCTACTCGGATAAAGAGATAAGGAATACCCCACATTAAACCTACTGTTACGAAGAGCAGTGAATTGCGACGAGACATGTAGTTGAGTTCCTTAGCTAATTACTTCAAGAGATTGCTATATAGATTGATAGTAGCGGTTGCCACGCTATCCCACCCAAACTCTTTCTCTGCTCTTAATCTCCCCGCCGCTCCATATTTCACTAACAAATCAGGGTCACTCATTAGACGAGAGATAGATTGACTCAATCGATTTTCGAATTGCTGTGAATCTGTCGAATACTCAACAAGTTCGCCAGTAACGCCGTTATTGACGACTTCTGGAATTCCGCCCACAGCCGAAGCCAATACGGCCGTTGAGCAAGCCATTGCTTCCAGATTGACGATTCCTAGTGGCTCATAGATTGAAGGGCAAATGAATAGATCAGCAGCAGTCAATACTGCTGTGAGTTCTTCATGTGGCATCATCTTTTCAACCCACCAAATATTCTTTCTTGTTTTTTGCAAATCGCGAATAAGTGTTGCAATCTCCTCGCCAATGGCTGGTTCATCGGGGCTGCCAGCTGCAATTACGAGGCCATAATCTGCAGGCACTTTGTCCCAGGCTCGCAATAAATGTGCAAGACCTTTTTGGCGCGTTATTCGCCCAACGAAAAGGGCGTATCTTCCTGTAATCGCATATTTCTCGAGTGCATCTCGATTGTGATTTGGCGCAAATGAATCGGTATCGACACCGTTGCGAATTGTGACAACTTTTGCCGGGTCAACACCGGGGTATGCAGCTAGAAGATCTGCCTTCATGCCATCGCTCACCGCGATAACTGCGGCAGCGCTTTCAATCGCGGTTTTTTCAATCCATGAGGAGAGTCGATACCCACCTCCAAGTTGTTCGGCTTTCCAGGGACGCAGGGGCTCGAGGGAGTGAGCACTCATCACATGAGGTATGCCGTGCAGAATTGAAGCCACATGTCCAGCCATGTTTGCGTACCACGTGTGCGTATGAACCAGACTGACATTAGATAAAGATTGCGCAATGTGCAGATCTATTGCCATCGCTTGTACCGCTGGGTTGGCCGATACAAGTTCTGGGGGAACATCGAAACTCTGTGCATCTGCGCGCTCTTCACCAAAACAAAAAACATCGACTTCTACATCATTAATGCGTCGAAGTGCTTGTGCGAGCTGTACGACATGAACGCCAGCTCCGCCATAAACATGAGGTGGCCACTCTTTTGTAACGAGTCCCACTTTAATCTGGGTCATGGCTCTCCTCGTCTTTATCTAGAGGTTACCTAGCAAACTACCTGAATAACCTGGTGCACTAACAGTGAGAAGGCTATCGTTAGTCCATGGCCAGCCGTGAACTTCCTTTGGGAATCGTATTAGCGGGTGGCGAAGGCAAGCGACTCATGCCACTAACTGCAGATCGCGCCAAACCGGCGGTTCCATTCGGCGGTTCCTATCGCCTTGTTGATTTCGTACTATCCAATCTCGTAAATGCTCAGATGCTCAAAATTGCAGTTCTGACTCAATACAAATCGCATTCATTGGATAAGCACATCACTACAACCTGGCGTATGTCCACACTTCTTGGGAACTACATAACCCCGGTTCCTGCCCAGCAGCGATTGGGACCTCGCTGGTATACAGGTAGCGCAGATGCAATATTGCAAAACTTCAATTTAATTCATGATGAAGACCCACGTCATATTTTAGTTTTCGGCGCAGATCACGTGTACCGCATGGACCCAGGTCAAATGTTCGATCATCATTTGAGCACAGGTGCTGGGGTTACGGTTGCTGCAATCAGAGTGCCCAAAGCAGAAGCCAGTGAATTTGGTGTCATAGAATTAGCCGATGATGGGGTGACTATTAAGGCTTTCCACGAGAAACCTGCGGATCCACCATCGATGCCAGGTTTTCCGGATATGTGTTTGGTGTCGATGGGAAATTACATTTTCAAGCGCGAAGTAATGGAAGAAGCGCTCATTTTGGATTCAGAGGATTTAGAGAGTCGCCATGATTTAGGCGCAAACATCATTCCGATGTTAACTGCCAACGGTTCTGCCAAGGTATATGACTTTGCACATAATGTGGTGCCGGGGGAGACGGCAAGAGATAAAGGATATTGGCGCGATGTTGGTTCTATCGATGCCTACTATGAAGCGCATATGGATCTAGTTTCGATTCACCCGATATTCAATCTTTATAATCGTGAATGGCCCCTGCTAACCAATCCGCCATCTTTGCCTCCTGCGAAATTTAGTGAAGCCGGAATCGCACACGACTCAATCGTTGCCGCTGGATCCATTATTTCTGGAGGCCATCTCAATAGAACAGTGGCGTCATATGATGTTCATGTAGGCGCTGGGGCATCCATTGAAGGATCGGTATTAATGCCTTCAGTCAAGATTGGCGAGAGAGCAATAATTCATCGAGCCATTCTTGATAAAAATGTAATTGTGGAGCCAGGTGCTCAAATAGGAGTGGATTTAGAACGTGATCGCGAACGCTTCACCATTTCACCAAGTGGCATCGTCGTAGTAGGTAAAGGCATGCGCGTAACGCCTTAGTGATTGGCTTTGGCGAATTCACGGGCGCTTAGGTAGACTCGGAGGTAGTCAAAGATGACTCAAATTTCGGGACTATTGAGCCCATTTTTTATAGAGTGTTGGAGTAAATCACAATGCGTATAGGCGTACTTACAGGTGGCGGAGATTGTCCAGGGCTTAATGCTGTTATTCGTGCTGTAGTCCGAAAAGGCGTTAAGGAATATGGTCATGAATTTGTGGGCTTTAAAGATGGATGGCGCGGGCCTCTAGAAGGCTTAACGATGCCATTAGATATCGCTGCAACTCGTGGAATTTTGCCCCGTGGCGGAACAATTTTAGGATCTTCTCGCACGAACCCTTTTAAGATCGAAAATGGTGTCGAGCGGATTAAAGAGAACCTCGCAAACGCGGGGATAGATGCCCTGATTGCTATCGGTGGCGAAGACACTTTGGGCGTTGCAACAAAGTTGGATGCACTCGGAGTTAAGGTCATTGGAGTTCCAAAAACTATCGACAACGATTTAAATAACACTGATTACACATTTGGATTTGATACAGCTGTAAATATTGCCGTTGAAGCGATTGACCGTTTGCATACTACGGCCGAATCACATCATCGAGCATTAATTGTCGAAGTCATGGGTCGTCACGCAGGTTGGATTGCATTGCATTCTGGTCTAGCTGGCGGCGCGGCTTGCATCTTGATTCCCGAGCAAACTTTTTCTATTGAAAAGGTCTGCGAATGGGT
>WLMD01000079.1 GCA_009700405.1 Actinomycetota bacterium | reverse complement strand
TTGGGTTTGATGTGCCGTCAAGTATCCCGCAAAGCATCCGGGCTGCACGTTCGCCCGTTTCTATGAGATCAATGTGAGGACATGTGCGAAAACCGGAAATCGTTGTGGCGTTACGAATCTTTCTCTTAGTGATATTGGCGTGTAAATCCATTGTTACCATGATTGGAACATCTGATCCGACGATCCCTCTTACCTTTTCGATGATCGCTCCATCAGCATCAAACTCGCTGACGCTCACCATCGCGCCATGTAAAGCCAGCAATACTCCATCAATCTTTCCTGCGGATTGAATCCCTTCATATAACTGGGAGGTTAAGAACTCGTATGTTTCATCATTTAGGGGTCCCCCAGAAACAGCAAAAGCTGCCATGACAGGTATTACATCGTAGTTTCTAGACCCAAGGACATTGAGAAATCCAGCAATCTCGCTATTGGTCCCTTGAAGTTTTTCAATTACCTCGTTCCCGAACAATAAATGAAAACCTTTAAAATCTTCAATGGTGGTCAATGGTGCGAAAGTATTTGACTCCTGCTTGAGTTCTGCAATCAGAATTCTCATGAACCAACCGAGATTTTCTTCGCCTTTGATGTTGACCAAATTCTCACACCTTCAAGGGCGACAAGTGGGGCCTCCCCAATGTGATCGGCGGGATTAAAAGAAAAGCCTTTAAATGACTCTTCAAAATCTTTTCCGAGTTTCACTTGAAGTGTTGATTCGAAACTTTGACCTATTTTTCTGCATTCTAGGCATACTTCATAGAGCAATTTGTGTGCCTTATCGCGCCCAATACGTGGAGCCAGGTGCATCATCGCTGCTTCGGCTAGCAACAAGCCACCATCAAAGGAACAGTTCTTGGCCATTTGCTCAGGAAATACTTGCAGATTCTGCATTGATGTCACCGCTAATGAGAGCGCAGATGCTGCGCAGGCAAAGATGTCCGGCAGCACTCTCCATTCAATCTGCCATTCACCTGAAGACCGCTCATGTGCAGCCTCGCTTGCGCGATGTAGAGCCATCGCATGCGACTCTCCGCTTATTGCGTAGCCAATTATTGATTCAGATTCGATGGGATTGGCCTTTTGAGGCATTGTGGATGAAGCGCCTTTATATTGAGAACTTCCTTCACTTACTTCTGCAATTTCTGTACGAGACAAATCAATAATTTCACGAGCAAGGCGAGCGAGCATCTGCAAGCAAGCTGAAACAGCATCACCTACTGCAATGACTGCACTTCTGTTAACGTGCCAAGGAATAATCGTATTTTCGAGACCTAACCTTTTGGCCAGAGCCGATCTAACTTGTTGGCCGTGAGGATAGAGAGCCGCCGATGTCCCCGCGGCTCCATGAAGTGAAACAGAACTAATACCGCGATAAGCATCTATGAGGCGCTGACGATCGCTACTAATCTGGTCTAAAAATACGGCACACTTTGCGCCGAAAGTTGTTGGTGTGGCTTGTTTTCCGTGCGTTCTGCCAGGCATTACGGTCTTCGCATATTTTTGGGTCAAATCTGAGATTGCATCGCCAAGTCGCTCTTGGAGTACTAAGAGATACTCAATTGCATCCCTTATTTGGAGAACGAGAGCAGAATCCATAATGTCTTGAGTGGTCGCACCCCAATGAACTTTTCCAGCCTGGTCAGCAGGTAGAGATTCACAGATCATTGAAACAAGGGAGACGATTGGATATCCAACATTCTTGCTTTCACGTATTAACCGTGCGACGTCAATGTTCTTCTCTGAACACGCTTCGATTATGGATTGAGCATCTTCGCTTGAGATGACTTGTGCATCGCCCAAAGCTCCAGCAAGTTGAGCCTCGACAAGCAACCAATAAGTTAGCGTTGATTTGAGTGACCAAAGGTCATGCATTCTCGAATCACCATAAAGGTCATCAAGTAGATTCATGCCGCCACCCAATCGCATATGAATACTGTCGCTTTCCCTTACTCAATCTATCTACCTGAGCGTGGAATGTAAATCAATTTCTAATGTAGGATTAAACTTCTCAGACCAAGTTCGAATTTTGGAGTAAAACACAAAAATCTTACGAGAACTTCCACATAGCGGAATTCTTAGGGTCGAAATCAAAGAGCAAGTGCAACATTGAATGAATCTACGATTGTGGTGAACTCGAATTACGAATAGTGAACGCAAAGGCACGGGGCTCTTTTTTGGAATAGCCGCGTACACAATTTGGGGTCTATTGCCATTGTTTTGGCATTATCTTCACAAAGCAAGTGCGTTTGAAATTCTTGCACATCGTGGTGTTTGGTCACTTCTCTTATGCGTGATTTTGTTGGCGTTCTTAAAGAAACTCAAAGGAACTATTGCGATTTTCCGCCAACCGCGAACACTTGCTTTGTTAGCTTTGACATCTTTCTTGCTAACAATCAACTGGGGTGTATATATCTGGTCAGTTAGTGTTAACCGAATTGTTGAAGCTTCCTTGGGTTACTACATCACACCACTAGTTAGCGTCACCTTTGGTGTATTGGTTCTACGTGAGCGCCTACGAAGGATGCAATGGATCGCAGTTTCGATAGCCGCTATTGGTGTCTTCACTCTCACCTTTGAATATGGCGCATTTCCTTGGATCGCATTTGTGCTTGCTGTCACCTGGAGTTCATATAGTTTGCTAAAGAAAGCCCTCCAATTGGGAGCTCTCGAAGGAATCTCGATTGAAACCTTATTTGCGCTGTTACCTAATCTCGTCTACCTCACCCTGATTGAAAGCCAACATCGCGCGCAATTTGGTTTAAGTCTTGGATTTAGCGTCTTGCTTGCATTTGCCGGTGTCGCAACAGTTATTCCTCTGCTCCTATTTAATGGCGCCACAACTCGATTACCTTTAACCATGACTGGGTTACTTCAGTACATCACGCCAACAATTATGTTTATGGTTGGAACGTTAATAAATCATGAGCCAATGCCCGCTGGTCGCGCCATTGGTTTTGGACTTATTTGGATCGCACTTATATTTCTTGGTGCCGACCTAGTTAAATCAAACCGAACTACCGCTAGCGCTCTTTAATACCAAGGCACGACCTGATTCAAGTCGCGCAACAGGTACTCTAAAAGGCGAACATGAAACATAGTCGAGCCCAAGTTCGTGGAAGAAATGAATACTTCGTGGGTCGCCACCATGTTCTCCGCAGATGCCAAGTTTGAAATCGGGACGAAGCCCGCGCGCTTGTTCAACCGCAGTCCGAATAAGAATTCCGACTCCTGCTTGATCTAAAGATTCAAACGGGTTGAAAGGTAGGAGTTCTAGGTCTAGATAGCGAGGCAAGAATGTGGACTCCACATCATCACGACTAAATGCCCAAGTAAGTTGGGTTAGGTCATTTGTTCCAAATGAGAAGAAGTCCGCATAATTGCCAAGACGTCCTGCAGTGATCGCAGCCCGTGGCGTCTCAATCATTGTGCCAATTGGGATATCCATTTTTTGACCAGACCCAACAAATGTTTTGGCAATTTCTGCCTCAAGTGTTTCGCGCAGATAAAGAAGTTCACGCTGAGTTGCAACCAAGGGGATCATAACTTCAGGTTTCGGATCATGACCTAAACGTTTTACCTCAAGGTAGGCATGCACAAGAGCACGAACCTGCATTTGATAGAGCTCTGGAATAAGAATTCCAAGACGTACGCCACGAAGTCCCAACATGGGATTGGCCTCATGTAAGCGTTTTACTGCAGCAAATATTGCTTGCTCGCGCATGGGCACTTCTTCTCCAAGTGCCTCTGCCCGCGACATGGTTGCGGTGAGATCTGCAAGTGGTGGCAAGAATTCGTGCAATGGTGGATCTAGGAGTCGAATAGTCACAGGTAAGCCCGACATCGACATCATGATGCCGACGAAGTCCCCACGTTGAAGTGGTTCCATCTCGGCGATTACGCCACGTTGAACATCTTCATTTTCGGCAAGTACTAGGCGCTCAACATAGGAACGGCGAGGCCCAAGAAACATATGTTCTGTGCGGCAAAGGCCAACACCTTCTGCGCCCAATATTCGCGCACGAATTGCATCCTCTGGAGTGTCTGCATTGGCACGGACTTTGAGTGTGCGAATTTCATCGGCATAACAAAGAATTCGATCGACAGCTTTTACCACTGGTGATGCCTCATCACTTGATGCTGCAAGACGACCTTCTAGGTATGAGGTCACAGGTGATGCGATTACCGGGATAGTTCCCAGATATACATTTCCTGTTGAGCCGTCGATAGAAATAACTTCTCCTTCATAGACTGTCAAACTTCCGACAGTGAAAAGATTCGCCCGCTCATCCACTGCAATTGCTTCAGTGCCGCAAACAGCTGTCTTTCCCATTCCGCGCGCAACAACTGCTGCGTGGGATGTCTTTCCACCGCGACTCGTCAAGATTCCTTCAGATGCAACCATGCCCACAAGATCATCAGGGCTGGTCTCACGACGAACCAAAATTACTTTTCTACCACTGCGAGCAAGATCAAATGCCCGACGTGAATCAAATACGACTTCACCAACCGCTGCACCAGGAGATGCGGGAATACCCGTTGCGACGGCTTTAACCGAGCCTGTGAGGTCAAACTGCGGGAACATCAACTGAGCCAATTGGTCACCAGATGTGCGCACAAGCGCCTCATCCATTGTGATTTTTCCTTCATCAACCAATTGCGTCGCAATCCTGAATGCTGCCTCGGCTGTTCGCTTTCCTACGCGAGTCTGGAGGATCCAAAGCTTGCCCTTTTCAACTGTAAATTCAATATCGCATAGGTCTCGATAGTGATCTTCCAGCAATGTCATCACTCGCTCTAACTCAGCATGAACAACAGGAGATCGCTCGCCAAATTCCACCAATGACATTGTGTTGCGGATACCAGCGACTACGTCTTCACCTTGTGCGCGCTCTAGATAATCTCCGTAACTACCTTTTTCTCCTGTTGCAGGGTCGCGAGTGAATGCAACGCCAGTGCCAGAGTCATCTGTGAGGTTTCCGAAAACCATAGATTGAATATTTACTGCTGTGCCTAAATCAGATGGAATTCGCTCGCGACGGCGATACAACTGCGCGCGTTCAGAATTCCAAGACCTAAAGACCGCTTCAATTGATTCCGCCAGATGTTCACGAGGGTCTGTTGGAAAACTTTTACCCGTTACCGCTTCACTGGCCTTTATATAACCATCCGCTAACGCCTGAAGTCCAGTTGCATCTAAATCAGGAATGCTCTCCACGCCAAATGTTGCAAGAACTCGTGTTTCAATCTTATGAAATTCGTCCGGTGGAACATCACAAACAATGCGCCCATACATATCTACAAATCGGCGGTAAGAATCCCAAGCAAATTTTGGGTTACCAGTTTGTTCGGCCATACTTTGTGCAACTTCTGGCGTCATGCCCACATTTAGAACTGTTTCCATCATTCCTGGCATAGAAAATTTCGCGCCACTTCTAACTGAAACAAGTAATGGCTTGTCAGGATTACCAAATGCTTTTCCAGTTGATTTTTCTAAATCTTTTAGCGCACTAGCAATCTCACTTTGAAGTGCTTCGGGCATTGTTCCGGAACTTAAATATTCTCGACAAGCTTGTGTTGTAATTGTGAAGCCCGGGGGTACTGGTAAACCGATGCGAACCATCTCTGCAAGGTTTGCGCCCTTGCCACCTAATAAATCAGATTGAGTGCGATCTCCTACTGTAAACGGATGAACTAATTTCTCGGTCATCATCTCCCAATCTTGATTCACGGATACCCCCTTTATCTTTGCATAAAAATCAGGCGCCGCGTCGTTAGTTTCTCACTCAGCGGACTCTATCCGCGCTCAAGACATGACGATTTCGTTGACAGCACTTACCCTCATGCCTAGGCTTCACAAATATTGAGTTGAATTGACGAGTGAAATTTCCTAAGCAAGAGGAGTGGAATTGATGCTGAAGAAATTGATCCTGGATTCCTGGTCACCTTCAAAATGATGAAGCAACCATCTAGCGTCGTTGAACTACTCGTCCACATGGTTTCCTTTGATACCGTGAATGAAGTCACCTCAAAAGTACCTTTCCCTGAAAGGAAAATGCTCGAATCAATTGAGGATCTTGCACAGGCGTGGGGTTTCAATACAACTCATTTACCCATTGCTTCCAATCCAGAAGATGCTAGTTATAACCTATTAATTACCTACGAGTCCTCAGCTGATGCGCCATGGCTTGCCTTCGAATCCCATGCCGACACCGTTACGGTCGAAGGGATGACTGAGGCACCTTTTCTTGCCGCAATCAAAGATGGACGGGTATACGGCCGTGGTGTGTGCGATACAAAAGGCAGCGGAGCGGCGATGTTATGGGCGTTGCGGGAATATGCTGCACTGCCAAAGCACACAAACAACATTGCTATTTTATTTGTGACAGATGAAGAAGAACAAAAAACGGGGGCAACTGCATTTGTACAGAAACAATTGTCAAAAATTGATTGGACTCCCGTAGGCATAGTCGTGGGTGAACCAACTAAATGCACCGTAATCGTGGCTCATAACGGTGTCTATCGAACAAGAATCAGAACTAGAGGTGTCGCCGCTCACTCATCAAACCCAGCGAATGGGAAAAGTGCGATATCGGCAATGGCAAAATTGATACTTCAATTCGAAAAAGAATATTGTTCGAAAATTGACTTTACACATCCGTTAACCGGCAGCGCTGCCTGTTCTGTTAATACAATTTCTGGCGGTAGCGCCGTTAATATCATTCCTGAGTATTGTGAAGTGAAGATAGATCGACGAATCCTGCCTGGCGAAGACGGTAACAAAATACATGATCAAATTGGCAAAGTTCTCAACTCAATAATGGAAGAAGACCCTTCCATCGAGATTGAAACTTTCGTCCCATTTATTGATTTTCCACTTGATCCAGCAGTGGGGACAGCATTCGGTGAGAAGATAAGCGAGATTCTCGTTGGTCTCGGGCTTACGGGAGAACGATTTGGTGCCCCGTACGGGACAGATGCTTCCACGTACTCTGTTGCCGGTATTCCAGCGGTCGTTCTTGGCCCAGGAAGCGTAGATCAGGCACACACCAAAGACGAGTGGATAGAAGTAGATCAACTAGAAAAGGCAATCTCCGTCTACGTTGAAATCATGAAATCTACCTTCTGATGGCGCACGATAGATTGAAAGTAGGAATTATCGGATTCGGCGCAATGGGAAAAATGCACGCCGATCAAATTGCCTACTTAGATCACGTAGAGATTGTTTCAGTTGTAGAAACGTTCCCAGATAATCGCATCGCAGCGGAAAAGTATTTTAATAATCAAGGCACTGTCGTTTATGAAGACCTTACCGTCGCGCTTGAAGCTAGTGTCCTTGACGGATGGATAGTCACATCAAGTACCAAGTCTCATATTGCCATTACAAAGCAATTGCTTGAGTACGGCGCATCGGTCTTACTTGAAAAGCCTATCGGTGAATCTTTAGAATCTGCGAAATCATTGAGCAATCTCTTGAAGAAGGATCCTTCAAAGTTGATGTTAGGTCACATCCTTTTATGGAGCAAAGAATTTTTAGCATTCAAATCTGTGGTGGAGCAGGCTGGCTCGCTTTATTCAATGAGCTGCGCGAGAAATCGATCAGCCGATCATCGAGTTCGCTACCCTGGCGAATCACCAATCTCTTTAATTATGGTTCATGATTTATACATGGTTCACAACCTGATGGCAGGTAAAGAGCCAAAGAAGTTTTCCGCTCAAATCCGCAACCA
>WLMD01000078.1 GCA_009700405.1 Actinomycetota bacterium | reverse complement strand
CGCCAAATTCATCGCGGTATTTGCCCATTAATTCAATGAGTCGATCAGCTGAAACCGCAAAAGCGTCCATCGATAAAATCTGCGAACCAATATGGCCATGGAAGCCACGCAGTTCTACTTCAGGATGTGATCGTGCTGCCAAAACAGCTGACCACGCAGCTCCGCTAGCAATTGAGAATCCAAACTTCACATCTTCGTGAGCGGTTGCAATTGATTCGTGAGTATGTGCTTCGATGCCAGGAGTTAACCGAAGAAGAATTGGTTGAACTTTGCCTTGACTGCGCGCAGCCTGTGCTACCCGATCAATTTCAATGAGCGAGTCCACGACGATTGTGCCAACACCAATTTCTACTGCCTTGTTTATTTCGGCAACAGACTTATTGTTTCCATGCACTTGAATTTTCGATGCTGGGAAATTGGCAGCCAAAGCAACAGCGAGCTCGCCCCCAGTGCACACATCTAAACCAATTCCACAATCAGCAATCCATTTAGCAACTTCTACGCAAATAAAGGCTTTGCCGGCGTAGTAGACGTGACCTGCATTTTCGCCAAATGATTCGTTAAGGGCAGCGCTCCATGCACTCGCGCGTTCGCGAAAGTCTGCTTCATCAATAAAGAATGTTGGAGTTCCAAAATCGCGTGCCAACTTATGAGCTGGCATTCCAGAAAGGTGGAGTTCGTTTTCGCGGAAAGTAATTTGTGAAGACCATACATTTGCCATGGTGTTACATCCTCTCCGGTGCGCTTACGCCTAGAAGTTGTAAGCCATTGCTAAGTACTTGCAATGTTGCAGCACAAAGATTTGCACGAGCAGAGTGAATAGCCTCAATAGGTTCATCTCCCAGCGGAAGCACGCGGCAATCTGCGTAGAAGCCGTGATACACACCAGCCAAAACTTCTAGGTAGCGAGCAACTCGGTGTGGTTCTCTAAGTTCAGCGGCCCCTGCAACAACGCGAGGAAATTCTGCAAGCGCGCCCAGGAGTTCGTTCTCACGATCATGAACGAGCAAGGCTGGATCAAAGTCGGACAGAGCATGTGGAACCTTCAGGTCACTGGCATTGCGAAGCACGCCTGCGATACGTGCGTGCGCGTACTGCACGTAATAGACGGGGTTTTCGTTGGTGCGCTTCTTGAGCACATCCACATCCAGCACCATGGGAGTTTCCACGGGGTAGCGAATAAGCGTGTATCTAGCAGCATCTACGCCAACTTTTTCAACGAGATCTTCCAAAGTAATGATTGTTCCAGCGCGCTTGGAAAGTTTTACTTCCTCGCCGCCTTCCATAATCTTTACGAGTTGGCCAATCAAGACATCAATGTTGTATTCAGGATCATCACCAGCACATGCTGCGATTGCCTTTAAGCGATTGACGTAGCCATGATGATCAGCGCCCAACATGTAAATGCAGATATCAAAACCGCGTTCGCGCTTATTTATGTAATAAGCAGTGTCGGATGAGAAATAGGTGAGCTCTCCGCCACTCTTAACAAGCACGCGATCTTTATCATCAGCAAAGTCTGTTGTGCGAAGCCACGTCGCGCCTTCTTCTTCATACACGTGACCTTGCGAGCGCAATTTATCTAATCCGTGCTCGACTGCTCCGCTACTGTGCAACGAGCGTTCGGAAAACCAAACGTCAAAGTGAGTATGGAAGGTTTCAAGAACTCTCTGCTGATCTGCCAGTTGTGCTTTGTAAGCACGTTCACGAAATTCAATGAGTTGCTCATCCCCGACCATTGTCATGATGGATGGGTCAGCATCAACTACCGCTTGGGCAAGATCAGAAATGTACGCACCTTGATACCCATTTTCAGGAATAGGTTGCCCCATCGCAGCAGCGCGTACCGATGCACCAAAAAGGTCCATCTGATTTCCGCGATCGTTAATGTAAAACTCTCTCGTTACCTTTGCGCCAGCTGCAGTTAATACACGACCAAGCGCATCGCCCACTGCTGCCCAACGTGTGTGACCTAAGTGCAATGGTCCAGTTGGATTGGCGCTAATAAATTCCAAGTTAATCGAAACTCCCGCAAGGGTTGACCCTTCTCCAAACTTTTCGCCATGCTCACGAATCTGACGCACGACTTCACCCTGGCTCGCGCGCTCCAAGGTGATGTTAATAAATCCGGGCCCGGCAATATCCACCGATAAAACTTCGGGCAACGCTTCAAGATCTCGCTTGAGTAGTTCGGCAATCTCACGTGGAGGACGTCCCGAACCCTTTGCTACTTGCAATGCAATAGATGAGGCATAGTCGCCGTGATCGCGATTTTTAGGACGCTCTAATGGAATGGAAGCCGGGATTTCACACGTCAGTTCGCCCTTTTCGACCAAAGCGCGCAGGGCAGCAGTGATCTTGCCTGCTAGGAGTTCGCTATGGGAGGACACCGGGCAAGGTTACCGTTTAGCGCTCAAACCATGCGCATTCGTTGATTTGTACCTCTTACCTCTACCCTTACCCCTGTTGCACGGATCAATAGCTCCCTTTGGAATTATTCGATCAAAAGCTCCAGCGGGAGTGGTGAAATGGCAGACACGCAGGTCTTAGGAACCTGTGTCTTCGGACGTGAGGGTTCAAGTCCCTTCTCCCGCACACATGCTCGGTAAATCACTTAAATGCTCTTTCTCTTTGAGAGCTATTAATTCGTTAGATTATTCAAAGATCGCATCGTGGTTGCGCCCCCGTTAATCCTTAGGATTACTAGCATGAAAACCATTGAGGTCAGCGAAACCGGTGGACCAGAGAAATTGAAATACGTTGATCGCCCAATTCCAGTTATGGGCGAGAATGAATCGCTCGCCGATGTCCTGGTAGCAGGCGTCAACTTCATCGACACCTACCATCGCAGCGGTTTATACCCACGTCCGTTGCCATTCACTCCTGGAGTTGAAGGTGTGGGAATTATTCGCGAAATAAACGACTCGGCACCATCAGGTTTGTCGGTTGGAATGCGAGTCGGTTGGGTTGCCTCCACCGGCGGATATGCCGAGGTTGCAACACTTCCAAGCCAAGAACTAATTCCAATCCCAGAAGGAATCGATGATGCGCAAGCAACAGCGCTTCTTCTTCAAGGAATGACTGCGCACTATCTTGCTGTTGATTCCTACAACATCAAGCCAGGAAACTTAGCTCTCGTACACGCTGGTGCTGGTGGAGTTGGACTCTTGCTTACCCAATATATTAAATCGCTCGGTGGAGTTGTAATCGCAACCGCATCAACAGATGCAAAACGAAATCTCTGCTTGGAAAATGGTGCTGACTTAGCGATTGGATACACAGGGTTTCATGAACGAGTTATGGAATTCAGTAACGGTGTCGGCGCACACGTTGTTTATGACGGCATTGGCAAAACTACATTCGAAGAAAGCCTGCTCTCGGTTCGCACACGTGGATCTCTCGTAATCTATGGATACTCAAGCGGACCCGTCCCACCAATTGATTTGGCCAAACTAACCGCCAAATCAATATTTCTCACGCGCCCAACATTGAAACATTTCATTTCGAATCGAGAAGAACTACTTTGGCGTGCCAATAAGGTATTCAGTGCTCACTTGAGTGGCCACATGAATGTGCGAATTGGTGGACGATATGCACTTGAGAGCGCCTCGCAGGCTCATCAAGATCTGGAAGCTCGAACAACAACTGGAAAACTGATTCTTGAGCCGTAAACAATCATCTACTTAGTTCAGTTGCAAGAGCATCATTCTTTTAACGCGGGTCACATCACTGAAACACTAATTGCCGAGCCCGAGAGTCCCTTCTCGCGCACACTTTTTTAGAAAACTACCACTTCACACATCCACAAGATTCGACTGGATCGCTTCGCTCTCCAGTAAGTCCGCTTGAACTATGTAGCGCTTGGGCGCATTGCCAATATATCCAAATGGATAACAGGTGCTGAGTGTTAAAACGGCTCCATCGGTTGGCACAATAACTGTTTTATCGTCGGCCTCAACAATACGAATTTTCTTTACCTTGTAAACAAATGTTCCGTAGTCAGTCGATACAGTGAGCAAATCCCCAAGTTTAACGTTTCCCAAATTCTTAAAGACTGAATCTCTATGACCAGCAAGCACTGAGTTATCGCTTATCCCAGGCAAAACACTTCCGATGTAATGACCCACACCCTTTTTTAATTCTTGCGCATTAGTGCCTTCAATGATCGGGATTACTTTCTTAATGCGAGGGATGGAAAGGAACCCAATGACATCTCCGACATTAGGTCGCGAGAGAGGCATCAATGATTTGGACTGCGCAGTGAGATCCAACCTGGGCAGGTACTCAATGCCCAGGTTGGAATTCATCTGATAAATCTCAATCCCGGCATAACCCGCAGTTGCTAGTCCCAACGAAATTGCAAGTGTTGAGGTAGCTAGCAGAGCTATTCGAGATCGTTTCATTCTGGTTATCCGTATTACTTAGATGTTGCGAACTTGCGAAGTCCTATGGTGCCAACAGCACTCAATAGGAGACCTACTCCAAGGGCGTTAAACCAAGGTGATGATGTCTTCGGCAATGTGCCACCAGTTTCAGTGGTTTGCCCATCATCAACAACTGCTACACCGAAATCACTGCTAGTTCTAACAATCGTGACTTCCTCGCCAGCGCCTATAACTACTTGTCCATTTATGTGCTCGCTGCCCGACCAGACTCCGTCATAGCCATCAACATAATTAACCATGACAACATAACTTCCAGGTGCAACTGTAAAAGTAGTTCCAGCGCCATCTGCACCAGCAAATGGACTTCCAGCGATATCCGCGCCACCAAACTTCACACTAAAAGTGAAATCACTCGCTAGCTTTGTACCCAAATTATCATTAACTACTTGGCTAACAACATGAATAGTCGCTGGAGTTTCCTCTACCGCATTCGATGGGGCAACCACTAACAGGCTAAGAGCTACAGCACCTGCAGCAGCAAGACTTTTTGCGTATTTAATTGTCATTTTGTGTACGTCCGATTCTTAGTAAATCACATAGAAGAAAATCTCCTTTGCTTCTTTTACGTTAGACGCGTAGATGCTGATTAAGTAAAAAATACATTGTGAAGTTTCTGTGCATTTCTCATCAACTAGAGTGCGACCACTCTGTAGTTAATAAAGTATTGATAACTCAATTGCAACAAGTGCGATAAGTCACAAAGTTATACGTGTTCTTACCATCCACCTTCTGCGCGGCGGTTGTATTTAACTTCGCTGTTGCCCAAGTCAAAGACAATGAGTTTTCGCTCAGTGAATGACTCAAGGAACCATTGCGATAACTCTCGTCCAACACCACTCTTGCCAGCGCCACCAAATGGTGCCAGTTGATCCCAATAATTACTGGTCTCGTTAACATTTACAGATCCATGTGGCAAAGCTTCAGCAACGCGCCAAGCGTTTGAGAGATCGCGTGTCCATAGTGATGCGATAAGTCCAAGCTCACTCTTGTTTGCAATCTCAATTGCATGCTCTGCGGACTTGATCTTCATGATTGGTGCAACAGGTCCAAATGTTTCCTCCTGCATAATCTGCATATCTTCTGTGACTCCAGTAAGAATTGTTGCTGGGAAATAGAGACCTTCCTCTGGGCCAAATTGAATAATCTGTGCACCTTTCTTACGTGCATCTTCAACGTGCTCTTTGACTCTTGCCAATGTGCCCTCATTGCAAAGTGGACCCATGGTTGTGGTCTCTAGGGATGGATCGCCAATTACGAGCTTGCCTGCGGCTGCAGTGAACTTTGCGACGAATTCATCGTAGACATCTTCATGCACTAATAGTCGTTCGGCTGATGTACACACCTGACCGGAGTAATAGAAGCATCCGTTAATTGCGCCATCAACTGCGGCGTCAATATCTGCATCTTCAAGGATGATGAACGGTCCATCTCCACCGAGTTCAAGAAGGTGCGGTTTAAGTGCGCATGCTTTAGCGATGATCTCTCCCGTTTTCGTTGAACCAGTGAAGAAGATTCCATCTACTCCTTTGTGCTCAACGATTGCTGCTCCGATATCGCCGAAACCTTGAACAACGTTGACAACGCCTGCTGGTAATCCGGCGTCTTCGAAAATCTGAGCAACCATCGCGCAACTCAGTGGAGAGAACTCAGAGGGTTTCCATACCGTTGTATTTCCTGCGCCGATGATGTGCGCCAAAGCAATGGATGAAATATCAGTCGGGAAGTTGTACGGCGTAATTACACCTACGACTCCAAGAGGGCGATGTCCGAGTACTAAACGCTTGTTTGTTGTTTGTTCCTGACTCGAAGGGAAAGATAAACCGCGATGGCGCAGAATTTCCTCCGCTGCCTTCGAATAAGAGGGTACGGCGTACTCATAGACCTCTTCACGAGAGTCAGTAATCGTCTTACCAATTTCGTGGCAGAGCATCAGTGCAATTGGCTCTGCACGTTCTAGAAATAATTGATGGATACGGCGCAGAATTTTCGCGCGCTCGATAACTGGAAGTGCAGCCCATGCAGGTTGTGCAGCTCTTGCTGCCGCTACTGCGAGGTCGACATCGGAGGGCGTGGAACGAGAAACGTGTGCAATGACTTCGCGAGAATGTGGCGACTTAATCTCGAAGGTGCCTCCAGAGCCTGGAATCCACTTGCCGCCGATAAGTGCATTGACTGGGGCATTCATCGCATTAATCATTTCCACTCCTAATTCGTTTTTCGATTTGAGGCAATTGTCGTTTCTGATAGTAGTGCTACCTCGTCAAGTCATAGGTTCTCATAATCGCCGGCTTTCCGATAGATAGGGAGAGTGGGACCGCTCGTTTATTATTGGGAAAGTTGTGGCAGGAATCTCTCGTGATCTCACTTCCAACACGAAGGTGATGCGAGGAGACTGATTACGTACACGGGATGTGTACCTACGAAAGGTCTTCACAATGACAAGAAACTATGTGGTTACAGGATCCGCCTCTGGAATTGGTGCGGCAACAGTTGAACTTCTTAAAGAGCGAGGCGCCAAAGTTATCGGTGTGGATATTCACAATGCAGATGTCAACGCTGATTTAAGTACATCGCTCGGTCGGAAAGAAGCGGTAAGCCGTGTTATAGATTTAAGTGCTGGGAAAATTGACGGGATTATTGCGTGTGCCGGATTGGCACACCCAATTGCAAAGACAGTTTCTGTTAACTTTTTCGGAGTAACTGAGTTTCTTGATGCATTGCTCCCAACACTTTCCAAGAGTTCGGCACCACGAGTATCCATTACAAGCTCGATGGCTTCCCTGATGCCCAATTCGCCAGAACTCGTTGATGCAATGCTCGCAAAAAATGAAGTCGGAGCAGTTGCTATCGCTCAAGGTTTGGTTGATAAAGGAGACGCAGAGGCAAGTTTGATTTATGGATCTACAAAGCGCGCCATAGGTAGATGGATTCGTCGTGAATGTATCAAGCAAGAATGGGCTGGTGCGGGTATTCCCCTCAATGCAGTGGGTCCAGGAATTGTTGAAACGCATATGGTTGCCGACATGATTGCAACCGCAGAAGCTCGTGCAGCTATCGATAAAATGGTTCCAATGCCTTTAAACCATTACTTAAAGGCGCGACAAGTTGCTTATTTGTTGGTCTGGTTGGCTTCTGAAGAAAACACCCACACAACCGGACAAACGATTTACATCGATGGCGGATCTGATGCTGCATTGCGCGGAGACAATATCTGGGCGTAAATGAATCCGTTTCCGCTTGTTACTAGCTCGGATTGGCTCATGGGTTCTTGCTAAGTAACATAGAATTTCACGCACTGCACTAATAAGCGAAGGCGTGGATTGTGAAGCTGACTGAAGTTCTTAATCAGAGATATATGAAGAGGCTCTATGCCTCTCGCT
>WLMD01000077.1 GCA_009700405.1 Actinomycetota bacterium | reverse complement strand
GTTTTGACCCACTGGCGCCCTCACGGGTACCCTTACCCTCCTGCGCCACATAGGCGCTTACATGAATAAGTCACAATGAAAAGCGAGGCAAGACCGTGCGTACATATAGCCCAAAGCCCGGAGATGTAGTGCGTAAGTGGCACGTCATCGATGCGCAAGATGTCGTATTGGGTCGCCTTGCCACCCACGCAGCAGTTTTATTGCGCGGCAAGAACAAGCCAACATTTGCTCCACACATGGACATGGGTGACTTCGTCATCATCATCAATGCAGAGAAGGTTGCACTTTCTGGTTCAAAGACAACACAGAAGTTTGCACACCATCACTCAGGTTTTCCAGGTGGATTAACGTCAACCGTGTACGGCGATCTTTTGATGAAGTACCCAACGCGCGCCGTTGAAAAAGCTATCAAGGGAATGCTTCCAAAGAACACTCTTGGTCGCGCAATTGCTAGCAAGCTTAAGGTTTATGCAGGACCAGAACATCCACATGCAGCACAAGCACCAACACCATATGTTTTCGAGCAAGTTTCACAGATCATTAAGTAGAGGATAAAAATCAATGATGTCTGATAACACTGTAGTTAATGATCTCGATGAGAACGAAGTTCCAACTTCTTACTCTTCAGCAACTCCTGCTGCTGCAACTAATCGCCCTGCGATTAAAGCACCCGGTGCCGGCACTGGCCGACGAAAGGAAGCGGTTGCTCGCGTTCGCCTAGTTCCTGGAACTGGTCGCTGGGTTGTTAACGGTAAAGAACTTGCTGTCTACTTTCCAAACAAGGTTCACCAACAATTAGTTTCTGAGCCATTTCGCACAGTAGGCGCTGAAAACTCATACGATGTTTTCGCACGCATCAATGGTGGCGGAGTATCTGGACAAGCTGGCGCTCTACGTCTTGGCGTAGCACGTTCACTCAATCAAATTGATGAAGAAGCACATCGCCCAGCACTTAAAAAAGCTGGATTCTTGACTCGCGATGCTCGTGTTATTGAGCGCAAGAAGTACGGTCTGAAGAAAGCCCGTAAGCGCTCGCAATACAGCAAGCGCTAATTCACACTTTCGATATTTAAGCCGCGATATGGCGCTATTTGGCACCGATGGAATTCGTGGTTTAGCTAATCACGACCTCACTGCAGAACTTGCTTTAGATGTTGCTGTTGCTGCTGCCCATATTCTTGTTGAATCATCGAGCAACGCAGATCACCAACCAACTGCAATAGTTGGTCAAGATTCGCGTGCATCAGGTGAGTTTCTAGAGGCTGCGGTTGTCGCGGGCTTAACAAGTGCAGGGATAAATGTTTATCGAGTTGGAGTTTTACCAACACCGGCCATTGCGTATTTAGTTGCCCAGAGCAAAGCAGATCTCGGTGTAATGATCAGTGCTTCGCACAATCCAATGCCAGACAACGGCATCAAATTATTTTCGCGAGGTGGCGGAAAATTAGCCGACTCGATTGAGGCAGCAATTGAAGCTCGTATGGGTGAGCCGTGGACACGGCCCACAGGTCGCGGTGTTGGACGAGCGATTAATGATGAGACTGCTACCGAACGCTACCTTGAGCATTTATTAGCTTCAGTTACTACGAAACTAGATGGCCTAACCGTTGTCGTTGATTGTGCCAACGGCGCCTCATCTCGCGTGGCGCCTGAAGCTCTACGTCGTGCAGGAGCGAAAGTAATTGCAATTTCTAACCAACCAGATGGCTGGAACATTAATGATGATTGCGGTTCTACTCACCTTGAGAATTTACGCGCCAAGGTATTAGAAACCGGCGCAGACATTGGAATCGCTCATGATGGTGACGCCGATCGTGCGCTAGCTATCGACGATATGGGCAACGACATTGATGGCGATCAAATTCTAGCAATTCTCGCTTTGGGCATGAAATCTAGAGGCGTACTCAAAAGCAATACAGTTGTTGGCACGGTCATGAGTAATTTAGGTTTTATGAAAGCAATGAAGGATGCAGACGTCAATGTAATCACAACTGCGGTAGGAGACCGTTACGTTTTAGAGAAAATGCTTGAATCAGATTATTCAATTGGTGGAGAGCAATCAGGTCACGTTATTTTGCGCGAATTCGCAACTACCGGAGACGGAATCTTGACATCTCTTGCTTTACTTCAAGAAATTAAAAGATCCGGCAAACGTGCTCATGAATTAGCCGGATTAATGGTGCGTTTCCCCCAGATTCTCATCAATGTTAAGAACGTTGCGAAAGAAAAACTTGAAACGTCACAAATAATCATCGACGCAGTGAAACAGGCAGAGTCTGAACTCGGGGATAGTGGACGCGTATTATTGAGAGCTTCGGGGACTGAACCCTTAGTTAGAGTGATGGTAGAAGCCTCAAGTGATAGCGTTGCACATGAAATCGCAACAAGAATTGCCGAGGTCGTTGCGCAGGAACTGGGGTAATTAAGTGTGTGGGATTGTTGGTTACACAGGCCCGCAGTCTGCAATCACTCCCTTGATTGAAGGATTACGTCGCCTCGAATATAGAGGTTATGACTCAGCAGGAATTGCACTTGGAACACCCAATGTCCTATACATTGAAAAGCGTGCTGGCAAACTTATAAATTTGGAGAACGCACTCGGAGACTCACTCCCCGAGGTGCATAGCGGAATAGGTCATACTCGTTGGGCTACTCATGGGGGACCAACTGATCGCAATGCTCATCCGCATGTAGATAATGAAGGAAAGCTTGCCGTCATTCACAATGGGATTATTGAGAATTACACTCAATTGCGTTCTGACCTTGAAGCACGTGGCCACAGATTTGATTCTGATACAGATACCGAATCCGTAGCTCACCTACTGAGCGATCTTCGTAAAGCACACAACGGAGATCTTTCTGCAGCTATGCGCGAAGCAGTCAAGTCTTTGCGCGGTTCATTTACCTTGTTAGCAATTCATGCTGACCAACCTGATGTAATTGTTGGTGTGCGCAGAAATTCTCCCTTGGTTGTCGGACTTGGCGATGGCGAAAACTTTATGGCATCAGATGTTGCCGCATTTATTGATTACACAAAGCGCGCAGTAGAACTGGGTCAAGATGAGGTTGTAACTATTTCGCCACAAGGCATACATATAACTAATCTTGATGGTGCTCCGTTGCAACCCAAAGAATATGCAATCACGTGGGATGCATCAGCTGCGCAAAAAGGTGGCTTCAGCCACTTTATGTTGAAGGAGATTTTCGAACAACCTAAAGCCATCGCCGACACGCTATTGGGCCGACTCAACGAGAACAATCAGATTGTTCTCGATGAACTTCACCTTTCAAAAGCGGATATACAAGGATTTAAGAAGATAGTTGTCTTGGCATGTGGCACTGCCTACCACGCAGGAATGCTTGCAAAATATGCCATCGAAAAATGGGCAAAGATCACGGTAGAAGTAGAGCTCGCAAGCGAATTTCGTTATAGAGATCCATTGATTGATGCCGAAACATTGGTGATTGCAATCTCACAATCTGGTGAAACTATGGACACGTTAATGGCGGTTCGCCACGCTAAAGAATGCGGTGCGAGAATCCTTTCTGTCTGCAATACAAATAGCTCGACTATTCCTCGCGAATCTGATGCTGTTCTTTATACGCACGCTGGTCCAGAAATTGCTGTCGCGTCGACCAAAGCATTTCTCACGCAGGTGGTAGCTGTTTATCTCATAGGTCTTCATCTCGCCCAACTTCGTGGAGTGATGAGTGACCTAGAGGTTAAAGAGATATTTAGCGAGATGGCAGAGTTGCCGGGAAAAATCGAACAAATTCTTGAAACAGTTGAGCCATTGCGCGAACTAACTCGCGGATTCGCGCAGTCAACATCGGTGCTCTTCCTGGGGCGTAATGTTGGATTCCCAGTAGCCCTGGAAGGTGCGCTTAAGTTAAAAGAATTGGCGTATATGCATGCAGAAGGATTTGCTGGCGGAGAGCTAAAGCATGGTCCGATTGCATTAATCGAAGAGGGCACTCCAGTGATCGCCATTCTCCCAGTCGGGCACGAGCATGGGCTAGATGAAAAAATGCTGAGCAACGTGCAAGAAGTAAAGGCGCGTGGCGCCAAGGTAATTGTTATTGCACAAGAAGGCGCAGAAGTTACCGGCGCAGAACACATTATTAGAATCCCTATTGCACCTGCAATATTTCAACCAATTCTTGCAACTGTCCCTCTTCAAGTATTTGCATACGAGATGGCAGTTACGCGCGGCAATGATGTCGATCAACCACGCAACCTTGCCAAATCTGTGACGGTGGAATAATTGATTCAAGCATCAATTCGTAGAGCGCAAATGACTAGAGCTTTTCGTTGGTCTGGGCTTTTGTTTGTAGGATTCTTGGCAGTAACACAACAAGTTATGACTAATGGAGTCCTAATAGATTTTGATTCGTGGGTAGCTCATTCGAAAAGACCAAAGATGGGCCACCTCATTGATTTTCTTTTGAAGAAAATCGATAACTTAGGATTGCGCGGTTTGACTGCGACGATTTTGATAATTGCTGCAGTTATCGTCTCCAGGAGATATAAATCTTGGCGCCCACTCAATTTGGCATTCTTGTCTCTACTTGTCCTCAATGGTGTTGTTGGAGTCGCGAAATTGGCAATTGGACGAACGAAACCAAGGATGAATATAGATTTAATAAAGGCTGGCGGACTTTCTTATCCGAGTGGGCATGCGGCTAACGCTTTATTAACGTGGGGCATATTGGCCTACATCGCCTATCGGTATACCCGAAGGGCATCTCTCCATGGAAGGGCCCTAGCTGTTTCGGTCGGTGCAATCACACTTTCAGTCTGTGCAGTCTCTCTCTTTCGTAACACCCATTGGTTTTCTGATCTTTTGGCAGGATTGTTTGTTGGCGGGGCGTTATTAGTCCTAATAATTGCCATTGATCGCTTTGTTCCTTCAGAAAGTCAGCGCTCCTGACTTAGTATTACTCCATGATCGAAGGCATCGGTATTGACGTTGTGGACATTGAGAGATTTGCTCAATCTCTAGAGCGCACGCCTGCCTTAGCCGCGCGGATATTTACTTCTGCAGAATCCTTGCTCCCTATCTCATCAAAGGCTGCTCGTTTCGCCGCAAAAGAAGCTTTAGCAAAAGCGCTAAACGCCGGTAAGGGCCTAGCGTGGCTAGAAGCTGAAGTTGTGAACCTGGAATCAGGTAAGCCTGAATTTATATTTCGCGGGGAGATAGCAGATCTTGTCGATGGAGCGATTGTGCATCTCACTTTGTCACATGATGCTGGCATAGCTTCAGCGATGGTTATCGTGGAGCGCGCATGAGCACTAATCGCGCAGAAGCAGTTGTAAACCTTTCAGCTATCGCTTCAAATGTTCGCACCATCAAAGCCCGTGCTGGAGTTCCAGTTATGGCCGTTGTAAAAGCCGATGCCTATGGTCATGGTTTATTGCCCGTTGCACGTACGGCAATTGATGCGGGCGCACAATGGCTCGGTGTTGCTTTACTTGAAGAGGCGTTAACAATTCGAACCGGTGGAATTACAGCACCAACGATTGCTTGGCTTGTTCCGCCAGGTTCAGATTTTGCCAGTGCTATTTCGGCTGACATAGATCTAGGCGTTGGAACACTTATAGTTTTTCATGAAATTAGTGAAGCAGGAAGGAAGTTGGGGAGAAAAGCACGCATTCATATCGAAGTTGATACAGGTATGACGCGCGGTGGGTTTCTTTCTGAATGGGAAAGCTTTCTCGAAGTTCTAGAAAAGGATTCGGAGAGCGTTGAAGTAATAGGAATATTTTCTCATTTCGCTCGAGCTGATGAGCCAGGCCAACCACAAAATGTTGTTCAACTTAAGCGATTCACTGAAATGGCGGATGACTTAAATCGAATTGGAATTCAGCCCGAGATTCATCATCTTTCTAATTCTGCAGCAACACTAGTTGACGCCTCTTCGCATTTTGATTTAGTACGGGTCGGTATTGCAATGTATGGGCTAACTCCCGATCTTGAAAACCTTGGCACTTCTCAGTCACTTGGGCTAATTCCGGCGATGACTCTCCGTGCAAAATTGAATGCAGTTAAGCCAGTATTAGAAGGAACGCCTGTTGGATACGGTGCGATTGCATTGACAGCAATGGATACCACTGTCGGAGTTGTATCTATGGGCTACGCAGATGGAATTCCTCGAATTGCTCAAGGCGCAGGCGTTTATATGAATGGCCGCCGTTGCCCAATAATTGGCCGTGTTTCCATGGATCAATTTGTTGTTGATTTGGGACCGGATACTTTGGCAGTGAGCGGGGATTGGGTCACGATTTTTGGACCTGGAACCGAGGGTGAGTACACGGCCGATGATTGGGGTCGGGCCAGTTTGAGTATTAACTACGAGATAGTTACTCGAATTGGACCACGCGTGCCTAGAATCTACGAACCAGTTACAACCATTGGAGTTTCGTGACCACGCCCTCAGCGCTCCTGGCAGTAGAAAATCTCCGTGTTGATTTCGGAGGCCTTCGAGCAGTCAACGATGTTTTCTTAGAACTTCGGCACCAGGAAGTGGTCGGAGTCATTGGGCCCAATGGGGCAGGTAAGACGACGCTCTTTAATGCATTGTGCGGCCTAGTTGCTCCTACCAAGGGCCAACTCACTCTTGATGGAAAAGCTCATGGATGGCCAAAACCTAACGAGTTAGTTAATTTTGGGATTGCTCGTACCTTGCAAGGTGTTGGACTTTTCCCAGACTTAACAGTTGTCGAAAACGTCATGATTGGTGCTCAAAAGTTTGCACATACTGGTTTTATATCGGCGGCTTTTGGGCGCAGTAAAGACGAGAGTAAATTGCGCGAGCGAGCGATGCTGGCGTTGGAACGTGTCTACGCAACGGGTCTAGCCGAGCGTCGTGCTGACACGCTCTCTTACCCAGATACGAAACGAGTGGCAATTGCACGAGCACTTGTGAGCGAACCGCGAATACTGATGCTTGATGAACCTGCAGGCGGTTTAGGTGCTGAAGACATTGCTTGGATGAATGGACTCATTCACAATCTGAAATTGCAATGTTCGATTCTGCTAGTCGAGCATCATATGGACGTGGTTATGTCAGTCTGCGATCGTTTATATGTTCTTAACTTCGGCGAAGTTATATCGAGCGGACCGGCTGAAACAGTGCGTCGCGACCCTGCGGTAATCGCCGCATACCTTGGAGCAAGTGCAACATGACACTTATTGTGAATGACCTGTGCGTCGATCACGGAGCAATTCGTGCAGTCGATCATGTATCCATGAAGATTGAGCAGGGCCAACTTGCTGCAGTCATCGGTGCTAATGGCGCCGGAAAGACAACTTTACTTCGCGCCTTATCTGGATTAACTCCCGCAACAAGTGGCGCTGCTTCCTGGCAAGGCAACAACCTGCTTCACTCAAAACCAGAGAAGCTAGTTCGTTTTGGCGTATCGCATGTATCTGAAGGAAAATCTGTAATTCCAGAATTAACAGTCGGAGAAAACTTGAGTCTCGGTGCCCTTTGGCGTCGAAATACTTCAGAAGCCAAAGACACACGTCAAAGTATCTTCGAAACTTTTCCACGACTAGAGGAACGATCATCTCAATTAGCTGACACGCTTTCAGGTGGCGAAAGACAGATGCTCGCTATCGGACGTGCTTTGATGGCAAAACCACAACTACTACTTCTCGATGAACCATCTCTTGGTCTTGCGCCGCTTGTTATTGCGCAAATTTTTCAGAGCATTCGTGATTTAACTACACGTATGGGATTAACTGTCGTCCTTGTTGAGCAGAATGCGATGAGTGCACTTGAAATCGCAGATGTTGGAATCGTTCTTAACTTAGGACGTGTTGCTGCCACCAACTCCGCACAATCGCTTATAGCCGATCCGCAGGTACGTGCGGCCTACTTGGGTTATTAGGGAGCGATAGAGATGT
>WLMD01000076.1 GCA_009700405.1 Actinomycetota bacterium | reverse complement strand
TTGAGCCATCTCAACAAGGGTCGTTCCGACGGAGTCGAGTTCATCATGAAAGGCGTCGCGCATGAAGGAATGTTATCTGTCCGAAGGCGAAATCGCCCCCTTGTAGGTGAACAGGAATTGAATGTGGCGTTAAGAGTTGTCGCTAATTTGCCTTATAGACCCTTTCGTGGAGGCCACGGGGATTGGAGTTCTCTACGATGGGGGTGTGTTTAAGCGAAAGAGCAAGCAGCAACAAGTGGTCGCAGAGCGCTTGATTCCCGATGGGTTAATCGACCTCCTTTCGGTTATCGATGCTGAACATTTAATCCTGGCAGCTGGGGAAATAGTTCTACATTCTTCGCACGGTACAACCGCACTAAGCCTGGTTAAAGATGGACGATTGACGTCAGAACCCCTAGTGAATCTGGTCCGAGCGGTCCGCCGTTCTGGCCTTTACCAGGAAGCGACCGTTGAGTTGCCGCGTGGCCCAATCGGTGGAGGTACACATGATTTGTTGGTCCGCGTGACACCCGCTGGACACCAAGGGTTAGTAATTGTACTTATATTTGATGACAGTGAATTGCGTCGCCTTGATTCAATTCGACGCGACTTCGTTGCAAATATTTCTCACGAACTTAAGACACCGATTGGGGCTCTTTCCATTCTTAGTGAAGCGGTTCTTGGTGCAAGCGATGATCCTGAGGCGATCGTTAAGTTTGCATCCCGTATGCAAATTGAGGCCAAGAGACTTTCAGATTTGGTGCAAGAAATTATTAATTTGTCACGTTTGCAAGATGACGATCCATTAAAGAATGCAAAAGTACTTAATCTCACGGATTTAATTAATGAAGCGATTGATTCTTCACGTTTGGCTGCCGAAGCTCGAGATATCTTGATTACTTTCCCATCAACAGAATCAACGCATATTCTGGGAGATCGTAGCCAGGTAGAAATGGCAATCAGTAACCTCATAGAGAATGCGATTAACTACAGCCCTAATGGTACGCGAGTTGCGATTGCACTCAGAGAAGTAGATGGACTCGCAGAGATTTCAATTAGTGATCAAGGTTTAGGAATTCCAGAAAAGGATTTAGAGAGAATCTTCGAACGTTTCTACCGTGTAGATCCTGCTCGCTCCCGCGCAACAGGCGGGACAGGTTTAGGGCTATCAATCGTCAAGCATGTCGTCACCAATCATGGTGGAGATATTTCAGTGTGGAGCGTCGAAGGTGCAGGAAGCACATTCACCGTTCGATTCCCCTTACATAATGTGGAGGCAACCCAATGACACGAATTCTCGTTGTGGAAGATGAAGAATCTTTCTCCGAAGCGCTCGCCTATCTACTTGGCCGCGAGGGATTTGAAGTTGGTATTGCCGATACAGGGCCCAAAGCAATAGAAGAGTTTGACCGTAATGGCGCAGACTTAGTTTTACTTGATCTAATGTTGCCTGGACTTTCAGGGACCGAAGTGTGTCGTCAACTCCGATCTCGCTCAAGTGTTCCAATTATTATGTTGACGGCAAAAGATGCCGAAGTAGATAAAGTTGTTGGACTCGAGCTTGGCGCAGATGACTACGTTACGAAGCCTTATTCATCACGAGAATTAGTGGCTCGTATTCGCGCCGTGCTTCGTCGAAACGGTGACGAATCGATTAATGATGGGGACGGACACGTTCTCGCCGCTGGACCAGTTCGCATGGATACTGATCGACATATCGTTTCAATTAACTCATCGACTGTAAATCTCCCATTGAAGGAATTCGAGTTATTAGAATTCTTGATGCGCAATTCAGGTCGCGTATTAACTCGTATGCAGTTAATTGATCGCGTGTGGGGCAATGATTACGTGGGCGATACAAAAACTTTGGATGTTCACATCAAGAGACTTCGCGCGAAAATTGAATCAGATCCTGCGAATCCGGTTCATATTCAGACCATACGTGGTCTTGGTTACAAGATGGACGCTTAAGAAACTTACGCGCCAACCCCAGCATATTCTCCGGACTTATCACGAACGATCGCATCAAGTTTCATTTCACCTGCACGACCGAAGAATATGTAAACCGGAACGCGGGTTCCTGGTTTCGCATTTAGATCAGGTAGCACTACAGAGGCATTGGCAGAATCGCCAGCAAAGTTAAGTGGTGCATTTACTCTCATGGGAATTGATTTCTCGGAAAGTGTTGAGTTTCTTCCGGCGATTGAAACAGCCAAGAGTGCATCATCCTCAGTTCCGTTATTAACCATACTCGCAACTAATACAACAGAACCATCTGGTTGGGCAACGAGCAGAAGTCCACTGACCTTGATGTTGTTTCCACCAACAGTGATTGATGATTCAACGCCATCAGTAACCTGTTTTGTCATACGTGTTGCGGCATCTTGACCAGCGCCACATGCAGAAAGCGTTAAGGCAAGGGAGAGTGAAAAACTCGCGATGATTGCTTTGCGCATTGGAACCTCTCAAGTAATGGGCGACCGATTCTTTGCGGTCGCGGAATTATCGCATGCATTGGGGGATATGCCAGAAAGCCTTGTTTTACGCCCAAATTAGGGGGTGACCGCATGTGCCAATGGCTGGTATTCTTAGCCCCTAACGAAGGGCTTTACATGTCATTTAAGGTCGGCGAAACCGTTGTTTATCCCCATCACGGAGCGGCTCTGATCGAAGCGATCGAGACTCGAGTGATCAAAGGCGAAGAAAAGACCTACCTCGTTCTCAAGATTGCCCAGGGCGATCTCACTGTTCGAGTTCCATCTGAAAACATCGACCTTGTCGGTGTTCGCGATGTCGTGGATAGCGCCGGTCTTGACCGCGTATTTAACGTCTTGCGCCAGCCATATACAGAAGAACCAACGAACTGGTCCCGCCGCTACAAGGCGAACCTTGAGAAGTTGGCCTCTGGCGATGTCATTAAAGTGGCCGAAGTTGTTCGCGATCTTTACCGTCGCGACCTAGATCGTGGCCTTTCTGCCGGAGAAAAGCGCATGCTTTCTAAAGCAAAGCAGATTCTCGTCTCTGAACTAGCTCTTGCAGAGCGCACAGATGAAGAAAAAGCTGGAATTATTCTCGATGAGGTTCTTGCTTCCTAATTGTTGGAGAGGCTAACCACTTCCATGTACAAGACAGGTATTGGGGTTGATGCCCATGCCTTTTCACTCGAACGCGATCGTCCTATGTGGCTTGCCGGTTTGCACTGGCCCGATGAAATCGGTGTTGAGGCACATTCGGATGGAGATGTTGCAGCGCATGCAATCTGCGATGCGCTCTTTGCAGCAGCTGGCTTAGGTGATCTCGGTACAAACTTTGGCACGAGCCGACCAGAGTATGCGCAAGCATCTGGTGCGCAACTTCTTGCCGAGGCACTTGTTCTCATTACAAATGCGGGCTTTAAGATTGCAAATGTTTCGGTGCAAATAATTGGCAATCGACCAAAGTTGGGCGCACGTCGTGCAGAGGCAGTCACCGCTCTCTCTAGTGCATTAGGCGGAGCAGATGTTTCCCTTACTGCCACTACGACTGATGGACTTGGCTTCACTGGTGAAGGCAAAGGGCTTGCCGCAGTCGCATCGGCCTTAATTTATAAGGCTAATTAAGACTTTAGAGGCTTACTTTTAAGCATTTAGACCTTGGCGGGTAGACTTCCCCAATGAGTTCGCTTGCGTTATATGACACGTTGACGCGAACCTCGCGACCCTTCACTCCAATAAAAGCTGGTCAAGTCTCTGTTTATTTGTGTGGTGCGACAGTTCAAAGTTCTCCGCACATTGGTCATATTCGAAGTGGCTTGAACTTTGACATCCTAAATCGCTGGCTTACTAAGAGTGGATATGAAGTAACTTTTATCCGCAATGTGACTGATATCGACGACAAAATCTTACAAAAGGCGGTTACAGAAAAAGAGCCTTGGTGGGCTGTTGCGATGAAATACGAACGAGAGTTCTCAGACGCTTATGCGGCAGTAAATGTTTTGCCACCCACCTATGAGCCACGGGCTACTGGCCACATCACACAAATGATTCAACTCATGTCTATCTTGATTGAACGCGGTGCGGCATATGCCCCTGGTAACGGGGATGTCTACCTCAGCGTCCGTTCATTGGATTCCTACCTCACTTTATCTCGGCAGAAACTGGATGACCTACTTTCAGCCGAGGATTCCGAAGGTAGCTTCAAGAAAGATCCACGCGATTTTGCACTATGGAAGGGCGCCAAACCAGGAGAACCTTCATGGCCAACTCCGTGGGGCGATGGACGACCTGGCTGGCACTTGGAATGTTCTGCGATGGCACACGCATACCTAGGAGAAGCATTTGATATCCACGGTGGTGGGCTCGATCTAATTTTCCCTCACCATGAAAACGAAATCGCTCAGTCAGAAGCAGCTGGGTATGCCTTTGCAAATTTTTGGATGCACAATGCCTGGGTAACAACTGCCGGCGAAAAAATGAGTAAGTCCTTGGGCAATTCATTGTTGGTAAAAGAACTTCTCAAGCAAGTGCGCGGAATTGAATTGCGCTGGTATCTAGGGAGCGCGCATTACCGATCCATGTTGGAATTTTCCACCGAAGCGCTCAATGAATCCGCGACAGGGTTTCGTCGAATCGAAAACTTCCTTTTCCGAGCAGTTGAAATTCTAGGCACCCAAGCAACTCCATCGCTGTCTCAAGGTTTTATTGATGCCATGAATGATGATTTAGCAGTGCCTACTGCCCTTGCAACAATTTCGGAGTCGTTGCGAATTGGTAATAGCGCGATCACTGCAGGAGACATGAAAGCAATCGCTACAAGTGCAAATGAAATACGCGGTGCGCTTGAAGTTCTTGGTTGCGACCCATTTGATAGCGCTTTTGCTGGAGCCACAACTTCAGCCGAATCTGGCGCCCTCGATGGCGTTATCCAGCTGGCGCTGGCACAACGTACGGCCGCACGAGATAGAAAAGATTTTGCTGCATCTGATGAAATTCGTGATGGCCTGGCGGCCTTGGGAATTACAATTGAAGATACGCCGCAAGGACCACGGTGGTCGATTTCACGAACAGAAGAGCGGTAGTTGAAATGGCTGGTAATTCATCACGCAAGGGCGCAGTTCGCGCATCAAAAAAGGGTTCATCCACTGGAAGTGGTGGCAATAACAAGAATCGCCTTGCAGGAAAAGGCCCCACTCCCAAAGCGGAGGACCGCCCATATCACGCTGCAGCAAAGCGCAAGAAAGCTGCTGCCAAAGATACCCGCCCTCGCGCTCCTCGAGTAAAGAGCGAACGCCCTAAAGGTGGAGGCGAATTAGTTGCTGGTCGTAACGCAGTTGTTGAAGCCCTTCGTGCCGGTGTTCCATCCATCGAACTCATTGTTGCTCGCAGCATTGATGTAGATGATCGCATTACAGAATCTTTGCAACTTGCTCTCTCTCAACACTTGCCTATTCGCGAAGTACATCGCGCTGAAGTAGAAGGTCTCTCTGGCAGTAGTCAAGGAATCCTTCTTGCAATTAAGCCATACCAGTATTCAAGTTTTGAAGAAATTATGTTGCGTGCATCTGAACCTAAGTTGATTGTTGCACTCGATGGTGTGACTGATCCCCGAAATCTGGGAGCAGTTATTCGAAGTGCCGCAGCATTTGGTGCTGATGGTGTTGTTATGACCGAACGTCGCGCGGCTGCAATGACGGCATCAGCATGGAAGAGTTCGGCTGGAGCAGCTTCACGTTTGCAGGTAGCGCAAGTAACCAATCTTGCTCGGACCATCGATGCTGCCAAGAAAGATGGATGTTTTGTTATCGGCTTAGATGGTGATTCTGATCAAACTCTTGGCGAAATGAAATTAGCTAAGGAATCAATCATGATTGTTGTTGGCAGCGAAGGTAAAGGACTTTCTCGACTTGTTCGCGAGAAGTGCGACCTGGTTATCTCTATTCCGATGCGTGCATCTACTGAATCCCTCAACGCCAGCGTGGCGACATCCATTGCACTCTTTTGGGTGGATGAACAACGCCGTAAATAATGATCTACACACGGTTCATTGCATGCGGGGATTCCTTCACTGAAGGTATGACCGACGATTTCGTTGAGGGCCAATATCGAGGTTGGGCTGATCGAGTTGCAGATATTTTGGCTTCAGGTTCACCTGATTTTACTTATGCCAATCTTGCAATCCGCGGAAAATTGGTTCGCCAAGTTGTTTCTGATCAGGTGCCAGTTGCAATGACTTTTGTTACTGGAAAGGAAACAGTTGTTTCCTTTCATGCCGGCGCAAATGATGTACTGCGTCCAAATTACAAACAAGAGATTGTGCTTCCACTTTATGCCCAAGCGGTGAGAGACCTTGCTGCATCAGGTGCAACCGTCTTGCTATTCACTGTTTTAGAACGGACCGGAAATACAGGCAAGACAGCAGATATTTGGGCTGCACGTTTTAGTGAATTCAATAAGAATGTTCGAGCTATTGCACAAGAAGTTGGCGCAGTAGTCGCCGATGCAAACGAAGATAGCTTTATGAGCGACCTGAGATTCTTAGCTAAAGACAGATTGCATCTGAATCCAATGGGTCACGATCGAGTCGCGCAGGGCGTCTTAGAGGTTCTTGGTTTGCCGTTTGCTCCGCAATGGCGAACACCGCTTCCGCCTGCACCTGCCATTCCTTTCCTGCGCAGGAGCCTCAATTACGCACAATGGTTTACCAGCTTCCTTATTCCTTGGATGTGGCGCCGAGTTCGCGGAAAGTCATCGGGGGATGGCCGAAGCGCCAAATACCCAACTCCTATTTCTTGGTCCATTAGTCGGCCTCCCGACATGTCTCGTTCATCTTTGTCCTAGAGTCTTGCACCATGGTCCACAGCGAACACCTCACCGACCGAGAGTTAAGTTGGCTCTCATTTAATCAGCGTGTGTTGGAGATGGCCGAAGATTCAGAAATTCCACTCCTAGAGCGTGTACGTTTCTTATCAATTTTCGCATCAAACCTGGACGAATTTTTTATGGTTCGCGTTGCAACGCTAAAAACAAAAATTGATGCTGAAATCAAAATACGAAACTCGGCGGGATTTACTCCGACTGAGCTTATGTCTGAATTGTCACGACAAGTTCGAGAACTCGTGGATCGGCAAGCATCGTGTTTGCACAAATCAATTTTGCCTGCCTTGTCAGAACAAGGAATTACCCTTGTTACCTGGGAAGAGCTTGATGATGTTGAGCGCGCTTATACATCGACACTATTTAACGAACGGATTTTTCCGGTACTTACACCACTGGCTGTGGATCCTTCACACCCATTTCCGTACATATCGGGCCTTTCACTCAACCTTGCAGTCATAGTAAAGAATGCAGTGACAGGCGAGGAGTTTTTTGCACGGGTTAAAGTCCCACCCGTTCTTCCACGTTTTGTTGAGACAAATCGCAACGGAATCAATCGATTTATTCCCTTGGAAGATTTAATTGGCGCACATTTAAGTAGTTTGTTCCCGGGCATGGTCATTGAAGATCATTACACCTTCCGCGTAACACGCAATCAAGATCTCGAGTTAGATGAAGATGAGTCTGAAGATTTATTGTCATCATTGGAGCAAGAGTTATTACGTCGCCGATTTGGGCCACCAGTGCGTCTTGAAATTGAATCAGGAATCAATCCTGAACTACTTCAACGTTTAGCATCCGAGCTTGGAATCGATCCAGAAGGAATCATCTCTTTAGAAAGACCATTGGATCTGACTGGTCTGACTCGCATTGCAAATCTAAATTTTCCTGATTTGAAATATCCTCCATTTAGGTCGCATACTGCCGTTGGACTAGAGAGCGTTGATCCAGAGACACCAGATTCATTCTTTGCTGCGGTTCGGCAAGGCGAAATCTTCCTTCATCACCCCTATGACTCATTCACAAATTCAGTTGTTCAGTTCCTTGAGAATGCGGCACAAGACCCTACGGTTCTAGCCATTAAACAAACG
>WLMD01000075.1 GCA_009700405.1 Actinomycetota bacterium | reverse complement strand
GCGTTTGCAAGATCTGCAATGGTTTTTGCGTTAGCGATTTTTGAACCCTTGATTGTTACGACTGCTTGCGCAACGTCGTAATACCCTGAAGAGAAATCAACGGCATTAGCACGCTCTGCAGTAATTGATACTTGATTGATATCAAAATCAAAGGGCTTAGTGCCAGGTTGAATAACAGTGTTGAATGGAGCTTTTATCCATACAACTTTATCTGCTGGGTAGCCAAGCTCATTTGCTACGGCATATGCAACTGCTGATTCAAATCCTTTTGCGTTAGATGGGTCATTGTTGCTAAACCAAGGATCGTAGGCAGGATCATCTGTTCCGATACTGATGACTCCACTAGTGAGAGTTGGAAGTGCTCCTGCGGTACACGTTGCAGCTGTTTCTGTCGTTGATGAAGATTGCGCAGAACACGCTGTCAATGAAATCGCAACGAGCAGCAACGATGTCCCAAACGCTATTTTGGAAACTTTACGCATCATTTACCTTTCTTCGGGCGATTAGCCCATCAATCGGGCCCGAGTCTGTGCCCTGGCCCGCGCTTGTTATGACGTGTTTGTCATAACCTGGTCTTCACCCGGAGCACCCCACCGCGGTGGAGGGTTGCCGATCAGCGAGCCGGGGCTTGATGCTGACACTCATGACCTGGCGCATACCCTATCAATCAAGGCAGGATTTAGAAATTGATGTAGGTCCCAGAAAGGGCAATCGCTCCTATTTGGATCAGCCCACACTATCCTTACGCGATGTTGGGCAATCGAGTTCTCCGAAGTCTTGCGCTCAATGCTGTTTTCTTTCTTAGCATCGCGCTTGCCCATCATCTGGGCGGTGGGGATTTAGCCCCTTCGCCGTTATTAGCGCCACTATTTTTCTTATCCACTTTTCTCTTTGCAATTCGCCCTCCTCGGGAGTTGGACGGACCATTCCTTGCCTTTATTCTTTTGCTTTTTCAGGTTCTTGGCCACCTGGCATTCCATCTCCCGCCTGCTCAGTCGTTTGTGCGAATGAGTACCGCTCACATTGTCGCCGTAGTTATCAGCTTTGTTGCTACTCGTAAATTTGAAGAATGTTTTCTCAACCTTCTGGCTTTTGTTCACTGGGCATTTATTCCATCGACTTTCAAAAGATTTACTTTTTCGTATCAGGAGATTTTCGGTGGGTTTCGCTTCATTTGTGGTTTCCGGAATGAATTATTTAGATCGATAAACCACACGCGTGCTCCGCCTATATTATTGGCAGATTGAGAATAACGACACCCGCATAGTTATTCTGTTTTTCCTGCCATGAAATGCGGATTGCTCGCAAACTAAAAAGGAAAAATCATGAAACGAAAAATTCTCACAGTTATGGTCGTGTCAGCACTTGCTATGGGTGTCTCAGTCTCACCTGCTAGCGCTCATGTTTCAGTTCAACTCAAGGGATATTCTGACCTTGCAGGCGCCTCTAGCCGCATTTGGATGAGCCTGGGTCATGGTTGCACATACAAAGCAATCAAATACGGAACAAGTATCTTCTCAGTCAAAGTGCCTGCTTCTGCTGGTAAACCCACGCCAGAATTCCACCAAGGGTTCAAGTCAACAGTTATCCCATCAGCGACTGTCGATGTTGCCGGAACCCCTGATTTCTATACGGTGACTTGGACAGCACGTTCTCGATACTGGGCTATTGATGATGGCACTTTCTATGACTTCGGTATGAAAGTCACATGGAACAAGGTTGCTCAAAAGATTAATCTAGAAACGACCCAGACTTGTTTTGGGCCAATTGTTGCAGGGGCCAAGAAGCCCCTCTTCCTTCGTTGGATAATCACCGATGGATCGACAAAGGCTGCAACCGAGGATAGTGAATTCGGTCCAGCTCCTTCTATAACTACTAAGTAGCCGAGAGCGGTAGCTCGGGGATCTCATCACATGAAGTCCTCGAGCTACTTTCTCATCGAATCTCTAAGTGAGGAGCAGTGCTCGTGAAGATCAAGCGAATAATGTGTGCAATCGGTCTTTGTTTGTCGTTAGGCATACCAGGAGCTGAGGCACATGCTCAGTTAGTTGAAACCATTCCTAAATCGAATGCGAAAGTTCAAGTGCTTCCTGAAAAAGTGCGAATTGAATTTGACGGAAATTTGATAACTATCGGCGACGAACGAACCAACCTTATTATTGTGCGCGATTCGCAGGGGAATCAGATCGACCAGAATGACTCCATCGTCGGTGGCGCTCGGTTGACTATAAGTCTAAAACCGGTGCGGACGACAGGACGGATTCATGTTAATTATCGAGTCGTTTCTGAAGATGGTCATCCGATTGAAGGTGATTATTTCTTCACCGTAGTAGGGTCAGTATCAGCCAAAGCGGTAACAACACCGGCTGCCAAAAAAACTATTACTTGCATCAAGACGAAGAAGAAGATCAAAGTCACAGCCATGAATCCACGATGTGCCTCGGGATGGCGAATGATTTAGGAGTGAGTTATTTGTTGTAGAAGTGGATATAATTAGCGTCATCGATATCCACGTTTTGCAGTAGAACTGTATGAAAGAAGGATTATTCTTGAGTAAGAGTTTGTTGCCAAAGCGTTCGGATTATCATTTTGATCGCAAGAGTTTGACTGCTGATGCAATTGCTGGCGTCACCGTTGCTGTAGTAGCGCTCCCACTTGCTTTGGGATTTGGAATTACTTCAGGAATGTCGCCTGCGGCTGGACTTACCACAGCAATAATTGCTGGTTTCTTAGCGGCATTATTTGGTGGCTCCAATTATCAAGTGAGCGGACCAACGGGAGCAATGACAGTTGTGCTCTTACCCATCATTCACACCTACGGTGTTCGAGCTATTCCCCTTCTTGGTCTTATTGCAGGAGTAATGGTGATGGCAATGGCAATTTTGCGCTTTGGGGTAATAATCAACCGAGTACCCTGGGCGGTAGTTGAAGGATTTACTGTCGGAATTGCTTGTGTTATTGCCCTGCAACAGTTGCCGTTGGCTTTTGGAATTGCGAAAGCCGAAGGTGATCGCTCTCTTGTTGTTGCCTGGAGAACGATAAGTAACGCCCTGCATGCACAAATTCAATGGCAAACACTGGCAGTGGTAGCGCTGACGCTGTTTGTTAAATTCGGGTATCCGCCACTTTCTCGAAAGTTGCACATTCGGATCCATATTCCCGCTAGTTTCATCGCAATTGTTTTTTCGTTGATAGTTGTTCGAATGTTTTCTCTATCTGTTAATACCATTGGTGAAATTCCACGAAGTGTTGGTACATGGGCTGGGGGAGATATCTCCATCGCCGATATATCGCATCTGCTCTGGCCAGCTTTTCTCATTGCTCTTCTTTGCGCTATAGAGTCGCTTTTATCTGCGCGAGTAGCAGATGGTCTCGCCCACGTATCCAAAGAACACCACTATTCTCCAAACCGCGAGCTGCTCGGACAAGGTCTTGCTACTGCCACTTCCTCAATCTTTGGAGGTATGCCTGCAACTGGTGCGATAGCCAGAACAAGTGTCAACGTACGGGCACGTGCACGCACGCGCATTGCTTCTGTGATTCATGCGATTGTTCTTTTATTTGTAGCCCTGGTTGCGGCACCCTGGGTGAGCCAGATACCTGCTGCAGCGATTGCAGGTGTTTTACTCGGAACCAGTTATCGGATTCTTAATCCAACTTCGTTGCGTGAATCTCTTAGGACGACGAAAAGCGAAGCTGCAGTTCTGATCGTTACAGCGGTTTGTACCTTGGCAATAGATTTGATCTGGGGAATTGGAATTGGGATTTGTCTATATTTCATTGTGAAAAAGAGTAAGCGAGCTTAAGTTTCATCTCTCCAGGACTTCCACAATTGCGCATATGCTCCGTCTGCGCTCATGAGTTCTTGATGCGAACCCCATTCAGTGATTTTTCCATCTTCGATTACAGCGATTATGTCTGCGTCGTGAGCTGTCTGTAGACGATGTGCGATGGCGATGACAGTTCTTCCTTCAAGCACTTTAGATAGTGATGATTCCAAATGTCGCGCAGCACGTTGGTCTAAGAGGGAAGTAGCTTCATCCAAAATTAGAGTATGAGGATCTGCCAATACCAAGCGCGCTAATGCGATTTGTTGCGATTGAGTCGCGAGCAATTTGGTTCCACCGGTACCAACGAGAGTATCTAGACCCTCCGGTAATTCCTTGGCCCAAACCTCGGCATCGACGGCTATGAGTGCGCCCCAAATTTCCTCGGCGGTGGCGCTCGGGCGTGCGAGTGTCACATTTTCGGCAAGGGTGCCAACAAAAATATGATGCTCTTGCGTAACAAGGGCAACGTGGCGACGCGCTTTTTCAACGGGCAAGTATCCAATTTCGCTCTGGCCAACAGTAAGAGTTCCAGAGCCAGGCGCTTGTATTCCAGCTAGCAATTTTCCGAGGGTAGATTTACCTGCGCCCGATGGACCAACGATTGCAACGCGAGTGCCTGGTTCTACAAGGAATGAAATTCCTTTAAGTACATCCCTGCCGCTCTTGTAGCCATAATGAATATCTTCACCCTTGACCTCAAATCCCACAGGGTCAGAATCCTTGATCTCTCTCTCGTCTACTTCATGGATACCGAGCAATCGAGAAAGAGATGCTTTCCCACCTTGCAATTCATCAATCCACCAGAGCAGTCCTTCTAACGGATCAATCATCATTTGAGAGTAAAGAAGACATGTTGTGATTTGGGCAATAGTGAGAGTGCCCAAATTAAAAAAATGCGACCCAACAAGCAAGACAACAGCTAGGGGGAATATGTAACCGGCTTCCACAAAAGGAAACCACTGGCATCGCAATCGTAATGTGTAGCGTTCCCATTCAATCCAACGAGCTAACGCCGCATCACTTCTTTCAACCCTGTCATCGCCTAGGCGCAGTGATTCGATGGTGCGTCCAGACTCTGCAGTTTCTACAAGGATCGAGTTCATGAGTGCGTAAGAGGATGCTTCAGTGCGATATGCCTGAGGCGAGCGACGGAGATAACGTCGAGTCGCTACGAAAATAAGTGGCATACCAATTAATACAGCGGCGATAAATATGGGAGCGGTGAAGCCGATGGCAACGAGAATGGAAGTTAAGGATACGAGACAGATTGTGATGATTGGAACTGCGTCTCTTACCGCCCATTGAATGTGGTCGATATCTGTAGTTGTTCGACTTAATAGCTCGCCGCTTCCGGCTCGTTCAACTACGTTAGGAGGAAGTTCAACTACGCGTTCCAGGAATCGCTCACGTAAGGAAGAGAGAACGAATTCACCAAGTATCGATGCCTTAACACGAGTCCAGTAAGCAAATATTGTTTGCACTACAAGTGCGCTGCCAGCTATGAGTACCGCCTGCAGAATGTGAGCGTGCTTAGGATCTGAACTTAGCGTTCCTAAAAGATTTCCAAAGACACGAGGTGAAACCAGCGCGCAACCAGCGGTAATTAACTGAAGAGCAGCAACAACGTAGAAGCCACGACGGTGTTTCATAACCAAGGTATACATCTCACGATTAACGGTGGACGCCTTGGCAATAGGCAATCGAGAGGAGGCTCTGCCTAGGCCAAAATCCTTCGGCACCCTCTGCGAACGTTTGGGTGGGGAGGGGAATGCACTGGGTGGAAGATATTGATCTGTGGCAATTTTTCCTTTCATGCGCCCCTCGTAACTAATTCTCGATATGTTTGAGATGTCTTAAGGAGTTGAGTGTGTGCTCCTTCATCGATTTTGCGTCCGTTGACCATCAGGACCACTCGATTGGCTTTATCTAGTATCAATGGAGAATTCGTGAATACAACTGTGGTCTGACCATTTCTGATATCCATCAACCGGCTAGCTATACGCGCCTCGGTATGTGAGTCGACCGCGCTTGTCGGGTCATCAAGAACAATTATTGGGGCATCCACGAAAAGAGTTCTAGCAAGGGATAGTCGTTGGCGTTGACCCCCACTCAATGTGCGTCCGCGTTCGACAACTTCAGCGCTCATACCTTCGCCTTCAAGCGAGTCGAGAATATCTTGCGCACTCGCGGCTTGCATTGCATCATCGATTGTCAATCGGCCGCTATGTGGAACAGTAAAGATTGAACCAATTGTTCCAGAGAGTATTGCGGGATCTTTCTCCTGCGAAGAAATAGCTGTACGGATGGAATCTCGTGAAAAAGTGGTTAAAGGCAAGTTACCTAAATAGACTTGATCAGCATTGATATAGCCTCCGAGTCGATCACAGAGTTCATCGGCCAGAAGTGGGTTATCGCTAACAATTGCTAAGAATTCATTAGGCATGATTTCAAGCCCGGATATTCCATCGCGCAAGATTGCGCGAGTATCTGGAGATTCGTTATTTCCCCAACGATTAATTGATTCGATTGCGAGCAGATTAATTACGCGCCTTGCAGAAACGGTAGCGGATGTGATTCTTTGAGCGCTTTCAGTGAGAACTTTGAGGGGGAGTACAAGGAATGCGCTATATCCGTAAAAGGAGAGAAGGGCACCAATTTTAAGGTCGCCAGCAGCAACCATGTTTCCGCCGATATAGATAACACCTAGCACGAGAGCGCCAGGGAGGATGACTTGAAGGCCTTCGAGAAATGAACGCATACGAGCAGTCCTTACAGCAGCTGCCCTTACTTCTTGCGATGCTAATTTAAAACGTGCAATAAAAGTTTCTTCTCCGCCGATTCCGCGCAACACGCGAAGACCGGCAACAGTGTCAGCAGCTAAGTTGGAAGCATCACTGAGCTTCTTTCTTTGAAAGGCTTCGCGCGTTTGCAGCGGCTTAATCACTGGGGCAATACCAAGGCTCATCAAAGGCACGCCTAGAACAACTAACCAACCGATAGTTGGGGAAGCGCTAATGAGCATGACTGAGACAAAGACGAAGGAAATAATTGCGCCAGTGAGCCGAGGTATCAAATCAAAGGCACGGGCGACCCGTTCGACATCATTACTATTTACTGAAACTACTTCCCCGGTGGAGACAAGCCGAGGCAAATCTGCTCCGAGTGAAGCTGCCTTGCGTGTGATTATTTGTTGTAGGCGGGTGGCAGCGACAATCCAACCCCCAAGCGCCCTTCTATGCCGCATCACGCCAGCTAGAGATTGCAAAGTGCCGATTATTACGATGATGAGTGCCCATTTGTTAACCGCTGCTTGGTCGTGATCATTAATCGCTTGGATTCCTCTTCCAAGAAAACCAGGCATGAGTGCTAAGCATGAAAAGGCGATGATGCCAAAGAAAGTTCCTGTCAGAATGATCCACCATTGACTCTTGCCTATCCAGAATAGGAATGCAGGGACTGAAGAAATGTTTGGCTTTCCGGGATCATGAAATGGAACGTGGTCAAATGGAGTGCGGGGATCGCGACGTCGCAGACCAAATATAGTTTCCATAAGCTGCCCAGGGTACTACTTGACGCGCTTTAAAGGAGACCGCGAAGTAGGATTACGCCCCTACATTATAAAAATCTGAAAAAAAGATAGGGAGAGTTACGTGCCGAATTTTGATCTGAACCTAGAACTCAACCTCGAACTAAATGGCACGAATTTTATCCGCGAAGAAGAAAGGTCGGGTGCGGCTCGTTCGCTTTTCTGGCCGTGGTGCGGGGCTAATGTTTCCCTTCTGGCACTCTCCTATGGAGCGTTTTTCTTAGGTTTCGGAATTTCTTTTTCTCAGGTGGCTTTAGCCGCCGTTCTGGGTGTCGTCCTTTCATTTATCTTGGTTGGCATAAGTTCCTTGGCGGGAAAACGTTCCAACGCGCCGACGATGACTTTATCTCGGGCGGCGTTTGGGGTTAAGGGAAATATGGTTCCAGGTTTACTTTCCTATTTAGTTTTTGTTGGATGGGAAACGGTTTTAGTTTCCTTAGCTACATTGGCAACTGAAACAGTCCTATCTCGTATTGGGCATATTGACCATAACCTGGCACGTGTTCTCGGTTTTTCAGTAGCAGTTGGTCTGACTGTGTTCGGCGGCGTTTTAGGTTT
>WLMD01000074.1 GCA_009700405.1 Actinomycetota bacterium | reverse complement strand
GCTAGTAAGTGTTTACGATAAAGACCGCCTACTTGAAATTGGATCAGCGCTAAGTAAAGCTGGCGTCGAAATACTTTCTACTGGATCTACCGCTGCAAATTTGGCGGCTGCCGGCATTGCGGTTACCGAAGTAAGTGATTACACCGGTTTTCCGGAAATTATGGGTGGTCGAGTAAAGACTTTACATCCGCGCATTCACTCTGGAATCTTGGCTGATCAAAATAATCCCGAACACTTAGCTGCAATTGCAGATTTAGATATCGCCCCTTTTGATTTAGTCGTAATTAATCTCTATCCATTTGCTGCAACTATTGCAGCCGGTGCAACCTTTGCTGAAGCAATTGAACAAATTGATATTGGCGGACCTTCTATGTTGCGAGGTGCAGCCAAGAATCACGGATCGGTAGCGGTCATTTGCAAGACGTCTCAGTACCCTCAATTGGTAGAAGCGATTTCATTAGGTGGGTTTACTCGTCAGCAGCGCACTGAATTGGCGTTAGAAGTTTTCAGAACCACCGCGCAATATGATCTGGCGATAGCGAATTGGCTTGGAGTCGATAATAATTCTGCACTGCCATCGTGGTTTGGAAGAGTGTGGTCGCAAAAAGGCGAATTACGTTACGGCGAAAACCCACATCAAAGCGCTTCTATTTATTCAGATAGTGGAGCGCCATCAGGTTTAGTCGGAGCAGTACAACTCCACGGCAAGGAAATGTCTTTTAATAATTACACTGATGCGGATGCAGCATGGCGCGCCGCGCATGATCATGGGGCACCGTGCGTTGCAATTATTAAGCACGCCAATCCATGTGGAATTGCGACAGCACCTTCCATCGCTTTGGCTCACAAGCGTGCCCATGAGTGTGATCCCGTTTCAGCATTTGGAGGCGTTGTTGCTTCAAATCGCGAGGTAGATATAGAGATGGCCCTGGCATTGTCTGAAATCTTTACCGAGGTTGTGATTGCTCCATCTTTTTCACAAGAAGCGCTAGAAATTTTGCAGAAGAAACCATCTTTGCGAATTCTTAAGTGCTCCACGGTGATGATTCCAAAGTTAGAGTTGCGTCCAGTATCTGGAGGAATGCTTGTTCAAGAGACGGATCTCATTGACGCCGTGGGAGATAGCTCGGAAAATTGGAAGCAAGTAAGCGGAGCGCCTGTTTGCGCCGAAGTCTTAGCTGATCTGGTTTTTGCATGGAGATCTGTGAGAGCAGTAAAAAGCAACGCAATTCTCTTAGCTAAAGATGGCGCCTCGGTAGGAATCGGAATGGGCCAAGTTAACCGGGTTGATTCGGCGCGACTGGCAGTTAATAGGGCGGGCGACCGAGTCGCCGGATCAGTAGCGGCAAGTGATGCCTTTTTCCCCTTTGCCGATGGCCTCGAAATCCTTTTAGCCGCTGGTGTTTCTGCGGTTGTTCAACCAGGAGGAAGCGTTCGCGATGAAGAAGTTATCGCTGCGGCAACCGTGAGGAATATCCCAATGTTCTTTACAGGCACCCGCCACTTTTCCCATGCTTAATGGTGATTAGTATTGAGGCATGAGCGCACAGATCCTTGACGGAAAAGCCCTGGCTACGAAAATCAAAACAGAACTCGCAGCCGATGTAGTGCAACTAAAAAAACTTGGAAGAACACCAGGGCTCGGCACTGTTCTTGTTGGCGATGACCCAGGCTCTCATTCCTATGTAGCAGGTAAGCATCGTGATTGTCATGAAGTAGGAATTAATTCAATCCGAGTAGATTTGCCAGCATCAGCATCTGAAGCCGACGTACTTGCAGCGATTGCCGATCTTAATTCTTCCAAAGAATGCACTGGTTATATTGTTCAACTTCCACTACCTCGTGGAATAAATTCACAGCGAGTCCTTGAAGCAATTGATCCGGATAAAGATGCAGATGGATTGCATCCACTTAATCTTGGCCGTCTAGTCAGTGGCGAAAATGCCCCACTGCCTTGCACGCCCCACGGAATTGTTGAATTGCTACGCCACTACAACGTACCTATTGATGGCGCGGAAGTGACTGTTATCGGACGCGGATTAACTGTCGGTCGCCCACTGGGGCTACTACTCACTCGCAAAAGTGAAAATGCGACGGTCACACTGACTCATACTGGTACTCGTGACTTGGTAAGGCACACGAAGAGCGCCGACATTATTGTTGCTGCAATTGGAAGTGCGCACTTCCTCACAGCCAGCATGATTAAAGAAGGCGCTGCAATTATTGATGTGGGAATTTCTCGTACCGAAGCGGGACTTCTTGGTGACGTTCATCCAGATGTAATGAACGTTGCTGCCTATGTTGCACCGATGCCTGGGGGAGTTGGCCCTATGACTCGAGCGATGCTTATTAAGAATGTCGTCGACGCATGTCGTTAACTCGCTTTTCACTTGCAAGCTATGCGGTTATCGCCCTCGGAGTCCTTTTAGGTATTTTTGGAATTGTGCGAGGCGGATCCATACTCATTGCGTGTGGGTGCGCTGCTTTAGCCCTTTTCCAGAAAAATGAGCGTGCCATCGGGAGATTCCTACCCTTGGCATTGGCGATAGCCCTCTTCGCCTTGGCAATTGCACTGCCACGCGGGCGCTAGAATTATCTTGACGTCAAGAGAGTTTTCCTAGTCAACAACCAGATGGAAGGCAGTGAAGGATATGGGAAGCAAAGTCACAGTAGTCGGAGCAGGATTTTATGGCTCAACAACAGCTCTGCGATTGGCTGAATACAATGTTTTCGAAACAGTTGTTCTGACTGACATTGTTGAAGGAAAGCCAGAAGGCATTGCACTAGATATTAATCAATCACGTTCCATCGAAGGATTTGAAACAAAAGTCGTCGGAGCTACGACAACACCTGAAGGTGCCGGTTATGAAGCAACTGCCAATTCAGATGTAGTGGTCATTACTGCAGGGCTTCCTCGCAAACCTGGCATGAGCCGTATGGATCTCATCGGTGTGAACGCTGGAATTGTTCGTGGAGTTGCTGAAAACATTGCCAAGCACAGCCCAAACGCCGTGATTATTGTGGTTTCAAACCCACTCGATGAAATGACTGCTCTTGCGCAATTGGCAACAGGCTTTCCTCGTAACCGCGTGATGGGACAAGCAGGAATGCTAGACACCGCACGTTTTACAAATTTCGTTGCGGAAAAACTTGGAGTTGCAGTTGGTTCGGTGAAAACTCTGACACTTGGTTCTCATGGTGACACTATGGTTCCAGTTCCTAGCCGTTGCACAGTAGATGGCCAACCATTATCAGGGAGACTTTCAGCAGAAGAAATTGATGATTTGGTAACCCGCACTCGTAATGGTGGGGCAGAGATTGTTGCTCTACTTAAGACTGGTTCTGCTTACTATGCACCTTCTGCCGCCGCGGCTCGTATGGCTAAAGCAGTTATCGAAGATGCCGGCATTGTTATGCCAGTGTGCGCTTGGGTTGATGGAGAGTACGGAATCTCCGGCGTGTATCTCGGAGTGGAAGCCCAAATTGGTCGTGCAGGAATCGTAAAGGTTGTCGAAACAGATCTTTCAGCTACCGAGTTAGCTGAACTAAAAGTGGCTGCAGAGGCCGTTCGCACAAAACAAGCAGATGTACAAAGCCTCTAGGCTTTAGGAGCGGAGAAATAAATGAACAAGATTAAAGTTGTCGGAACCGTTGTAGAGCTTGACGGCGATGAAATGACACGCATTATCTGGCAGTTCATCAAAGAACAGTTGATCTTGCCTTATTTGGATATCAATTTAGAGTACTACGACCTCGGCATGGAGCACCGTGATGCCACTAATGATCAGGTCACAATTGATTCAGCTCATGCAATCCAAAAGCATGGCGTCGGCGTTAAATGCGCAACGATCACTCCAGATGAAGCGCGCGTAGAAGAATTTAAGTTGAAGAAGATGTGGAAATCACCTAACGGAACCGTCCGTAATATCCTCGGTGGAGTTATTTTTCGCGAACCAATCATCATTAGCAATGTGCCTCGCTTAGTTCCACACTGGACCAAGCCAATCGTTATCGGCCGTCATGCCTTTGGCGATCAGTACAAGGCAACCGATTTCTTAGTTCCCGGAGCCGGAACTTTAACAATGACATTTACCCCTGAAGACAATTCTGCACCCATTGAATTTGAAGTCTACAAATTCGAAGGTTCTGGCGTTGCAATGGGTATGTACAACGTAGATGAGTCAATCCGCGACTTTGCACGTGCATCTCTTAACTATGGCATCTTGCGAAAGTACCCGGTATTTCTTTCAACGAAGAACACAATTCTTAAGGCCTATGACGGACGCTTCAAAGATATTTTCCAAGATATCTACGAAAAGGAATTCAAGTCTGAGTTTGAGAAGTTAGGTATCACCTACGAGCATCGCCTTATTGATGACATGGTTGCAACTGCGCTTCGCTGGGAAGGTGGCTATGTCTGGGCTTGTAAGAACTATGACGGAGACGTTCAGTCTGACACCATCGCACAGGGTTATGGATCACTTGGGTTGATGACGAGTGTTTTGATGACTCCAGATGGAAAGACTGTAGAAGCTGAAGCAGCCCACGGCACAGTGACTCGTCACTTCCGTGAACACCAGAAAGGCAAGCCAACATCGACAAATCCGATTGCATCAATTTTCGCTTGGACTCAGGGCTTAGCTCACCGCGCAAAACTGGACAACACTCCTGAGCTTGCAAAGTTTGCGTCAACTTTAGAGCGGGTCTGCATTGAGACAGTCGAATCAGGAAAGATGACAAAGGACTTGGCAATTCTGATTTCTTCAGATGCCCCATACCAAACCACACAAGAGTTCTTGGCATCGATTGATGAGAACTTGCAGAAGGCAATGGCTTAACGGAATTATCTAAAAAAATAACCCTCGGTCGCAATGACCGAGGGTTATTTTTATTAATTCAACTCTTACTTAAGACGTTCTCCAGTTACTGAATCAAAGAAGTGGATTCCAGCTGGATTAGCCGATACCGAAACCGTTGTTCCTGGCTTTGGTGGATTCTTTGGATCCCAACGAAGGATTACTTGAGCACCTTCATCTGTTGAATGTGCGAACTTCACAGTTGAGTCGGCAGGCTTGCCGTAAACGAATGCGTCGGCGCCTAGTTCTTCAACAACCTCAACGATGACATCGAAGCCACCACTTGAAGGGCTAAATCCTTCAGGGCGGATTCCGACTGTTACAGATTTTCCGGCGTTAGCAGGTGCTGGGATTGAGAGACCACCAAGAATTGCCTTGCCATCAGTTACTGGCGCGACGAGCAAGTTCATAGCAGGTGATCCGATAAATCCAGCAACGAATGCGTTGGCAGGGTTATCGTAAAGATTGCGAGGTGTATCAACTTGTTGCAAGAGACCATCTTTGAGAACCGCTACGCGATCACCCATGGTCATAGCTTCAACTTGATCGTGTGTTACATAAACGGTGGTGATTCCAAGACGACGCTGTAGCGCAGCAATTTGTGTACGTGTAGCTACGCGCAACTTGGCATCCAAGTTTGACAGTGGTTCATCCATAAGGAAGACCTGTGGTTCGCGGACAATTGCACGGCCCATAGCAACACGTTGACGTTGACCACCTGATAGAGCTTTTGGCTTGCGCTCTAGGTATGGCTCAAGGTCAAGTAATTTTGCGGCTTCGAGTACGCGACGTTCACGTTCGTCTTTTGGAGTGCCTGCAATTTTAAGTGCAAAGCCCATGTTCTCTGCGACGGTCATATGAGGGTAAAGAGCATATGACTGGAAAACCATTGCGATGTCACGGTCTTTTGGCGCGATATTTGTAACGTCACGATCTCCGATAAGGATTCGTCCGTTATCAATTTCTTCAAGTCCGGCCAACATTCGAAGTGATGTTGACTTTCCGCAACCTGATGGACCAACTAATACAAGAAATTCGCCGTCATTGACGACGAGATCTAGTTTGTCTACGGCTGGGGCGGTTGTTCCTGGATAGATACGTGTTGCTTTATCGAATACGACTGATGCCATGCTGAAACGCTCCTTCTCCGGGCAGGTACGTGCCCGACGGTCCGTTGGATGAAGGTCATTTGGATTTCCCAAATGCTGTGGCTGGAGATTACGCCATAAGCAGGCGAGAAGGGAAGTGCCTGGCTATATCCTTAAGGCATGTCCTCTGACCCCCGCTCCCTAGGCGCCTTATTTACCGATATCGGGGTAGTGGCTGGCTTAATTCTCCTTGCCGCTCTTTTCGTCGCCGCCGAGATTGCCCTCATCTCCTTGCGCGATAGCCAGATTCGCCAGATGGCGACAAAGGGGCGTCGCGGGGCACGCGTTGCGGCTCTCTCGCAAAACCCCAACCGATTCTTAGCTGCCGCTCAAGTTGGCGTGACTGTTTGCGGATTTCTTTCTGCAGCACTTGGAGCAGAGCGCATCGGAACCTATGTAGAACCATGGTTAGAGAGTCTTGGCTTGACTCGCGGGTGGAGTAATACCTTGTCTTTGATTGGCTTAACTTTAATTATTGCGTATTTCTCATTGGTCTTTGGCGAACTCGTGCCCAAGCGTTTAGCTCTTTTTAGAACTGAGGCAATCGCGCTTGCTGCGGCTCCGATAATCGACGTTTTGGCAATGGTTTTTCGCCCAATAATTTGGTTGCTTTCACACTCAACAAATTTCATCGTGCGTATATTCGGAATAGATCCTCACGAGGCACGCACTCAAATGTCAGAAGAGGAATTACTTGATTTAGTTTCAGGTCACGCCGCACTCACGGATGAAGAACGCGACATTGTGGAAGAGGTATTTAATGCTAGTGAGCGACAAGTTCACGAAGTGATGGTTCCTCGTACCGAAGTTGATTTTCTTGACGGGTCTTTATCTATCGGAAAAGCAATTGCGCTTGCAGTTGATCGCGCACATTCCAGATACCCCGTAGTACGTGGATCCTCAGATGAAGTCATTGGATTCATCCATGTGCGAGACCTTCTAGATACCTCTCTCGGTGGTAATGGGGGAAAGATTCAAGAATTGGTAAGACCAATAATGTTTTTACCAGGAACAAAAGGTGTCCTTCCGGCATTAACAGAAATGCGCAACCAGCGTCAACATTTAGCAATTGTCCTTGATGAATACGGTGGCACTGATGGAATCATCACCATGGAAGATCTCGTCGAGTGCCTAATCGGAGATATTCGCGATGAGTACGATTCCCATGAAGTTGACGTTTCTCAAGAATCTCGCACCGGCGATTTCGAAGTAGATGGCCTGATTTCTATCGAGGATTTGCGCGATGAGGCAGAAATCGATTTCCCAGATGGTCCATATGAGACGGCTAGTGGGTTTGTGATGCATTTTCTGGGCCGAATACCTCGTGAACATGATGTTGTGAATATCAATGGTTTGCGTGTCACGGTGCTGTCCATGGAAGGAAAGCGTGCGGGACGACTATTGATCGCACGCACCCTTTAATCCATGCGAGAATCAACCCTATGACCCGCCCACGCGTACTTTCAGGCATCCAGCCAACACATGATTCCTTTCACCTTGGAAACTATTTAGGCGCAATTAAACAATGGGTGGAATTGCAAGCAGATCATGATGCTTTCTACTGCGTCGTCGATCTTCATGCTCTAACAATCGAAACCGATCCAGCGTTATTGCGAAAGCGCACACTTGTATCGGCTGCCCAACTCATTGCCTTGGGCGTTGATCCCAATAAATGCACGCTATTTTTGCAATCCCATATATCTCAACATAATCAGTTGGGTTGGATTATGGAGTGTTTGGCAGGATTTGGTGAAGCAAGCAGAATGACTCAATTTAAAGACAAATCACAGAAATCTGGAACTGATCGCACAGCGGTAGGGCTCTTTACCTATCCAATGCTTCAGGCTGCTGATATTTTGCTCTATCAGGCAGACAGGGTTCCTGTCGGAGAGGATCAGCGTCAACATATCGAATTAACAAGAGATTTAGCTGGACGATTTAATTCTCGATATGGCCAAACCTTTCAATTGCCCCAGGC
>WLMD01000073.1 GCA_009700405.1 Actinomycetota bacterium | reverse complement strand
GATCCAACTGTTATGGTTTTTGGCGAAGACGTCGCTCATGCTGAAGGACCTTTTAAAACATCCGAAGGATTACTTGCAGAGTTTGGGCCCCTACGTGTTCGCGATACCCCAATTTCGGAAATGGCCTTTACAGGAGCTGCAGTTGGCGCGGCAATTATGGGAATGAAACCAGTTGTCGAAATAATGTTTATGGAGTTTCTTGGAGTGGCCCTTGATCAACTTGTTACCGAAGCAGCCAAATTGCGTTACTTAAGTAATGGAACGCTTTCCGTTCCTATGGTTGTGCGTGCATCGTGCGGCTCCGGACTTGGATTCGGCAGTCAACATTCTCAAACTCTTGAAAATTGGGTTGCTGCAACACCAGGCTTGAAAGTTATCCATCTCAGTGACGCACAGTCTGCGTATAGCTTGATGCGAGCTGCGATTCAAGATCCTGACCCAGTTATGGTTCTGGAACCTCGTATCTTGTACGGCGAGCGTGGAGATGTTGACACCTCAATAGAAATGAAAATTGGCAAGGCCAGAACTATTCGTTCAGGCAACGCGATCACTATCGTCTCGCTCGGGCAAATGGTTAACGTGTGTAAAGGTGCAATCGAGTCATCGGGTATTGACGCAGAACTAATAGATTTAGCGACGGTCGTACCTTGGGATCGACAAGCAGTTCTTGAATCAGTAAAGAAAACTGGCAGGCTCGTTGTGGTTGAAGAAGCGCCCGAAAGTGGCGGATGGGGATCAGAAATTGTTGCAGCCGTTTCAGCAGAACTATTCAACTCACTCAAAGGTGCACCATTTCGTATAACTACACCAGATGTGCCTGTTCCTTATAGTGGAATTCTCGAAACTCGATTCGTTCCAACTCAAGACGATATTATTCGCCAACTTATGCACGCTCTAGCAACTGGAGAAAAGCCAAAAACTTGGTGGCAATTAGAGGGGATTTCGCAATGAGCACCCCTATGAAGCGCAGGCAGGACGTTCAAAAAAATCAACGTGCACAGTATGAGCGCATGCTAGAAATTCGTGAATTTGAAGAGCAAATTAACGCCCTCTTCGCTGCTGGTTTAGTACGCGGAAGCACTCACTTGTGTCAGGGCCAAGAGGCTCTCGCCGTTGGTCTGGCTTCAGTGCTTCGTCATACTGATGTTGTCTTAGCTACCTATCGCGGACATGGAGTCGCATTGGCGCTGGGTCTCACTCCAGAATCTGTACTTGGCGAAATTATGGGAAAGACAAACGGTTGCTGCGGTGGTGTCGGCGGATCTATGCATATGTGCGATATGAGCGTGGGGTTACTTCCAACATCGGCAATAGTTGGAGCAGGCATTCCTATCGCTGCAGGCGCAGCTCTTGCTTTTCAAACACAAGGAATTGATAGCGTTGGAGTCGCAGTCTTCGGCGATGGAGCAAGCAATATCGGCGCGTTCCATGAAGGTCTCAATCTTGCCGCTATCTGGAAACTGCCCGTTATATTTATTTGCGACAACAATGTTTATGGAGAATACAGCCGAATTCAGACAACAACCCCCATCGAAGATTTGCACATGCGCGCTGAAAGTTACAACATGCCTCACTTCTCACTTGATGGCATGGATATTTCTGCCGTTCAAACTGGAGTTGCTGAGGCAGTTGAACGTGCCCGAAAAGGTGGCGGTCCTACCTTGATTGAAGCCAAGACCTACCGTTTCGCCGGTCATTCACGAGCAGATCAAGCCCTATATCGCCCTGCTGGTGAACTCGAAAAATGGCTCGAGCGCGACCCAATCAAAGTAACTGAGAACGCACTCATCGCAGAGGGACTCTTGACTCTTGAAAGTATTGAAGAGATGAAAGCCTCTATGAAAGTAACGATAGAAAAGGTGATAGCTACCTGTGTAGCAGCGCCAGAACCTCTCTTGGCCTCTATGTTTGAGAACATCTGGACTCCAACGAAGGCCTCACAATCATGAAGCACATGATAAAAATGCCCCGTGTCGCTGAAACTACAGATGAGTTCTACCTAGTTTCATGGAATGTACAAGTCGGCGACCATGTTGAAATCGGTGATTCCTTAATGGAAGTTGAAACTGATAAAGCAACTGTCCAAATACCATCTCCTGTATCCGGCAAAATCGTAGAACTATTCTTTAAAGAGGGCGACGAAATCAACACTGGTACACATATTGCAAGTTGTGAGAGCGAGTAATAGTTTAATTCTCAAACAGAAATGGGGACGAAATGGCAATAGTTGCTCGAGTGGATGGTAATCGCCCGTGGGCGCCAGTAGTTGGGTATTCCCGCGCTGTAAGAATGGGAAACCTCATCGAAGTAAGTGGGACCACGGCGACCACACGAGAAGGTGGCGTTGTCTGCCCCAATGATCCATATGGACAAATGCAATATATTCTTGCTGAAGTAAAGAAAGCGGTCGAGGAACTTGGCGCCACTCTTGATAACACCATTCGAACCAGGGTATTTCTGACCAATATTGAAGAATGGCCTGCTGTAGCGAAAGCTCACGGAGAGTATTTTGCTTCAGTGATGCCAGCCTCTTCCTTTGTTGGGGGTGTTCATCTCATGTTGCCTGAACTTTGCGTTGAATTTGAAGCAACTCTATGGGTTGACTAATGACCAATAACAACAGCGGACATAGTGCGGTCATTGTTGCCGGAGGCGCAAGCGGCATCGGCTTGGCAACTGTCCGCCGATTACTCACCCAATGGCCACACGTTCAGATCATTGCAGCCGATATTCATGCAGGTCCTCTAGAAGAAGTAAAAGAAGAATTTGGTGCTGACCGACTTCTAGTTTTGAAGTCTGATATTACTTCAGCAGAAGGTGCTCACGCAGTTATAGAGTCCAGCGCTAAATGGGCTAAATCGTTAACTGGCTTAGTAGTAACTGCAGGAAACAGCACCAACCATTCAAGTTTAGAAATGACCCCTGAACAATGGAAAGAAGTGAGAGATTGTCATTTAGATGGCCATTTCTACATGAATCAAGCATTTGCGAGGCATCTGGTTGAAAAGAAAACCGGTGGTGCCATCGTTAACTTTTCTTCCGTCGCTCATATTTTTGGTTGGCCACGACGTCTTCCATACGCAGTTGCAAAAGCAGGTATAGACGCCCTAACTCGCACACTTGCGGTTGAATGGGCTGAATTTGGTATTCGCGTAAACGCCATTGCTCCTGGTTATGTCAATACTGCGATGGTCATTAATGCACAAAATGCCGGCTACCTTGATCCATCTATCGTCGATATGCATGCAATGGGAAGATTCAGTGAGCCAGATGAAATCGCAGCCGGGGTTCAATTCCTTCTTTCAAATGAAGCAAGTTTTATCACAGGAGAAATTTTAACAATTGATGGTGGTTTTTCAGTTAAAAAGATTCCTTGGTACAAATAATTGAACAATGTCTGGGTAAATAATGAATAGGGAATTTAATACCGTTTCTTTATTCGGAGCTCCCAGATGCCAACTAGGTGAAAGCCCTCGATGGTCTGAGGGGTACTGGTGGTGGGTCGACGCCGCAGCGGGCATCGTTTATTGGAGGCAAGGAAGTTCCGTAGAGGACTTAGAAAAGACAGCTATCGGATCGAAAGAATTCAATGTACGAACTTCTTTGGTTCAACCCGTTGGCAATTCTCAACTAGTGATGGCAATTGAAAAAACCTTACGACGCTTCCAGTTTGACGGCTCTGACTTAATCGAAATCGGGCCATCAATCGACATTCCACTTCCAAATAATTGGCTTGTCAATGACGGTATTGCCGATATTGCCGGCAACATCTGGATTGGCTCAGTTTCCCCTGATCGTGCACCGGGAACGGGAACTCTGCTACGAATCACTCAAGACGGCGAAATTCAACAAGCACTCCCACGGTTCTCTCTAACAAACGGAATGGCATGGGATTATCAGAAAAATTATCTCTACCATGCCGATTCTTATGAAAGAACTGTGTGGCGACATCACGTCAATATATTAACTGGATCAATTACGCAATCAGAAGTGTTTATCCAATTACCAAAGGATGATGGACTTCCGGATGGAGTTTCTTATGACCCCAGCGGAAAGCTATGGGTTGCAATCTACGGAAAATCTGTCGTGAGGTCTTATGACATGCACGGAAACTTCCTTTATGAACTTGCGGTTCCGACCGAGCAAGTCACAAGCGTTGCTCTTGGTGGCTTAACGCGCTCCCAACTGCTCATCACAACCGCACAAGAAGATTTTACCGAAGCCCAATCTCGTGAATTTCCGCTGGCTGGACAATTATTCATTTCTGAATCTTAAATTGCTTGCCAACAGGGAATTATTCGAATTAGGCTTCCATCCATGACTTCACTGCTTCCTGTAATCCAAACTATTCATGGGGAAATTGCGGGACCCACTGTTGCTATTTTGGGCGGGGTTCATGGAGATGAATTTGAAGGCGTATTGGCGAATCGGCAAATTAGAAATATTCTTCAAAAATCTCTTCGGCGAGGCACTGTAAAGTTTGCCGCCCCAGCTCATCCAGTTGCCTGGAACGCTTCGACACGCGAGAGTCCAACAGATGGTTTAAATCTCGCAAGAGTTTTCCCCGGAGACATGCTCGGAAGCCCGACAGAACAAATTGCCGCTTTCTTAACTGAGCACCTCATCAAAGGCTCTGACCTTCTCATTGACTTGCACTCAGCGGGCAGGAATTTTGATATGGCACTCATGTGCGGATATTTGGATTCCTCACCTGAACTCTCATTGAAGTCGGGTAATTTTGCGAAGATATTTGATGCTCCCTATACCTGGAAGCACAGTGGCCCACCCTCCCCTGGCCGAACTATTTCCACCGCTGAATCCTTAGGAATTCCTTCGATATATGTTGAAGGCAGAGGTGGCGGACAAGTTCGAATCGCAGACTTACAAACCTATGTTGCTGGTGTTCTTAGAATTTTGCATTCACTATCGATGATTGACGCCTGCCCCTCTTCATCGACAGATTCAGTCTGGGTATCCGGTGATGGAAATACGGATGAAGGAATCATTTCCACGACATCCGGATTCTTTTGCACATTCGCAGAGGTTGGTTCGCATGTTTCCACCGGCGATCTCCTCGGTGAAGTCATCGATGCGGAAGGGCTTCTGTGCGAAAGCGTTTACGCACCTAGCTCTGGAATCGTGATGCTCATGCGTCGCGCAACGCGTGTTTTAGTCGGAGACACTCTCTCAATAATTGCATCTCAACTGTGATGACTCCGGCAAGCCTTTCTATGGGTGAAGGCAATACGCCTTTGGTTTTGTTGCCGACATTGGCTCGCAAATGGGGTATGAATAAAATTTGGGCCAAAGCTGAGTATCTCAACCCGACTGGCTCATACAAAGATCGCATTGCGCGAACCACAATGATCGAAGCACTTTCACAAGGTCGCCGTGGATGGCTAGGCACTTCCTCCGGAAATGGCGGAGCCGCTATGAGTGCATATGGTGCACGTGCAGGCCTCCCCGGGATTCTCTGCATTCTCGCTGATGCTCCAGCGGAAAAGGTCGCCTCCATTCGACCATATGGTGCGCTCATGATTGCTATGAAAGATCTGGGCTCTGACGAAATGCTTGCTCTTAAGAAAATCGCAGAAGACGAAAATTTACTTTTGACCATTACCGCGTATGCCTTTAATCCCGAAGGCATGAAAGGTGCCGAAGCGATCGGCGAAGAAATTGCTACCTATAAGACGGTAAGCCATGTTTATCTACCAACAGGCGGTGGCGGACTTCTCGTAGCGACCGCAATTGGTCTTGCTCGAGGTAGTTCTGATGCGAAAGTTATTTGTGTACAGCCAGATGAATGTTCGCCGATATCTCAAACAGTAATGGGACTTATTGAATCTCCAGTGATTGCCGCATGCACCACGAAGATCTCCGGCCTACAACTTGCAAACCCTCCTGATGGACTACTTGCGATTGAGAAAATTACCGCATCAGATGGCTGGGGCGTTCGTGTAACAGACCAAGCGGCATGGGAAATGCAAGATCTCCTCGCCCGCGAGGAAGGTATCTTTGTGGAACCAGCTTCAGCGCTTGCACTGGCCGGCCTTCACCAAGATATTGAATCTGGGAAAGTAACATCTCATGATGAACCAGTAGTCGTTCTTACCGGAAGTGGCCTAAAGGATATGACCCGCTTTAAAACAACTTCTCCTTCGATTACCTATGACATAGGTCAAGTGAGAAAACTCGTGCAAGATTCGCTATCAAGTAAAGGAGTAAGTGAATGAAATCTGGTCGCCTAGAAGGTAAAACTGCGCTCATCACCGGCGGTTCTCGAGGAATCGGCGCTGCAGTAGCTCGACTTTATGCAAGCGAAGGCGCAGCGGTTTCAATTTGCTATTTAAATACACCACACATGGCCAAACTGGCAAAAGATTTAGTTACCGAACTCACCGATAAAGGTTCTCGTGCCATTTGCTTAGCCGGAGATCTATCTCTGCCTGAGACCCCAGAAAATCTAGTCAGAGAAACACATAATCAACTGGGAGATATCTCAATTGTTGTAGCAAACGGTGCCGCTACGGGAAGAAATAAATGGAACGAAATTACCACCGATGATTGGGATCGCGTCCAAAATGTTAATGGCCGAGGAACGTGGTTACTAGCCAAAGCGGCATATGAAGATCTGAAGAAGACTAAGGGGTCGATCATTACGGTTACATCTGTGATGGTTGATACTGGTCAAGCCGGAGCTTTGCACTATTCAGCGTCAAAGGCTGCCATCATAGGAATCACTCGCGCCTTAGCAAGAGAACTTGGTGGAGACGGTATTCGCGTTAACTCAGTGATGCCAGGTGCAATCCGAACTGAAATGGAACTTGAAGTAGATCCAAATCAAGAAGAAGTTGCCGAGTTTGTCTACAGAGTTCAAGCACTCAAGAGGCGCGGCACCTCGGAGGACTTGGCAGGTGCATTCATGTTCCTTGCTAGCGAAGAAGCATCTTTTGTCACCGGACAAATATTAAATGTCGATGGTGGTTGGGTGATGCGCTAGCGCAGTTTTACGCCTTAATAACGAAAACCGAACTCCAATGATTTACCTCAGGCTTGCTAGCAAAAAACGCTTCAATATGGCTGCGCCATAAAGGAAAGAGCTCTGACTCGCGAAAAGTTACGGTGTGGTCTTCCAAGGTGTCCCAATGAATAAGTAGCGTGTATTTGTTGGGGTCTTCTATACAGTGCTGAAGCTGAAAACTATTAAAACCTTTAGCAGTAGATAAGACAGTCTCGACAGCGTTCTTAATTGCGCCCTCAAACTCCTCATGCTTGTGAGAAAGTATCTCCATATTCGCGATTTCTAGGATCATGTGTCTCTCCTTTTTCGGTATTGCATGAGTGGTTTTAGGATTTAGCAATCTCTGAGGCCGCTAATTGACCGCATGCACCATCGATTTCTCGCCCGCGTGTATCACGAACCGTCGTGGCAACGCCATAACTTTCTAGAATTCGCACGAATTCAACTTCGTCCTCGTGACGAGAAGCTGTCCATTTAGACCCTGGCGTTGGATTAAGAGGAATGAGGTTTACATGCGCATTACGATTCTTGAGCAAGCGACCAAGAAGGTCCGCTCTCCAGGTGTGATCATTGATATCTCGAATGAGCGCGTACTCAATCGAATACCTACGTCCAGTTTTTTCTGCATAAGCATCCGCTGCGGCAATTACTTCCTTAACTTTCCAGCGCGAGTTAATAGGAACCAAAGAATCACGAAGCTCATCATCAGGCGTGTGCAATGAAACAGCCAAGGTGACCGGAATTCCCTCTTGAGTTAGCTTTTCAATACCGTTAACCAATCCAACGGTTGAAAGAGTTACCGAACGGGCGCTAATTCCCAACCCATCCGGATGGGGATCTGTGATGTTACGGATACTTCTCATCACCGCTTTGTAATTGGCCATAGGTTCGCCCATGCCCATAAATACAACATTAGATAAACGAGTTGGTCCACCAGGTAGTTCTCCGGATGCGCAGGCACGAG
>WLMD01000072.1 GCA_009700405.1 Actinomycetota bacterium | reverse complement strand
GGGCTTACCGTTACGGGGTGGAATTGACCAGGTCCGAGCCCTTCTTTTGGATGAATGGGGTATTGGCGTACCGATTGTTGGAAATTAGCAACAATCCAGCCTCTTTAGACGATGGCGGATTCTGGGCCATTTCCACGACTTTTGAAGGTGAGTGGATATGTGCGAAATTTGCTGAAGTCGTGCATGCGCCATTACCGCCAGCATTGAATATCTGGGAGAAAATCGAAAGTGCATGGCATACATCTATCGAACGAGAGCGATACATCGCATATGTCCGTGAAATCCAAAACCATATTTCGCGAGGCTGGGTATATCAGGTCAATGCTTGTCGCCAGTTATCTACAAGGTGTGAGAAAGAGACCGATTTATTGCCGCTGATGCATGAGATTCTCTTATCTAATCCTGCGCCTCACGCAAGTTATTTACGATTGCCTGAGCTACAAATCGCATCTGCTTCGCCAGAACTATTTCTTCGTAGAGAAAAAGCGGTCGTAACTTCTGGGCCGATTAAAGGAACTAATAGCGCGGGTGATGTGAATTTTGGCGATAAAGATAAAGCTGAAAATATTATGATCGTGGATTTAATTCGCAACGATCTCGGCAAAATTTGTAAACCAGGAAGCGTTCATGTGCCGCGATTATTAGCTGCAGAAATTCATCCTGGATTAACGCATCTCGTGTCCGATATTCAAGGCACTTTGCGCGAAGATATTACTTGGACACAGATTGGCGAAGCGCTATTGCCTCCAGGTTCAGTAAGCGGTGCTCCGAAATCCTCGGCTTTAGATGTAATCAAAGAGCATGAAGATATGCCACGCGGCCCTTATTGTGGCGCTCTAGGCTGGGTTCATGGCGATAGCGCCAACTTAGCTGTTGCGATACGAACCTTTTGGAATAGCGGTGATGGATATCTTCGATTTGGTACAGGTGCAGGAATTACGTGGGGGAGTGATGCAAGTAAAGAATGGGATGAAACCGTGTTGAAGGCTGCGCGCCTTATCTCAATTGCGGGAGGTGAAATCTTATGAAGAGTTTCCCTGAAGGTGATGGAGTATTTGAAACGATTAAGACAATTGATGGAGTTCCGCAATTTCTTGCTCGGCATTTAGATCGGGCCCTTAAAAGTTCGCGGTCATTAAGGTTACCAATATTTTCGGGAGAAGAAGTTGTTGACCTAATCCGTAAAGAAATAGAGCGCTCAGATGTTGCTGGTATCGGACGTTTGAGGGTCACTTTCCCATCTGACGGAAACGTCTTTGCGATTCACGAGGCATTTACCCCGTGGAGCGAACCAGCAAAATTGACGATATTTGATAACCCAGTTGATGAGAAAGCATCGATGGCTGGACATAAAGCTCTGCCGTATAAAGAGAATCTTGATCTATTAGAACAGGCACGAGCTGGCGGTTTTGATGATGGGATCCGATTAAATATGGCGGGCTACATCTGCGAAAGTGCAGTGGCTAATGTGATGATGAAGGTTGAAGGCAGGTGGATTACACCTACTTTGTCCAGTGGTTGCTTGCCTGGGATTACACGAGCCGTAGCTATCGAATGGTTTGGTATCAGCGAAGAAGATCTCTTGGGTAGCGAAATCTCGACCATAGAATCGATGTTTTTACTTTCTAGCCTCAAAAACCTGCAACCAGTGGAATTCTTGAATGGGCGAAAACTCGATATGTCTGAGGAGTTGCTACAAGTGGCACGGGCGCAGACCGCGCAAGATTTAGTAGACTGACCGCCATGTCTTTGATTGCTATCACCGTGGACGGTGCACCAGTTTCTGTCGAATCCGATCAACGTCCGACGCACTTATTTCAAGAGCAGAAGGACGTTGTTGTGTGTCGCATTAACGGCGTCGTGAGCGATCTTTGGAGTGAACTTGCTCCCGGTGATGTCATTGAAGCGATCACCATCGCATCACCTGAAGGTCTCAAAGTCTTGCGCCACTCAACGGCTCACGTCTTGGCTCAAGCGGTGCAGCAACTCTTTCCGCAGACTCGTCTTGGAATTGGACCACCGATTACTGATGGCTTTTATTATGACTTTGATCCACCCAAGCCTTTTACGCCAGATGACTTGACCGCTCTTGAGAGCGCCATGAAGAAGATCATTAAAGATGGCCAACGATTTAGACGTCGCGTTACAACTGAGGCAGATGCCCTGAAGGAATTAGCGGCAGAGCCGTACAAGTGCGAACTAGTTGGATTGAAATCTGACCAAGGGGATGAATCAAGCGTTGAAGTGGGCGGCGCAGAGCTGACCATTTATGACAACCTAGGTCGCGATGGTCAACCTGTGTGGAGTGATTTATGTCGTGGACCTCATCTGCCTTCTACGAAATTGATTCCTGCATTTAAATTAATGCGAAGCGCTGGGGCTTATTGGCGCGGTTCTGAAAAGAATCCGATGCTGCAGCGTATCTACGGAACTGCATGGGCATCGCAAGAGGACCTTGCTGCATATCTCGAGTTTCTTGTTGAGGCAGAAAAGCGCGATCACCGACGCCTCGGAACTGAATTGGATTTGTTCTCTTTTCCAGAGGAAATCGGATCGGGTCTTGCAGTCTTTCATCCCAAAGGCGGAATTATTCGACGTGCGATGGAAGATTATTCGCGCAAGCGCCATGAAGAAGAAGGTTACGAATTCGTTTATTCACCACACATCACCAAGGCTGCACTCTTTGAGAAGTCGGGCCACCTTGATTGGTATTCCGAAGGTATGTACCCGCCAATGATTTTGGATGAAGAGTTACACGCTGATGGCACAGTTAAGCGTGCGGGTCAGCAGTACTACATGAAACCGATGAACTGCCCTTTCCATAATTTGATTTATAGCTCTCGTGGTCGTTCATATCGTGAATTACCTTTGCGTCTTTTTGAATTCGGAACTGTTTATCGTTATGAGAAGTCAGGCGTTCTCCATGGCATAACTCGCGCTCGTGGGTTTACCCAAGATGACGCGCACATCTATTGCACCGCGGATCAGATGCTGGACGAGCTCGATTCACTTCTGACTTTCGTGCTCAATTTATTGCGCGATTACGGTCTCACTGATTTCTACCTCGAACTCTCTACGCGAAATGATGAAAAGTACGTTGGAGAAGATGCTGAGTGGGAGAGAGCTACTGAGGCCCTTCGTATCTCCGCACAGAAACAGAATCTTGAATTAGTTCTAGACCCAGGGGGAGCGGCTTTCTACGGACCAAAGGTCTCCGTACAGGCTAAAGATGCCTTGGGGCGTACATGGCAGATGTCCACTATCCAAGTGGATTTCCAATTACCAAATCGTTTTGATCTTGAATATGTTGCTAATGATGGGTCTCGTCAACGCCCGGTAATGATTCACCGTGCGCTCTTTGGATCCATCGAACGTTTCTTTGGAGTCCTGACCGAACACTATGCAGGAGCATTTCCACCATGGCTTGCTCCAGTTCAGGTAGTTGGAATTCCCGTTGCTGAGGCATTTACTCCTTATCTTGAGGATGTCATTAAGCAGATGAAGAAAGCTGGAATTCGCGCTGATATTGATGCATCTGATGACCGGATGCAAAAGAAGGTGCGCAATGCTCAGATGCAGAAGATTCCTTACATGGTGATTGCTGGCGAAGAAGATCAAAACGCTGGCGCTGTCTCATTCCGATATCGCAACGGGGACCAACGAAATGGCATCCCAGTTGCGCAAGCAATTGAAGAGATTCAATTGGCAATTCGCGAGCGTAAACAGATTTAATAATGTCTGATTCATTCGGTGGGGCAGGAATGCCAGATGCATGGCAACGTCTCTGGGCACCCCATCGGATGGAATATCTCAACGGTGAGAATCGGCCACTTGAGGGCAATGATGCGCAATGCCCTTTCTGTCGCATTCCTTCGTTGAGCGATGAAGACGGACTCATCGTTCATCGTGGCGTGCACGCTTATGTTGTGATGAATCTTTATCCGTACAACGCAGGTCACTTATTAGTGTGCGCTTTTAGACATGTTGCTGATTTAACGGATCTCGAGAGTGATGAGCGCAATGAGATTTCCGAACTGACGGCACATGCCATGAAAACGTTGCGAAAAGTTTCCCAGCCTGGTGGTTTCAATTTAGGGATGAATCAGGGCGCAATCTCTGGTGCTGGCGTTGCTGAACATATTCACCAGCATGTCGTACCTCGCTGGAGTGGAGATGCAAACTTCATGCCAATAATTGGTCAGACAAAAGTTCTTCCTCAGCTACTTGCAAAAACTAGGGCGGACTTAGCAGCTGCCTGGTAGCAGTTACTTCAAGCGAGCGATGTAACTTTCGATAATGTCCGCGCCAATGGGGCCATTAAGAGTTAAAGGGATAGCAGGAAAAAGAAGTCCCGCAGCAAAAGCATCGTCACCTTGTACTTCTAAGGCCTGTAAGTACTCGTCGCGGAATTCACTGACCAATGTTTTGTGTTCACTTTCACTCTCACTAATTGTCGGAGGGTTAGTCGAGTAATCAATTATCTTTTGGGTGAATAAATCAATTAAGGCGCAAGGCAGTCCTTCATCATCATGTAATACAAGGAAAGGTGTGACCGTTTGATCGAATACGCGATTACAAATCATTACGGCATCGTCAAAATCTGCCTCAGATTCTTCGGCTAAGACAATGATTATCAGACGTGGAACCATTGATTCATTGAGTGTTTCCCATGCAGCAATAGTTACTGCGTCGATTCCCGTGGCTGGATTGACAACAAAAACGGCCAAGTCGCAGTCCGAGGTTGGGTCTTGGTCGCTCAGGCCACCGAATCGGTGAGCGATCTCGGCGGGATGGGCGCTCTCGTGACCGAAAAAGTGGATGCGGAGGGAGGAATCGTGAGCGGAGTTCGCGCTCAAACTATGAGTAGACACGGGCTCAGCCTACGATGGTGGAGATGATTAGCGACGTTTTTAAGCCAGCCGTTACGCGCGTCATAACCCCGACCGCTAAAGCGATGTTGAAAGTTGGCCTGACGCCCAACGGGGTGACGGCGCTAGGTGGAGTTGGTGTCATTGCCAGCTCACTCATTTTCTATCCTTCGTCGCATTTTTTTCTCGGGACCGTACTTATTTGCGTTTTTGCCTTAAGTGATCTCTTTGATGGAACGATGGCTCGTATCTCTAATCGTGGATCAAGCCCATGGGGGAGTTTTTTAGATTCTACGATGGACAGAATTACCGATTCTTCTATTCTTATTGGTTTGTTACTTGCACTTAATAAGATTTCTGATCCGCTTGTGCCCGTAATTCTCGTGGCTCTAGTTACTGGCATGCTCGTTCCATATATTCGAGCAAAGGCAGAATCTCTCAATATTGAATGTAGCGGTGGAATCGCTGAACGAACCGAGCGTTTGATGTTGGCTCTCTTTGCAATCGGATTTCACGGTTTGGGAATACCTTTTGTGCTCTCCATTGGAATCTGGGTTCTAACCCTTTTAAGTCTCACGACTGTAATTCAAAGAGCGCTTATTGTGCGAAGGGCGCTCGATAAGTGATCGCTAAGATTTCCGATTTTGTTATCGCTCAACTCTATTTTGGAGCATGGCGGATAGTTCGGTGGCTGCCTGAGAAGAAGGCTTACCAGCTTTTTACATTTGCCGCGGATACGATGTCCAAGAAACAAGGTAAGAGCGTGCAGAGACTTCGATCAAATTTGATGCGCGTAAAACCACAATTTACTCAATCTCAGATGGACCAACTTGTCGTGCAATCCATGCGTTCGTATATGCGGTACTGGTGTGACACTTTTAGATTTCCAGATTGGTCCAACCAGCGAATGATGTCGACCGTTGATGTAACAAACGAGCATCTCCTCATGGATGCGATTGCCGCTAAAACTGGTGTCATAGTTTCATTGCCGCATGCAGGTAACTGGGATCACGCAGGAGCATATTTTTGTAGCAAAGGCGTCAAGCTTGTGACAGTTGCCGAACGCCTTAAGCCAGAATCTCTCTTTAGAAAATTTCTTGCGTTTCGAGAAGCAATCGGGATGGAAGTTCTGGCCCTCGATGGTCGTGTGATTGCAACGCTTGCCAAGAGGCTTCGTGCTGGTCATCTGGTAGCTCTTGTCGCTGATAGGGATTTGTCTCGAACAGGAATTAAGGTCACATTCTTTGGTGGCGATGCAAGAATGCCTGCGGGTCCGGCGATATTGGCACTCAACACTGGTGCTCCATTAATCACCGCTTACGTTTCTTACACCCCAAATGGCATACATATTGATTTTAAGTTGGTAGAAATACCTGGTGGCACAATTCAAGAAGAGCGAGTTGCGGCCATAGTCCAACAATGCGCCGACCATTTTGCTGAAGGCATCGCTAAGTCACCTCAAGATTGGCATATGTTGCAACGAATCTGGGTAGATGGAGATTTCAAGGAGCGAACAGATGCCTAATCTTGCGCCATTAAAAATCGGAATTGTTTGCCCATATGGATGGGATACGCCAGGTGGAGTACAAAATCATGTTCGCGATTTAGCCGAATACTTGATTGCACAAGGTCATGACGTTTCGGTTCTTGCTCCTGCTATCGATGAGGATGCTCTGCCAGCTTATGTAGTGAGTGCGGGTAAGCCCATTGCAATTCCATACAACGGCGCGGTGGCAAGAATTCTCTTTGGCCCGATTGCATTTGCACGAGTTCGATCATGGATTTCCCAGGGCGATTTCGATCTACTGCACTTGCACGAACCCGCAATCCCGTCTTTATCGTTACTGGCGTGCTGGGCTGCAGAAGGTCCAATGGTTGGCACCTTTCATGCAGCGGCAAAGAGACAGAAGGCAATTTTTGCGATTGGTCCCATTCTTGAACCAGTTATCGAGAAACTCTCTGTACGCATTGCAGTAAGCGAGGCTGCACGATTGACGTTGACCGAACATCTTGAAACAGATGCGATTGTTATTCCTAACGGTATTTACGCAGAGAAATTTAGAAACGGTATCGCTCAACCTCAATGGAGTGGGGAGACGATTGGTTTCATCGGTCGTTTTGAAGAGCCACGAAAAGGTTTATCAATCTTGCTCGAAGCGTTGCCCATTGTTTCTCGCTTTGTTCCTAACGTAAGAATTCTTGTTGCCGGCCCAGGGGATAGTGATGCAACGTTAAAAACAATTGATCCTCAACTTCGCAGTCGGATTTCTTTCTTAGGGCGACTCACCGATGAAGAGAAAGCAAATTTCTTAAGTTCGGTATCACTCTATGTCGCGCCAAATACAGGAGGCGAGTCTTTCGGGATTATTCTGGCAGAGGCAATGGCTTCGGGTGCTCCATGTCTTGCAAGTGATATTCCGGCTTTCTCATCACTCTTAGGCGATGGCGATTTCGGCGCGCTATTTGCATCGGAGGATTCAGCAGACCTGGCCCGCGTAATGATTGATCTCTTGCGAGATGGGCCAAAACGTTCCGCTTTATCCATTGCTGGTCAAGAACACGCCAAATTTTTTGATTGGGACACGGTGGCCGAGCAGATTTTCTCGGTATATGAAATGGCAATAGTCGGCAGCCAAAAGGTTGGTTTAGCATCGGATAATCGCAATTGGTCTCGATTGCTCAATCGCGAGGGAGATAATTCATGAAGGCCGGCCTAATTCTTGGAATTGTCTTGCTGATTTCTCTTTGGTATTTGAGTTTCTCGGCAACTCGATTGGATCGTTTGCACCATCGAGTAGAAACGAGCTGGGCAAATCTAGATGGGCTACTTCAGCGCCGTGCGGCTATTGCGTTGGAATTAGCCCATAGCGATTACTCAGATCCAGCCTCGTCCTTACTGTTGACCGCCGCTGCATATCAAGCCAGGGATGCAAGTATTAGGGATCGATCATTTGCTGAGAGTGGTTTATCCGGCGCCCTTACTCTTTTGCAATCGGATCTTTCTACAGCAACGAATCCTGCCGAAATGGCTTTGCTTCGCGAACTTTCCGAACTAACAGCCAAGATCCGTGTTGCTATAGCGATTCATGTCGACGCGGTGTCAAGCACACGATTGGTAAGAGCAAAACT
>WLMD01000071.1 GCA_009700405.1 Actinomycetota bacterium | reverse complement strand
GGGATATCAAAGCGCTGTACCGTATCAACTAATGCTCGTCCAACTGGATCGTTGCTGACTCCAGAATCTAAACTAGACAATACGCCCTGACCCCAAGAAGTGAGTGCCTCTTCTTTTTCGTGAAGCGAGAGCTCAGAGGCGAGGTCATCAACAATTTCATCGGCATATCGTGCAAAGCCATAAAGTGCATGCACGAAAGGCCTTTTTTCTTTAGGAAGCAAAAGAGTTGCGAGAAAATAGGTTTTCCCGTGCAATGAGTTAAGTCGTTTGCACTCTGCATAGGATTCACGCAAAAGCGGCGCGGTGATTCCTGCCGCTGTTAACTCATCCATCTACTTCACCGGACCTACGATGCGTTCTGCAGCAAGGCGACCCGAAATCAGAACCATGGGAACTCCAACTCCTGGCTGAGTACCTGATCCAGCAAAGACAACATTTTCAAATCCTTGTGCAAGGTTACGTGGACGAAATGGGCCAGTTTGGAAAAATGTGTGTGCACTAGCAAATGGTGCGCCACGTTCCATGCCCTGTGCCTGCCAATCAAGCGGAGTAGTCATCGTTTCAACCTCTATTGAATCTCCAAAGTCTGTGTATCCACGTTGTTCTAAGGTGGCAATCATTTGATCACGGTATGGACCAGCAGTTTTCTTCCAGTCAATGTCTGCATCCAAATTAGGTGTGGGAAAAAGAACGTAATATGAATGCTTGCCCTTAGGCGCCAAAGTTGGATCATCTTTTGATGGAACAGTCACGAGGACGCTTGGGTCGCTCATTAAAGTCTTCTTCTTAATGAGTTCATCAAAAACGCCATCCCATGAGTGGCCAAAGTGAATATTGTGGTGTGCGAGGTGGGAATACTCTTTCTTTGATCCCACTAAGAGAGTCACGCATGATGGTGAATAATTAAGGCGTTTAATTTTGGCAGGTGCACCACCAAGTAAGTCTCGCCAGACAACTGGCAAATCTGGATTAAGTACTAGCACATCACATTCAATGCGCTCTCCTGTATGAGTAATGACCGCGTTGGCTCGTCCGTTTTGGTAGTCAATTTTCGTTACAGTGCTGTTGTACTTGAAAGTTACGCCATGCTTTTCTGCTGCAGCAGCAAGGGCCTTAGGAAGTGCATGCATTCCGCCTTTCGGAAAAAAGACTCCGTTGACTGAATCCATATAGGCGATGACTGCGTAAATTGCGAGAGCTTGTTGAGGGCTTACGCCTGCGTACATCGCTTGAAATGAATAGACCTTTTGAAGTCGGGGATCTTTCATAAATTGGTTGACCTTAGGAGCTAAGCGTCGAAATCCTCCAAGGGCAATGAGGCGGGCAAGGTTTGGAGTGAGAAGATTCAGCGGCGAATCAATATTGCGGTCTATGAAATCATTCATTTCGTATTTGTAGAGTTTGGTAACAAAATCTACATACCGTCGATAACCTTCTGCTTCAGATGAACTGATGTTTCTTGAGATCTCTTCTTCCATTTGCTCTGTATTGGCATGTACATCCAATTGAGAACCGTCGGCATAAAAAGCGCGATAGAGCGGAGATAAGGGAGTGAGTTCAAGCCAGTCTTTTAATTCTTCTCCGACACTATTAAAAGCATCATTTATTAGGCTGGGCATTGTGAGAACTGTTGGCCCAGTGTCAAAGGAGTAACCATCTTTTACGAGTAATCCATTGCGTCCACCGGGAACGCTCTCGCGTTCGACCACTGTTACTTTGCGACCAGCTCCGGCAAGTCGGAGTGCAGCACTCAAGCCAGCCAAACCAGCTCCGACGATTACAACGTGATCAGTTGGACCTTTAACTCGTGCGACCATCTATAAGCTCCTACGAACTGCGCTAGAGGCAAGCTCAGTCAAGAGATTGCGGGAATTGGAATCAATTTCATCTCGATTGAGTGATTCGAGAGAGGTAATTGTAAGTTTTTCAATAAGTTCTTCAACATGAGATTGAGCCCCTGTCTCAGCGATGACAGTTCGTAACTTCTCTACGCCTTCGGCGGTTAAGTCTGGATCGCCAAAGTATGTTGAGATTACTGCTTCTTGATGTGCATCCGCTCGGTCGTGCGTCATTGCCATCAACACAGTGCGTTTGCCTTCGCGTAAATCATCTCCGGCGGGTTTTCCAGTTGCAGATGGATCGCCAAAGACTCCAAGGATGTCATCGCGCAGTTGAAAAGCCTCACCCAGTGGTAATCCAAAGTCTGAAAATATTTCACACATGGTTTGCAAGTGGTGTGGGTCCGCACTCGCTAGCGCTGCCCCGAAATGAAGAGGGCGTTCGATTGTGTACTTACCAGATTTGTATCGGGCGATCTTGAGGGAACGCGCAACACTTTGAGTGGCGAGAGCTTGTTCGTGGATATCTAAGAATTGCCCCGCCATTAATTCAACGCGCATTTCATCGTGAACGGCAAGAGATCTCAAAAGCGCCGCGTCAGAAATTCCAGAGTTATGAAACATTTGATCCGACCAGACCAGTGCAAGGTCTCCAAGCAATATTGCGGCAGATGCTCCGTATCCAATTGCTGATCCAGAAAGTTCTTTACTGCGATGAATACTTTCAAAGTGACGATGCATCGCGGGTTTGCCTCGGCGTGTATCCGATCCATCCATTAGATCATCATGAATGAGGGCGCATGCTTGCAAAAGTTCGAGGCTGGCTACTGCCGTGATTATTGATTCATCATCAGTTCCCCCCGATGCGAGATATCCGGCATAGGCAAAGAGGGGGCGAAGCCTCTTGCCACTATCTAAGAGGAATGAATTCATCGCCTCTGCTGCAGGTACAAGTTCGGCACCAATCTCGCTGAGATAGGTAGTTTGCTTGCCCAGAAATTGGGTTAAATCACCTTGCACGCGAATACGAATATCGGCGAGGGCTCGTTGAGGGTCAATGATCACGAGTTAACGGTACCCTCACTCTGCTCGGTAAGCCCGTCCAACCTTGAGGGGAGACTTTCACCATGACGATTCCATCAGTCTCCTTTGAGTTCTTTCCGCCTAAGGATTCCGAAGGCGAGTCCCGATTGTGGGAAGCCATGATGAATCTTCGCTCAATTGCGCCTGATTTTGTTTCGGTCACCTACGGAGCGGGGGGGTCTACACGAGATAGAACAATCGAAATTACTACTCACATCACCGAACGGACGAGCATCCCAACTGTTGCCCATCTCACTTGTGTTGGTTCGACGCAAGAAGAAATTGGCGAAATCCTCATGCGCTACAGAGATGCTGGAATTAAAAGCATTCTCGCATTGCGAGGCGATCCACCGAGTGGCCCAAGCACCCCGTGGACGCACACACCTGGAGGATTAGATCACGCCGATGAATTGGTAGCACTTGCTGCCGAATTTGGCGATTTCACAATCGGAGTTGCTGCATTCCCTGATGGCCATCCTGCCTCGCATGGAAATTTTGATCAAGATGTAAACGTGTTACTTCGAAAAGAAGAACTCGGAGCAAGTTTTGCAACAACGCAATTCTTTTTTGATGTAAATAAATGGATTTCTCTTGTGAATCGTCTTAAGGAACGTGGTTCTCAATTACCGATTATCCCTGGCATTTTGCCAATCTCAAGTGTTAAGCAATTGGTTCGAATGGCTGAGCTCGGTGGCACACCGATTCCAGATGACATTCATGCAAAATTTCTTTCCATCGAATCCGATGATGCAGCTGTCAAGGCCTTGGGAATAGAGATTGCTACTAAGTTATGCATCGAACTATTAGATGCCGGTGCACCAGGGTTACATTTTTATACAATGAATAGTTCTGCTGCTACACGTGAGATTTGGGAGAATTTGGGATTGAAGCGCTAATGCTCTCCTATGGCGAATTTGCCAAGCAATGGAGCTCCCTGCACGGAAACACAGCGACAACCGGGATAGTCGGCGGGTGGCTACGAATTTCCTATCGGATGGCTCGCGTTGCGTGCACACTTCGAATCTCTTCGAACATGCTGACCTATTTCGGAGTCTTGTTTGCACTCTTCACTGCAATTGCTAGCACGCATTGGAGTGCACCGCTTTTCCTCATTCTTTCCTTGGTCTGCGATGGGATAGATGGAAGCGTTGCGATTCTGAGCAAGAGTTCGAGCTCATGGGGTGCAACGCTAGATGCTGTAGCAGATCGAATTTCTGAAGCGCTTTGGGCTGTTGCTTTTTACCGTCTGGGTGTCCCGCTTTCTTGGGTCTTGGCATTAGCCAGCTTTGCTGCTTTTCAGGAGTACGCAAGGGCCAAATTAATCTCAAGCGGAGTCCAAGATATTGGTTTAATCACTCCAGCTGAAAGGCCGGTTCGAGCAAGTTACCTTTTTCTGGCAATGATTGCCTGGCATTTAGAAAAGACACACGAAGCGGCAAGTATTTTTGCACTCATACTTGCAGTGCAACAAGCAATAAGTTTTGTAATGGTTATTAGGTTCGCTTTCTCCCGATTGCGTTAGCAACGATTTCTGCGCTTATTCCAACGAGAGGCAAACCTCCACCTGGATGAGCGGATCCACCAACACAGTAAAGCCCCTTGAGAGGGGAGCGATTGCGTGCACGCAGGAACGCTGATTGCGCACCATTGCTAGAGGTTCCATAGATAGAACCACCAGGTGCGCTCACTGTCCGTTCGAGATCTGCGGGAGTGCGTATCTCTAAAACTTCAAGCCGCTCGCGAATAGGAATCCCGCGAGATTCGATGCGTGAAATTATTTTGTTGGCGTAGTCGGATGCAAACTCTCTATTTGACCAGTCCCAGCCGTTGCTACTTTGACTATGTGGTGGGGCGTTGACCAAAACAAACCAACTTTCATGTTCTGGCATTCGAACCATTGCCGGATCATTGGGAGCGCAAATATAAATTGTTGGTTCCTGTACAGGTTTCTTCTGAGTAAATATCTCATCAAATTCACTGTCGTAATTGGCGGGAAAGAGAACTGTGTGATGGGAAAGCAAAGGTGTACCTGGTGCCGGTTTTAATCCGAGCAAGAGAGAGAACCCAGCCAATGATGGATCTGCTTTAGAGAGAGCCTTGCGCGGACCCTTAAGTATTCGAAGGTCGCCCTTAATCAAAGATGAATAGATGATGGACGCATCTGCGTTTGCAACTACTACTTCTGCGTCAATTGACTGGCCGCTTGCAAGTACAACTCCGGTCACTGATTGAGAGTTATGTGAAATCTCCGTGACGGGAGAATTCAGGTGAAATATCACACCAAGGTCGAGCGCGCGCTGATGAACAGCCTGTGCAAGTTTTCCAATACCACCGGAAATATGCCAAGCGCCAAATGCTTCCTCAACAAATGCAATGGAGGAAAGTACTGCGGGCGCTTTACGAGGGTCAGATCCGCTATACGTTGCGTAGCGATCCATGATGTATTGCAATCGATAATCAGAAGTGTATTCGCCGACTAACGACCTGAGAGATTTCCACGGAGCAATAGTTCGAATATCTTGAATGAGTGATCGGCGCTTGAGAAGCGACAAGGGAGACGTTAATTCTGATTCAATAAATGGCTCACGCGACACATCCCACATTTTCTCTGCCCGACGCATGAGTTCTTGCCACTCATGCTTGGCGGATACTCCGAATGATTGCTCAATGGATTGCAAGGTGTCATACTGTGACAAGTTTGTGAATTGAACAGATGATCCGTCAGTGAATCTATAATCAAAAGATGGATTAACTGGTGTCAGTTCAAGTACTGATTCGATGGGTTTACCTGTTTTGAGAAAGAAGTCTTTGTAGACCGCGGGGAGTGTTAGAAGCGATGGACCCGTATCGAATGCATATTGGCCGATCCATTCAGTGCGGCATTTTCCACCAACTTGATCGGATGCCTCATAGACATGAACTTGGTGACCAGCTTTGGCCAATCGAGTAGCAGCGCACATCCCACCCATTCCGGCTCCAACAACAATTACAGGGTTCATACAAGACGACCCTTCCACTGTGTACGGCCGCGCATTTTCCACGATCTAATTATCAAATAGGTTAAAAGTAGGATTGAAAGTGGATGCAATAACGCATCGACAATGCGACCACCTGTAGCTCGTGCGCAAATGGCACGATTAGCAACAATGATTGCATAACCACCTAGTCCGAGAAGGAGAGGCGCGATTCCAGAGAGCATCAATAGAGTGATGGCAAAGGCGGAACCGACCCAACTCCCAAATGCAACGCGCAATGATTTGCTGTAACCCTCCCGCAGCTCTGGCCACGATTGATACATTCGACACATTGCAATGCGAGACCCATCTATGACCGTTCCGAGAAATCCATTTTTCAAGAGCGCTCTGGCTAGTGCGATGTCATCGACAATCTCCATTTTCACGCATTCAAAGGCACCTACTGCTTGGAGGGCGGCTCTATCTGCAATGAAGAATTGTCCGTTAGCAACCGCAAAGGCTGGGTTATGTGATCTCTCCGCAATTCTGAGAGGAACGCTGGACATCCATGACCATTGTAAGAGAGGTTGAATTAAACGCTCTGCCCAAGTAATTGCGATTTGTTTTGGATAGGCGCTGATGAAAGAAAACTGTCGTGAACGCATGAGCGTAATAGCGCTGACTAGTGCGTCGGCTTTTAATCGAACATCTGCATCAATCACTACGACTACTTGCGAATCCGATGCTTCAAAGGCCTGTTGAAGTGCGAAGGGTTTGCCTAACCAGTCTTCAGGAAGTTGTGCGCCAAAGGTCAAGGTAAATCGTGGATCACCGTCGATGTGTTCCTCAATGAGATTCACTGTTTGATCGCTGGAATTGTCATCGAGAAAGTTAAAAGTGAGATCCCTAATTCCCATCTGGGTTTTCAAAGATTGGATGAGCTGAGGGATATTTTCTTGCTCGTTTCGAACGGGCAACAAGACCACGACACTTTCTGTGAAGATCTCGGAATCTAGTGAGGGCCTTCGAAGGAAAATAAGATTGGTGAGTGAAATAACCAGCATCAGCACAGGTAAAAGCAGAAGCCAATACCAAGGAGAAGAATTCACGATGGAATCTTCAGGGTCTGCCAAGCCAGCGAGTAAACGCGTACGGCCCGTAGGTACATGCAAAAATAATTCCAGCCCATAGTCCAACTGCGGGCCGATCAAAGAAGAAGAAATTGCCAATTACGCCCGCGAAGAACGTCCATGCGATGAAGATTTCTACGGCACTAAAACCTGCGCCACCTTTTCTGCGCTCCCTTGGCAAAGTTGCATGTAAGAGAGCAATCAAACCCATCCCTGCAAAGAGCCATCCTGCGGCGTTCGAGATCGGAATTTCGGGCTCAAAAGGAATTCCAGATTCCACAAGTGTCCATGTCCATCGATGTGCAGCAACCATTTGAGGATCCAAGAAAAGATCCCACCCCATCATCGCAAAGCCTCCAACAAGAAATACCCAGTTCTTTGTTATGCGTCGAGCTACTACCAAAACTGGGTGTGCCATCATCATCCAGGCAAAAGGAACAACGAGCGGTACACCAAATATTTGATATGCCAAACTTGGATCGTATGAGTAGCTACCGAATGGCCATCCAGTACGAACTCCCATTTGTTCAATAGCTAACGCAAAGGTAAAAGTGATAGCAAAATATGTTGTTACATAGCGCCAGCCAAATGCAAGGTATGCATGTAACAACATCGCGCCTGCAGCAAAGTAGACAGTTGCCAGTGTGAGTAATCGAAGAGTTTCACCGTCAACAAGTGGGTATGCAACCTGTAGAAGAATTGCAATTGCCAACGTGAGATTGAGAAACAATTGCGATCCTTGTGAGATTCCGCGACGCTTGTATCTGCGCGGAGAGTATTGGTTCATTGACACGGCGCTTAGTCTGCCCTATCTGTGCGGGTGAAGCCTACAAACGTCCGCGTATTTCTTTGACACTAAAGCGCGCAAAGAGTTCTTCGGAGAACCATTTTTGCCTAGTCGTGGACTGGATTGCTGCTTTATGCGCAGGAGATCTAAAGGCGAAAGTCTTGAGAGACTCTTCGCTCTCCCAGAGCGAGAAAGTTCCTTGAAGTCCAACGGGGGC
>WLMD01000070.1 GCA_009700405.1 Actinomycetota bacterium | reverse complement strand
CTAATTGTTAGATTCTGAATTGAAAGCAATACATTCTTTGGGGAGACACTTTTCGCAGTGGTCATGATTTATCTCCCTCGCCAGGAGCCACCGCAACATGTGAAGGGTCAATTCGGCGACGACGATCACCACGAAGTTTCACTGATAGACCCTCACCAATTCCGATAAGCGCGGCGCACGTGATGGCAATTGCAATTCCCGGAATTGTTGTCAACCACCAAGCTTGACTGAGATAGACCTTTCCTTCAAGCAACATTCCACCCCAGCTAGGAGTGGGCGGTTGAACGCCTAGGCCAAGGAAGGAAAGAGTAGCTTCCATAACAATCATGGCCGATGCTTGCAGCGGTGCAATCGTAAGAATTGCGGGGATAAGGGTTGGTCCGATGTAACGTGTAAGAACGCGTTTTTGATCAGCGCCCACTAGTTCGGCAGCTTTCACATAATCTTTTGGTCGCTCGCTGAGGACGATACTCCGAATTACGCGGCCGGCAGAAGCCCATCCGGCCAAGACCATAAGCAAGACGAGAACTGGCAAAGAAGGAGTTGTAGCGGAAACAATGACAATGGCCAATAAAATGTAGGGGAAAGCCATTTGCACATCAATCATGCGATCACTTGCCCATGCAAGCCAACGATTTCGAGAGCCAGAAACAAGACCCATGATTGTTCCAAGAGTTAATGAACCGATCATTCCCAATAGAGAAACGACTAAAGAAACTCGTGCTCCACTAGCGATTCGACTAAGAATGTCGCGCCCAAGAGGATCGGTGCCTAAAAGATGATGAGAAGAAAAAGGAGGTTTCATGGCATTGATGAGATCTATCGCCAAAGGGTCAGGAAGAAGAAAGGGTCCGAAAATGCCACCAACAAAAATGATTCCCATGAGGAAGGTGCTAAAGAAAAGTAGAGGATTCCTTCGCATCATTGTCATCATGATGCGCCACCCAGACGAACTCGTGGATTAATGACTGTGTACAGTAGATCTACAAATAGATTTACCACTACGAAAGTACATGCTGCGACAATCGGAACTCCCTGCAGGAGAGGGTAGTCATGAGCATTAAGTCCAACCAAAGCTAGCGATCCAATTCCAGGAAAGTTGAACACAACTTCTGCAACTATTGCTCCGCCAAGTAACATGCCCATGTCGTTACCAACTACCGTGAGAAGGGGCAGGCATGCGTTGCGAAGAACGTGCACGAAATAGACTTTTCTTCGAGCAAGTCCAAATGCATGTGCGGTCCGAACATAATCTTCATCCAATTCAGCCTTAACACTTGCTGAGAGAACGCGCATCTCTGATGGCAAGATACTCAATGCCAGAGTTGCAGATGGCAAAACAAGATTCTTCCAACTGCTGAAACCGCCAGATGGCAACCAACCTAGATGCAGCGCAAAAATATTTATAAGTAAAAGACCGACCCAAAACAGGGGAGCGCTTTGACCAAAAATTGCGATGACACCGCTTACTCGTGCTACAACACCGCGGGGTTTGCGCGCAGAGAGTGTTCCAAGCAAGATTGCGAGAGAGAGCGAAATGACTAGCGCTGTAAATCCAAGCAGCATTGTGTGTCTTAGGGCAGGAAGTACAAGGCCTGTAACCGGTTGCTGGTATCTGAAACTATCGCCCAAGCTGCCGTGAATTACTCCATTAAGAAAGGTAATGAACTGTTGAAGAACTGTTCGATCTGTACCGAATTGTCGACGATACGATTCAAGAACGTCATTGCTTGAGAATATATTTCCGCGAATACGGGCAGGATCACCAGCGGTAAACCGGAGCATAAAGAAGACGGACACAGTGATGCCACTGATGATCACAAGTGCTTGTACTACTCGTGATAAAAAGTACCTCACAGTGCCCGCCTCCTTTTATGTATTACCCCTCGTGCTTAAACGGAAGCCTTCACTATGAGAGCTTCACCAACAAGTGGTGAGCGCTCGTAGCCCTTGACTCGCTTGTTAGCGATGAAGACCCAGTTCTCGTCGCTGACCCACAGGGTGCGGGCAGCATTCCATAGGTAAGTCTGTGCAGCATTGACCTTAGCTGCGCGCGACTTACCAGCATCATCTCTTTGCGCTGCAAAGAGTGCGTCCATCTTAGGATCTGACCATCCGAAAATAGCCTTACCAATTCCACCGGCATAAAGACCGAGGGAGAAGCTTGGATCATTATCGAATGTTGCGATTGTGTTGAGTGAGATGTCGTAATCAGGGTAGGTAGAACGGAACTTTCCAACTTCAAGTTGGGTTACCTTTACCGCGATTCCAACAGCCTTCAAGTATCCAACAATGGCCTGATCGATTTCGGCCTGCTTTGGAACCAAACTACTTGTTGACATTGTGAGCGTCACCTTGCCGTAGTACCCAAGTGACTTAATCAATGCTTTAGCCTTTGAAGGGTTATAAGCAAAGTGCTCAGCAGCTGGCTTGTAGAATGGCATGTTTGTTGGCATACCGTTGAATGCAACTGCGTTCATTCCGCCACCGATTACCGCGGCAATAGTCTTGCGATCAATTGCGTAGGAAATTGCGCGACGAAGTGCTGGATCCTTTAAAGGGCCGGAATCGCGCCAGATCTGAATAATTTGTGATGGTGGTCCCATATTGGAATACACATTGAAATCACTATTGCCTTTTACGCCAGCGATTTCTTGAGGTCCAACGCGTGTTGAGATATCAACTTGACCAGTGAGCAATGCACTCTGGCGAGCTTGAGTATCTTCGATGTAGCGAAGGATAATTGTCTTTGTTAGTGGCTGTGTGCCCCAATAGCTTGTGTTTTCCGTAACAGTGATGTCGTTGTTCTTATTAGAAACAAAAACATATGGTCCGGTGCCATTTGGCTTGACCTTCCAGTTATCTGGATGTGCAACATCATCAGATGAGACAATCGCTAGAACTGCAAGGGCGCTCTCGAGTGCACCGTAAGGCTTTTCTGTAACAACCTTAACTGTGTTACCAACTGCTGTTGCTTTACCAGGAGCGGCAAGCAGAGCAAATGCTAACGGTGAACCAGCTGCCATAACGCGGTTAATACTGGCAACTACATCTGCAGGTGTCAGTGCTGATCCGTCATGGAATTTCACTCCGGTACGAATAACGAAATCTACTTCAGTCTTTGAAACGCGCTTGTATGATGAAGCAAGACTTGGCGATACGGCACCGCTCTTGTCCATAACAAGCAATGTGTCATAAACGAGTGATCCCAATTGTGCATCTACTAAACCAAATGCAGAATGTGGATCGTAATACGCGGCCGAGATTGGCTCCGCGTTCGCAATAATAAGTTGACCGCTTGCTGCAGCAGAAGCAGTGCTAGCACTAACAGCTGTTGAGGCCAAAGCCAACGATGCACTAACCAAAATTGCAGCACCGAAACGTAAATTTTTACGATTTCTAGCCACATCGTGGTTGGTAGTTAATGTACCTTTTAGAAACTTCACATTTCCTCCAGTCGATGAATGTGGTTGCCCACTGAGACCCTGGCGCCAAGGCAGTGCCTGGAATCAGTTAGGGGATATCCTGCCAAGAAATCGTCTATTGTCAACAGTTGACGACAATAACATTTAGTTATAGTTTCTCCTTATATTCCTGGTGAAACGAGGGCGATGTGAAGATTCGTGAGATTCGAGCGGCTGGGCTTCGTGGGCAAACTCCTGCCGGAGGCTGGTCGCATGAGTTGACCCCCTCGGATGTTGTGCACACACTTATTAGCGTTCACACCGATGAGGGCGTCGTAGGCCTGGGTTCTGTTTTTACGAGCGAGGCACTTGTTCAGGCTTCGTTAGATTTACTCCGGGATCAGTTCATTGGCGAGAGCGCTCTTGAGCCAACGCGGGTATCTGAAAAACTTCACCAGAACACATTTTGGCAAGGTCGTGGAGGATCCGTCACCCACACCATTAGCGGAATTGATATTGCTCTCTGGGATATTTTGGGACAAGTAACAGGCCAACCTATCTCGCGCTTACTCGGCGGTATCTATCGCAATCGAGTGCGTCCGTATGCGTCAGTCCTGATGCAAGAACCTAAAGATCTCGTACCCGTCCTTGCTGATTTAAAAGCTCAAGGCTTCACCGCATTTAAAATTGGCTGGGGACCTTTTGGTCGTGTGAGTAAAGAAGTTGATCGCGCCATTGTTGCTGCAGCCAGAAAAACTATTGGAGATGATTCGTTATTGGCAGTTGATGCAGGAGGCAGTGATGCCTACTGGCATAGCGATCCTAAATGGGCAATTAATACTGCGCACATGCTTGCCGAATATAACGTCGCCTGGTTTGAGGAGGCTATGACTCCTGATGATTACAAAGGCTTTGCGGATTTAACAGCCGCTAGCCCTGTTCCTATTAGTGGTGGCGAAGTTCTTACTCGCAGACAAACTTTCCAGCCATATCTCATGGATCGCCTTGTCAACATCATTCAACCGGATGTTACAAAGGTTGGCGGCATCAGTGAATTTATGCGCATTGCGCAAACTGCAGAGGACCAACATGTGAGAGTTATTCCTCATGGTTGGAATACAGCAGTCGGGTTAGCAGTTGACTTGCAACTTGCTGCAGCGCTTCCGCGCACTGACCTTGTTGAATATTGCACTGGCTCTGCATACATCGATGCCATCGTTGTCAATCCATGGACACTCGACAGCGAAGGAATGTTGGAGATATCAACTAAGCCAGGTTTAGCTCTAGAGCTTGATCAAAAGGCAGTCCTTCACTTCACTGGCGGGATCGACCTATTTACGCCATGAAGCATTGGAGATGTAAGTGACGCTACCTCAGCAAATGCGTGCTGTTATTTGGCACGGGAAAAATGATTTGCGAATAGTAGAAAAACAAGTTCCAAAGCCATTGCCTGGTACGAGCATCGTTCAAATTATTGCCGCAGGAATTTGTGCAACAGACCGTGAAGTGACGATAGGGCGCATCCCAGGCGTTGCTGCGGGCGTAGTTCTTGGACATGAAATTACCGGGGTCGTTGTAGCTGGAGATGAATCAGAGCACATCAAGATTGGCGACAAAGTCGTTGCGGATACTGTCTATTCATGTAAATCATGCGCCTCTTGTGTTGAAACCCCAGTTGGCGATTGCACTAATCCCGGCGAATTAGGGTTTACTGCCGATGGCGGATGGGAGGAGTATGTCCGCGTCGATACTTCTCGTCTTCACAAAGTGCCAGAGAATCTTTCTTGGAAAGAAACTGTAATAACTGAACCTTTTGTCATACCTTTTGGAGCGCTAAAGGATTCTGGCGCGGTCATTGAAGGTAAGCGCATACTTGTTGTGGGTGGTGGCTTAGCCGGTGTTGCTTTTGCCTCAGGTGCAGTTGCCCTAGGCGCTGCGCGAGTGGACGTTTCACTACGCACACCTCGGCGGAGAGAAATGTTCGATTCAATCAGTCCAATTATTTATATAACGTCTAGTGAACTTATAGAAAAGGCTGCGGCCGATGTAAGTATTGATTCAGTCGGCACTTCGGAAAGTATCCACACTGCGATTATTGGTGTAAAAGATCGAGGACAAGTTGTTTGCTATGGCTTTAGCGAAGAGTTTGGGAACAACTATCCAATCGCAGAGGTTGTTTTACGTAATCTACGAATTTCTGGACATACAAATTCAAAAGGCATGTGGCCGGTGCTTATTGATTTGATGGCTCAAGGCAGTATCAAAACAAAAGGACTTGTCGACCGGGTAATTACCATCGATGAGGTCCCCGATGCAGTAAATAATTGGCAGGGCAATCTTCGTACCGTTATTAAGTTCTAGTTAATTAATCCACCGAGAGAGAGTTGAGAAAAATGCGAGTATTAGCAGTTGCCGCTCACCCTGACGATGTGGAATGGCTTTGCGGTGGGACCTTAGCCTTGTGTGCTGAAAGAGGCGATGAAGTATTTATTGCTATCGCCACCAACGGAAATGTTGGTACTGGCGATCCGTCGATTACACGTGAACAGATTGCAGAAACTCGACATAAGGAAGCAATTGCTTCTGCAGCGATTATTGGCGCCAAAGTAATCTGGATGAATTTTGATGACGAGTGGCTATTTGATAATCGTGAAACACGAGAACGTTTTATTGATGCAATTCGCGAAGCTCGCCCAGATATTATGATCACACTTAACGAGAATGACTATCACCCTGACCACAGGCTCGCTGGCTCAATTGCTCGTGATTGCCGAATTCCAGCTAGCGTCCCACTTGTTAAAACAAAATTTCCTGAGACACCAATTCCTACTGTATTCGTTATGGATACGATCATTGGAAACGGCTTTGATCCAGAGTTTTTTGTTGATGTAACTTCTGTGATGGAGACAAAAAAAGCAATGCTTTCTTCCCACCTAAGCCAAGTTGCTTGGACTGAACATGTATTTGGGACCGAGTTCACCGAGAATATGTTCATTCATGCTCGTTTTAGAGGCATCCAGGCGGGATGCACATACGCCGAAGGTTTTAAGTTATTACATACATGGCCACACACAGGTGATATGAGGCTTTTACCTAGCGGAAAGAAGTAAAGCAAAAGAATGAAAATTGAATCAGTAGACCTCTTCTACCTGCGCATGCCTGAAGTATTGGATATTGGTGACGGAAGCCAAGATGGGCTAGTTTTTCGAATCCGCTCTGGCAATCATGAAGGATGGGGAGAGGCAGTGGCATCTCCGCTGACCTCTATTGCAAGTTGGATTGCTCCTATGTCTCATAGCGGATGTCACCCAGTGATTGATTCAGTTCTGGGCGAAACTTTGGATTCCCCAGAAGACATTGCTCGAATCGCACGCAAGGTTCGAGCAATTTCCTTTTATGGAATTATTCAAAGTGATTTGACCTTTTCAGGTGTTGAAATAGCGCTCTGGGATCTACTTGGGCAGGCAAAAGAACTTCCTGTCTACCAATTACTGGGGTACAAGAAGTCAGAACCAAAACTTCCTTATGCTTCAGTTTTGTTTGGTGACACCCCAGAGGAAACGCTACTCAAGGCACAATCAATACGCGCAAAAGGTTTCTCTGCCATTAAATTCGGCTGGGGACCATATGGCCGAGGAAGTGTTGCGATAGATGAGGCGCATGTTTTTGCTGCTCGAGAGGGCATTGGTGAAGGCGCTCACTTAATGATTGATGCAGGTACGATTTTTGAAGAGAACTTTGAAGCAGCGGCGAAGAGGTTGCCGAGCCTAGCCGAAGCAAAGGTAAAGTGGTTCGAAGAACCAGTAGCTGCTGCGGCCGTCTCTTTATATAAGAAACTCTCGACGATGAATCCGACTGTGGCACTGGCCGGTGGAGAAGGCGCCCACAATGCTTTCCAAGCAGAAGCGCTAATAGAAAATGGCGGAGTTAAGTTCATTCAAATTGATACTGGGTACATCGGTGGAATTGGACCGGCGTATCGTGTTGCAAAATTTGCCGAATCGCATGGAGTTCAGTTTGTAAATCACACATTCACTTCACATTCGGCACTCGCTGCTTCAATGCAACCCTATGCCGGAATGAAGGATTCGTGGATCGCTGAGTATCCGATGGAGCCAAAACAGTTATGTATTGATTTAAACAGCACGAAAATCCTTCCAGATAAGGATGGAATGATTTCAGTTCCCGAGGTCCCTGGAGTTGGAGTGGCTTTTAGTACTGAAGCTATATCTAAGTACCTGGTGGATGTGGAAATAGTGGTTAGTAAGAAAGTCCTTTATCGCACTCCCACCGTATAGTGAGAAAGAGAGAGAAAAACTCATACTGGTTCTCCACTACAGTCTAAATTTAGCGAAATCTCTAAGGTAGAGTTCGAAGCGTGAATTCAGGTGCGGGCGTGGCATCATTTGCTGGCAAAAAGGTTTTAGTCACTGGAGCAGCCAGCGGTATCGGTAAAGCATGTGCAATTGGGTTTGCCCAAGCGGGTGCACATGTAATTGCAGTGGATCTGAACACCGAATCACTCGAAGAGCTCAAGAGCCAATATGGGATGGAAATCATTTCTGCGGACCTCACACATCCGGAAAAGCATTTTCCTAATAATCTAGATAT
>WLMD01000007.1 GCA_009700405.1 Actinomycetota bacterium | reverse complement strand
TGACATCGTGGATTATGTCGAAAAGTATGAAGTTACTTCTGATTTAGCGATTGAGACTGCATGGCACTGTTTGCTTGACACAATAGGTTGCGGCCTTGAAGCACTTGATTATGAAGCGTGCACAAAGCTTCTTGGTCCTTTAGTTCCTGGCACAACGGTAGAGAATGGTGTTCGAGTTCCGGGTACGAGTTTTGTACTTGATCCGGTGCAGGGTGCATTCAATATTGGCGCAATGATTCGATGGTTAGATTTCAACGATACGTGGTTGGCTGCTGAATGGGGTCATCCTTCTGATAATTTAGGAGCAATTCTCGCCACTGCAGATTGGCTTTCACGAAATCCAGTTGAGGGAATTACACCTTTGCTGATGAGGGATGTTTTGAAGGCGATGGTGAAGGCACATGAAATTCAAGGCTGTATCGCCCTAGAGAATTCCTTTAACAAAGTGGGACTAGACCATGTTCTCTTGGTGAAGGTTGCTTCCACGGCTGTCGTCGCCCAAATGATGGGCTTAACCCGCCAACAAGTTCTCAACGCTGTTTCTCTGGCGTGGGTTGATGGACAAGCACTTCGCACTTATCGCCATTTTCCAAACGCTGGTTCAAGGAAATCGTGGGCAGCTGGAGATGCAACGTCAAGAGGCGTACGCCTAGCATTGATGGCTAAAGCAGGGGAGATGGGTTATCCGTCTGCATTAACAGCCAAAACTTGGGGTTTCTATGATGTTTCCTTTAAAGGGAAACCTTTTACTTTTCAGCGTCCGTATGGTTCATATGTAATGGAGAATATTCTCTTTAAGATTTCTTTCCCTGCAGAGTTTCATTCCCAGACTGCAGTTGAGGCAGCGATGACAATCCATGGATTGCTAGCTCAATCCGGCAAATCAATCAACGAAATTGAGTCAGTTACTATTCGCACGCATGAAGCATGTATCCGAATCATTGATAAGCAAGGTCCGCTGAATAATCCAGCTGACCGAGATCATTGCATTCAGTACATGGTTGCAATTCCATTAATTTTCGGTCGACTGACCGCCAAAGATTATGAGGATGATCTTGCTGCTGATTCACGAATTGATGAACTTCGCAAGAAAATCCATTGTGTTGAAGACCCGCAGTTCACACTCGATTATCACGATGCATCTAAGCGTTCGATAGCAAACGCTCTGACTGTGAAATTTACGGATGGTTCATCATTTGATGAAGTTGTCGTGGAATATCCGATTGGCCATGCGCGTCGAAGAGTTGATGGAATTCCCCTCCTTTTTGAAAAATTTAAGAAGAACTTGGCCAGGGTTTATGAGCTAGACCAACAGACCAAAATTCTTGCCCTCACCTTGGATCGACCAGCCTTGGAGGCGACATCCGTCAGCGATTTCATGGCACTTCTTGCCGTTGGGCAATGAGCCAGGCTCGTGGCGGTGTAACTGAGCACTGCGCTCAGTAGGTATTCTCTACCTATTCAATTCATCTATCTATTGGAGTAATAATGCTGGCACGTCATGGGAGAACCTTTAAAGCACCTTTAACTATCGGACTCATGATTGTTGCCGTTTTATTGAGCTCCTGCGGAGGTAAGAGCGTGAGCGATTCTGGATCTAATATTCCTGAAGTAACTGGAGCAGCTGGTTCTGCACCAACAATTTCTGCACCTAGTGGCACTCCTCCAACAACTCTTGTAACGAAAGACATCATCGAAGGTAGCGGTACCGCAGCTGTTGCGACATCAACAATGACAGTGCATTACACGCTCATGGCTTGGTCAACTGGAAAAGTTGTTGAGTCATCGTGGTCATCAGGAAGCCCAGCAACATTTCCACTTGCTAACGTAATTGAAGGATGGCAAAAGGGTATTCCCGGAATGAAAGTTGGCGGGCGTCGCCTCTTGGTTATTCCTCCTGATCTAGGTTATGGGGCAGCTGGTGGCGGACCAATTGGCGCCAATGAAACCTTGATCTTCGTAGTAGATGTAGTGGGTATCTCCTAATGACTAATTTGCCTGTAGTTCATCATTGGATTGATGGAGCAGAGTTCGTAAGCACTTCGGGTCGCACTGCACCTGTTTATGACCCAGCCCTTGGTGTCGAGACTAAACATGTATCTCTTGCAAATGGTCCCGAGATCAACAAGGCAGTAGCAAGTGCCAAAGCAGCATTCCCAGCATGGCGCGATCTTTCATTGGGCCGTCGTCAGCAGATTATTTTTGCTTTCCGCGAACTCCTAAATGCGCGTAAAGGCGAACTCGCTGCAATCATTACTTCCGAGCACGGAAAAGTTCTCTCTGATGCTTTGGGAGAAGTTACTCGTGGACAAGAAGTTGTTGAATTCGCCACGAGCATGCCGCATATGATGAAAGGCGAATATTCCGAGAATGTTTCAACTGGAGTGGATGTTTATTCAACACGTCAGGCACTGGGAGTAGTCGGAGTTATTAGCCCATTTAATTTCCCTGCAATGGTTCCAATGTGGTTTTTCCCTATTGCTCTTGCGGCGGGAAACACCGTTGTACTCAAGCCAAGCGAGAAAGATCCATCATCTGCAATGTGGATGGCTGCTTTGCTCAAAGAAGCTGGCCTTCCAGATGGCGTATTTAACGTACTCCATGGCGATAAAGAATCCGTAGATGGGTTGTTAACACACCCTGATGTGAAAGCAATTTCCTTCGTTGGATCTACTCCAATCGCGCAGTATGTTTATGAAACTGGAGCAAAATCAGGAAAGCGTGTGCAAGCCCTTGGTGGAGCAAAGAACCACATGTTGGTCTTGCCCGATGCAGATCTCGAACTTGTAGCTGACTCCGCTATCAACGCAGGATTTGGATCTGCAGGAGAGCGCTGTATGGCAATTTCCGTTGTTGTCGCAGTTGAGCCAGTTGCTGATGCTCTCATCGAAAAAATTGTTTCTCGCATGAAGACTTTGAAAGTTGGAGATGGACGCAGATCGTGTGACATGGGACCACTTGTTACTAAAGTCCACCGTGACAAAGTTGCTTCATACATCGATATCGCTAAAGCAGATGGTGCAACGGTTGTTGTAGATGGTCGCGATACTAAAATTGATGGGGATTCCAATGGCTTCTGGCTTGGACCTACCCTTATTGATAATGTTCCAACGACATCAAAGGTTTATACCGATGAAATTTTTGGACCAGTTCTCTCAATCGTGCGCGTGAAGTCCTACGAAGCAGGCGTTGCTCTCATTAATAGTGGAGCATTTGGCAATGGAACTGCCATATTCACTAACGATGGTGGCGCTGCTCGTCGTTTCCAGCAGGAAATTGAAGTGGGAATGATTGGTATTAACGTTCCCATTCCAGTTCCAGTTGCATACTTCTCATTCGGCGGATGGAAGAACTCGCTCATGGGCGATACCAAAGCACATGGCGCTGAAGGTGTTCACTTTTACACTCAAGGCAAAGCAATCACTAGTCGCTGGCTTGACCCAAGTCATGGTGGCATAAATCTAGGATTCCCTCAGAACGCTTGATTGGCTGGCAATAGAGAAAGGCGCATTCATGTCTAAAGAACTTCGTTGGGGATTTCTTGGGGCAGGGGGCATCGCGCCCACAGTTGCTACCGATTTTCAGATCGCAGGATTGAAGATTCAGGCTGTTGCAACTCGTGACCTTGCCCGCACCAATGCATTTGCCGATAAATTCGGTATTCCCAATCGGCACGAAAACTATGCAGCACTTGTTGCTGACCCTGAAGTAGATATCGTCTATGTCTCAACGACTCAGAATTTCCACGAGCGTGATGCCCTGCTTGTTATCGAGGCTGGCAAGCATCTCCTCTTGGAGAAACCCTTCACTCTCAATGCCAAGCAAGCAATTGCTATACAAGAGGCCGCAAAGCACAAAGGCGTCTTTGTCATGGAAGCAATGTGGACTCGCTTCTTGCCCACGATGGTTGAGGTTTTTAAAGTCTTAAGCCAAGGAGACATTGGTAAACCACGTATTGTCTACGGAGATCACAGTCAATACCTGCCGGTTACTAAAGCTCCTCGTCTTTCTGATCCCGAACTCGGCGGTGGCGCACTATTGGATCTAGGAATCTATCCAATCTCTCTTGCCGTTCGCGTTCTCGGCTTACCAAAAGCCGTCACAGGGAAAGCGACTTTAAGCGATCGAGGAGTAGACGAAATAACTTCTATGATTTTTGAGTATGAAGACGGAAGCCATGCAATCTTGGAAACAAGCATGGTTACTGCGGGGCCAGTTTCAGCGACGATTCATGGCACAAAAGGTCGCATTGAAATTGAACGCTCATTCTACGAGCAGGTTCCATTTACTGTTTTCGACGTGGATAACAATGTTCTCTTGCGTTATGAAGAGAAGATTGAAGGTCGCGGTATGCAATACCAAGCAATTCATGTTGAAGAGTGTATTAATTCTGGATTTAAGGAAAGCCCCATTATGTCTCTCAGTGAGACTGTCGCCATTATGAAAGTGATGGACGATATTCGTTCTCAAACGGGCGTCAAATACCCCAACGAATAGGCTGTTAAAGGCAGTAAACTTCACGAATGCCTGGATCAGCAAAAACCCCTGAACATCTTTCATTCCAGGCAAGAGTTTTATTAATGGGAGTGCTCTTATCCGCAATTGGCAATGGTTTAGTTTTGCCCTATTTGTTCGTCTATCTTCATAATGTTCGTGGGATTAGTTCGGCAATTACAGGTGTAATTGTTGGCTTCGGTGCGCTTGTATCCCTATCTGTCTCTCCATTAATTGGCAATCTCATTGACCATTGGGGACCCAAGCCTGTTCTGCTCGTGTCGCTTGTAGTCTCCGGAATTGGCTATTTTGAACAGTCATCAGTCCATACAGCTAGCCGCGGATTCTTGGTCATGTCAATTTGTGCAATCGGCCAATCTGCAATGTGGCCTAGTCAAAGTGCAATCGCAACTGAATTAACAACGGATGCACAAAGGGAACGTTATTTCGGTTCTCAATTTGCATTGCTTAACCTTGGAATTGGCATAGGCGGAATTATTTCTTCAGCTTTTGTTTCTCTCACTCAGCCACATACTTTCGAATGGTTATTCCGCGGTGATGGAATCTCCTATTTCGTCTATCTGATAGTTGCGCTGTTCCTCAGAGATGTTGGGAGGCGCAGCAAGCAAGAGAGAAAAGAGAACTCCGAGCGCTCTGGTGGATGGTCTGAAGTATTGCAAGATCGCGTGTTTGTAAAGGTGTGGATTGTTGCAACTGCTACGACCTTGTTGGGCTACGCACAGCTGGAAGTTGGGTTTGCCTCTTTCGCCACGTTAGTTGCGCACGTTAAACCGTCGAATATCGCGTGGGCATATGCAGCCAATACAATTTTTATCGCGCTCTTTCAACTGTGGGTAGTTAAGAAACTTCAGAAATTCGATAGAGCAAAATCAATTGCTCTTGCTGCGTTACTGTGGCTTGGAGCCTGGGTTGCCCTTGCGTTATCAGGTTTGATTTCAGGCTTGGCAATTTTAATGATAATCATCTGCCAATTGATATTTGCAATGGGCGAGATGGTTTGGTCACCAGTTATGCCATCGATAGTGAATCAGTTGGCACCTATCCATTTACGCGGCCGATACAACTCAGCATCAGCGAACAGCTGGCAGATTGCGGCAATTATTGGGCCGATGGTGGCAGGGACTTTGCTAGGTGCAGGTTTGGAATGGGTCTGGATCGCGGGCTTGGTAATTGGTCTAGCTACCGTAAGCTTCTTTGCTCTTAGATTAAAACTTCCCGCTCGAGTGGAGAATTGAGATACTAAGAACGTTTGGCAGGACGCAGAGAACCTAATAATAAAAGATTCACCATGAGAGATAGTGCAATAAGGGCCCCACCAAATAAGAATATTGATCGAGATAGATTTGTTATCAGTAAAAAAAGACCCACGTTAAGAAATATCAGTCGCAAAGATTTGAAACGCTCCGAAACTGCAACATTCATTCGCGCATTCTCAGGGCCACCGCCAAGTACAACTGGAATCAGGTATGAAAGCGCCCCAAGCCCTATCTGCAGAGCGAAACCAATTCCGAGCATGAAGATTAGGGATTCGGCGCGATGATTAACTACCTTCCATGTTGACTCAGTTATAAGGTCAATTGCAAGAGATAACGCTGAGATCAGCAACCAAGCATTGGACGAGAAAGTGCTAAGAATTGAGAAAGGATTGTTTCTCTTAAGAAGCAGTGAAAAGTGCGGAGATAAGAGGTAGAGCCAAGCACCCATAAACATGAGAACTGCGCCAGCTGAGAGCATTCGCCGATCTGACAGCGCACCTGACATCATGAGCAGTGTCGAGAGAACTAGCCAGGGAAAAGACTTATAGCCCCGCCTCTCAGCAAGCACTGGCAATTGAGTCCGCAACATTGTTGGAATTAAAGTAATGAGTGTCCCGGCCACGGTAATGCCAATCCAACCGAAGATATTCGCTGAGTAATGTGCAAATAGGAGTTGATATTGAGTTTCGCCTTTTAACCCTTGTGAGAGAAATCCTCCTAAGGTTCCTCCAAGAACCAGGAAGAGCGCACTAACGATATAGAAGCGAGGAATTCTCTTGAAGCGAGATGGCAGTGCTTTAGACATATGCTTAAAGAGTGATTGGGCGTGAAGGCTTGCGCTGATGACGACTAATACGGCGCCCAATACCATCAGGAATTTGATTTCCTGAATCTTTCCCGTGATTATTAAAACGACTCCAACATTTAGAAAAATAACGCGGACTAAATAAGGTTTGCGATCGCTGGTCGCAGGAAGGCGCAACATAGTGAAAGTGAAATGAGAACTCCATACGAAAATTAGGTTTGTTATTGCCCCCAAAAGGAGAAGATGGACGAGAATCCATTTAGGGTCAGAACTCTGCCTAATCCATGGCATGGCAATAATGAGGGAAAGAAGATAAATCGGGGTTGGGATGTGGGCATACCGGTGCCAGGTATCTCTTCTCATCCCCTGACTCTAGTTTGGAATCTCAGATTAGAAGAAAGTAGTGCAAATGAGGGGGTGTGAAGCATCACTTCTTGGCTTTTAGCCTGAATTTTGGTTGTTACATTGAGTAATCTCAAGTCATGAAACTTAGCCGCAGACTTTTCACATTAGTGCTTTCACTGGCGATTCTCGGAACCAATCAGGCTGTTGCTGATGATCCAACACCGACACCTACCTCGACAGAATCCGTAACACCTACGCTGTCTAGGGCAGACCAAGTTACCTTCATCCAAGGTAAATACAATCCTATGTTCGATGCTCAATACGCACGTATCATGGCAGTCAAGAAGAAACACCCCGTAGACTCTTACGTACTTTTGAATATCGACATTATCTTGAAAGACTATAACGAGGTGCGACGAGTCATTGATGCAAGCATGCTTAGCGCAACATCAGATTTGGATGCGATGGACAGTTACGCCGATGAAGAAACAGGCGAATTTCAAGTCATGATCACAAATCTTGAACAATTAGCGAACTCGCGAACAACTATTACGTGCGTTAAAGCTAAAAAGACCAAGAAGGTTTCTGGTACAAAACCAAAGTGCCCAACGGGATACAAGAAGAAGTAGTCGAATTTGCTTCTCATCAAACCCGAAGCCCAACACTTCGAAAGTTATCGTTCGGCATTAGTTCGGCTGTCTGCCATGCCTGAGGAAACTTTCTATAAGAGCGAAATTGAAGACCTCGACGAAACCGTAAAAGATATTCCAGCTTTTATTGCAAAGCTTGATGACCCAGAGGGGATTGCCGGGAATATTAAATTGCCAAATGGCGCATCAGTTCCGCGCCTACCGGGTTTTTATCGGTGGATGTGGGACGGGGAAGTTTGCGGAACAATTAATTTCCGATGGAAGAAGGGAAGCACCGAACTGCCGCCCCATTGCCTTGGTCATATTGGATATGCAGTCTTTCCTTGGAAGCGTGGACTTGGTTATGCAACAGAAGCACTGCGACAGATGCTAATTGAAATAGAGCCTTTAAATATGCCTTTTGTGGAAGTCACAACGAATATAGATAATCTTGCATCGCAACAAGTGATACTTAAAAACGGTGGAGTGCTCTTAGAGCAGTTTACAAAACCAGAAATATCGGGCGGCGGAGAAGGCATGAGATATCGGATTCTGCAGCATTGAGAATTAACCCCCCAAGATTAGGATTTTTTTTGAAATCTCTTGACGGATAAAACTGCACAGGAGTAGAAATTACTTGTCTTAGTTATTTGGATCCACGATCTAGATAATTAAGATTCGGATCAGTAAACAGTTCTAATCGCTTAGTAATAAGCGATAAACATAGGACGATATGGGAATTGGGGAACAGAGATTCGAGTCGGGCATCACGTCGCGAGCCAAACTTAGGCAACTGAGTTGGTAGTTGTGCAGGGGTTCATCGTCGGCCTCAAGCTAAATAGGGTTTAACCTTCAGCGATTAAGGATGCGACATAGGCAAAGGCCCTTGAGCCCACGGTTCGAGGGCCTTTGTCTGTGCTCAAACATTATCTTCTTCAATTTCTTGTAGTGCCTGATCTCACCGTCAGTTAAGTGCTAACCCATTTCTTAAGTCTTTTCGCTGAGAAAACTTTGCTCTATCGTGAAATATCAACCTTTGAAAGAGGCGTCCAATGACTGACATCGCTGGAAAATTTATCGTTCTGACAGTTACTCACAACGAAACTCATATTTGGGCAACGGGAATAGAAAAAGGTAGCAAGCCGGAGAAAATTTTCGCACCGGTAAAAGAGGATAGGCGACATTTCCGTCTTGATCCAAATATTAAGGGCTCTGGTGAGCAACACGAAACAGGAATTTACTTTGAGAATATCTCACAGGCCATCAATGGTGCTGGCCAAATTCTATTGATTGGTCACGGTCACGGAAAAGCCAGTGAAATGATGCACTTGGTTCAGTATTTAGAAAGAAAACATCCACTGATCGCGGAGAAAGTTGTTGATGCGATTGATACAAACCTTGATGCCATGTCGGAACCAGAAATCTTGGCATTGGCGCGCAGATGGTTCGATGAGCATCGGCATGGGCTGAACTAGTAAGAAACCAAAGCGCCATGGCGGAATTATTAGGTCGGGGGATTGTATGAACTTCACTAACGAACGTGAGGTAACTGTGAGGTTCGAGCATTTAACAAAATACTATGGAACCACTCGCGGCATCGAAGATGTAACTTTCGACGTTTATCGTGGAGAGGTCTTCGGTTTTCTTGGCCCAAACGGAGCAGGGAAAACGACAGCTATTCGCACAGTGTTGGGACTTATCAAGGCTACGAGCGGTAACGCGCAGATACTCGGTGTGGATGCATTGAAACCCAATTCTGAACTCCGTAGGAGAATCGGCTACCTCCCAGGCATTGCAGCAACATATGATAATTACACTGCCCGTGGGTATCTGCAATTCATTGCAGGAATGCGCAATCTGGATTTGAGTTCGGCAATCTTGAATCTTGGCGAACGATTAGATTTAGACCTTGAGCAACAGATTCGTGGGTTATCAAAGGGAAATCGACAGAAGGTAAGTGTGGTCCAAGCCTTTATGCACTCGCCAGATGTCCTCTTCTTAGACGAACCAACAAGCGGCCTTGATCCCTTGGTCCAGAGAGAATTTGAGAAATTACTCGATGAAACGATTCAACGTGGTGCTTCTGTAATTCTCTCGTCACACGTGTTGAGTGAAGTCGAGCATTTAGCCCACCGAATAGCGATTATTGATAAAGGCAGAATCGTTCTCATTGATGAGATTGCTGCGCTGAAGAATAAGGCACGGAAGAAGGTAGATCTAATCTTCGATAAGCCAGTCAGTTATAGCGATTTCGAAGCTGTGAAAAACATTGAAGAAATCACGATTGTAAATGGTGCCCTGAAATGCGTTGTTAGCGGATCTGAGTATGAACTTCTCAGGCGTGCCGTAGAACTCAACGTCACGGAAGTTCGGACACAAGAGTCATCCCTAGAGGAGATTTTTATGGATTTTGTAGGATCGCGATGAGAATTCTGTTCTTGAAAACATGGCGGGACCACTGGAAGAGTTGCCTTGCATGGACCCTGACTTTGACGTTCTTAATCGTAATTCAGATGTCTATATTCCCCAGTGTTTCAAAGAATAAATCAACGATGCAGAGTTTCTTGGATACGTTCCCTGACACTATTCGCAAAATATTTCGTATGCAGGATTACACATCTGGCCCTGGATTTCTTTCCACAGAGCTTTACAGCATGATGATCCCGCTACTCATCATCGCCGTCGGCGCCACGTGGGGGGCCGGAGCAACGGCTGAGGAGGAGGACGAAGGTACGGCTGACTTACTTTTCACACTGCCTATTTCTAGGACGCGGATATTAATCTCCAAAATATTAGCCACAGTTTCTGCTATTTCAATCCTAGGATTCTTAGCAATGGCATTGATTTTAATTTTAAGAGGACGCGTAGATATGGAAATAGCGTCCGATAAACTTCTTGCTGCGACATTTTCCAGCATCTCTCTTGGAATCTTTTTTACTGGAATATCTTTCGTGGTGGGAGCCTTTAGTAGACGAAAAGGCGCTGCCGTCGGTGTCGTAACGGGAATTGCTCTTGTGACATTCTTGATCTATTCACTCTCAGCATTGGTGGAAAACTTCGACTCCATTACTCCTTACAACCCGATGCAATGGGGATTGGGCTCTTTGCCGCTGTTTAACGGATTTGATGTTCCTGGAATTCTAAAATTGCTGGCAGGCGGAGTTGTTTTACTTGTGATGGCAGTTGTTGTATTCGACAGAAAAGATATAAACACGCCTTGAGTTGTAACCAAGTGCGATAGCGACTTGCCTTGATTAGCCCTCTCAAATGTTTATTACTGGGCTCATTTGCATCCGACTCTCCTATTTCCGGTTATAGATACCAGGTCACGGGGGGATAACCCACTATGGTGGCAAATGTGATGCGGCGCCCGAGCACCTTTCAAGCACTAATGTTTCAAGCAGCTTTTGGTTCCTACTTGTTGTGGGCGGCTGGCACTGCCATACCCCTCATCAGAATCGATTTTGGAATCAGCCGTACGTTGGCCAGTTTTCATAGTATTTCAACGGGTCTTGGCGCAGTCCTCGGCGCTCTTTTTGCAGGTCGACTTGTGGAGAAGCTCAGTCGTGAGATTGTGATGCGATTATCGATTCTTGTCATATTAGTAGGCTCTTTGGGACTCCTTCTTGGCCAGTCCATTTGGATCACTATCCCAAGCTGTGGAATTGCTGCCCTCTCGCAAACAATTGTGAACGCAATAAGTTTGGCCGAAATTTCTCACGACGATAAACCTTCACTACGTAGAATTTTCATTCAGAGCGGAATCCAAGCGGCTGTAGGTGCCAGCGCGATCTTCTTTATGAGCGTGTCCCTCCATGCAGACTTAGGTTGGAGGCTACCGATTTTTATCGGTGCAGTACTTCTATCGCCAATATCTCTATTTATGATTTGGCGAGTTAAATTTATCGTTGCTCCTGTAAAGGCGAGCACGGTAGTTACTAACTCCACAGATCAAGGCGTTAAGTACAAAATATTCCTATTGGGACTGATGATGTCATTTCTTGACATAGGGGTTGGCTTTTGGGCAATTGACTTATTAATCAGCCGAGGCGCAGGCGTGGCATTGGGTGCTTTTGGTTCGGCTCTTTTGAGCATTTCGATTGCTGGATGCCGCATTGGACTGGCAATTCTCAATCTTAGGGTCAAAAGAATCATGCATCTGGCTATCCTCTTTTATTTTGTTGGAGTTGCAGTTATTTGTATTACAAATTCTCCTTCGATAACAATGGCTGGCTTGTTCATCGCTGGTGCAGGAAGCTCACCACTTTTTGTCTCAGGCGTCTTTCAAGTGTCAGAGGGATTTCCTGATCCCTCCTACAGAATTTCCCGGTACATGATGGGTACCGCATTTTCATATGGATTGTCACCATTTGTTCTGGCAATAGTCTTTGATAACGCAGGATTTGTTGCTGGATATCTGATGCTTCCGGTAATACTTGTTTTCGCATACTTGTTATGGCGCCGTTTGGGACTTAGTGAAGCACATCAATCAAGAGTGACAAGCAACTCCTGATCAAGTTTCTGTAAGGCTTTTTCTTTAATCCAGGCTCTAAAAATACTTTAGAGAATCATGATTACCATAGACGACTGAGGTTAGCGTGTTGGATAATTAACGTAAGTACGAAGCGGCAGCCTAGAGAGGTCGTGTAGAAATGAACAAGAAAGTTATTTCCATAGGCTTAATTCCGGTTGGTTTCGTGGCTGGCATGGTAGCCGGTGAAGCTTTGTATGCATTCTTAGGTTATGAAGAAGGAACGACCAACGCGCCTATTTGGGTGAAGTTATTATGCGGTGGTGTTGCCTTCGGCTTAATGGTGCCGCCAATTATTTACACTTCTAAAGTATGGAGTAAGGGGAAATAGTCACCTAGGACTCATTAGGTATTTGAGGAGCGCTTTAGTTAGTAGGCCATTGCATGCGACTAAGGAGTCTCATCCTTTATATATCCAAGTGGGCAAACATTGGGCTTCCCACTCAACGTTTTATAAGGGATATCCAAGAGTTCTAAAACTTCATTAAGAACGCGAGTACACCAAAGCCGTTGATTTTTGGTGAAGACATTCATATGTTGTTTCAATTTCTTAAATGTGAATTTGAGAGTTGTATTCGCTGCTAAATACTGAGTGTTAGCTGCACTCTTATAACGCAACGTGCAGGCTCCTTGCCCATGAGCGAAAATGTTGTAACCGACAACCTTGAATTGAGCGAGGTCTTTAGAGACCCTGACTGTGCAAATGCCTGGAGTGGAAGAGACCAGAGAGTCCTTAGTTGAAATGTGTCCCGATCCCATCTCCGGACTTGGATATTTTCCGACGATATCCATGACTCCGCCGCCTTCAGTCATAATGCTTCCGGTATCGACGACGTTATTTGCACCGTTGTAGGTAACTGACAGGTATTGATGAGCTTTCGCGAAGGTAATTGTAATAACCTGAGAAAGCGATTCGATCTGTTCGGTTCCTGGATTTGATACCAGAACTTTGCACTCACCTTCAGAAAGCGGGTATACCGTTAAATAATTGGAAGCGCCTCTTACGCCCGCTGCTACGGTGCAGATTTTTGGTGTTTGCAATACGCCGGCTAATGGAAGATTCGAATCACTTCTAATCTCTGCTTGACCGGGTATTAATTTGATTGATTCTCCACCATAGTCAGCATCGTTAACTTGTAGTTTCTGCGCTGCACGAGTAAATAGAATTACAGGCATCATCGCTGGAGCCGAAGTACCACAGGAATTTGCTGCCCAGCTGTATACAAATATTTTCGATGGATCAATGAGTCCCAACGAGTTCGAATCCAGTATGAAGCTTTTTCTTACATCCGAAATATCTATCCACGGTAAATTTGTCCACTTGTCGAAGTCAGATCTGTTTTTCGGTAGCGCGCTATAGCCAATGGACATTGATGTTGCCAGTTCACCAGTTATTGCTGGAGTGGAAGTGAAGATTGGCCCGCTTCCAGATTCTGGATATATGAAAGTGACCACCGGGGCATCGGGAGATCGAGTGCACACTGCTGCTGCCTGGGCGGAGGAGAAGTAAGTGGTGTTAGCGACAATGGATACTCCTATGAGAAGGAGGGCCAATCTTGTTTTTGTCATGCTTGTGTTACCGCGCTTGGGTTAAGTTCTTATGCATCATTGAGCGAGAGTATTCCTCTAATTAGGATCGATGGTGGCAAGCCGAATAGAAAATAAATCGTGAGTGCGTCCTGAGGGACTCGAACCCCCGACCCGGTGATTAAGAGTCACCTGCTCTACCAACTGAGCTAAGAACGCCGAACTTCATAACGTGCGGGTCAGACCCTATCAGCGTGGCGGTCTTTGTTTAGCCACGCTCATGGCACCACCATATGTTACGTGACTCATATGCGGATGCGGGTTTTTGGCCCCTTGCTGATCCCAATCCTACTATTCACAGGTACCCCTGCTTCCACAGCGGTTGCCTTGAAGCAGGAATCCGTGGCATCCAAGGTGCTAGAGCAAATTGTGGTCAAAGGTCGAGCTCCCAAGACGGGCTATTCCCGAGCACAATTTGGCCCGGCATGGACTGATGTCGACCATAACGGGTGCGATACGCGAAACGATATTCTGACTCGAGATTTAGTTGCAGTTGTTTATCGGCCAGGGACCCACAATTGCATGGTTGAATCTGGGATTTTACGAGATCCATATTCGGGAAGCGCCGTTCCATTCACTCGTGGAGTTGGTACGAGTTTGGATGTTCAGATAGATCATGTTGTTGCCCTTTCAGATGCTTGGCAAAAGGGAGCCTTCAAATTGACTCTTGAAAAGCGCACCGCTTTTGCAAATGATCCATTGAATTTGTTGGCAGTGATGGGTCGCCTCAATTCTCAAAAGAGTGATGGAGATGCGGCCACATGGTTACCGCCGCTCAAGAGTTATCGATGCAAATATGTGGCAAGGCAAGTGGCAGTCAAAGCAAAAAATGCAATATGGATGACGAGCGCAGAGAAAGTTGCCATTGCAGCAATCTTGAGTAAGTGCCCTGGAGAGCTTATTCCAAAGGGTTAGTGAGGCGTTGCGTCATAACGTGCATATGAATTGCGGATTTCCTCTTGAGCTTCTTCGCGCCCAACCCACATCGCACCTTCAACGCTTTTGCCTGGCTCTAGATCTTTGTAGACCTCAAAGAAGTGCTTGATTTCAAGGCGATCGAATTCGGGCACGTCAGTAATTTCGCGAAGATGTTCTTTGCGAACATCGCCAGCTGGCACACAGAGCAACTTGTCATCTCCACCGGCTTCATCGGTCATGCGAAACATTCCGATAACGCGGCATTTAACAACGCATCCAGGAAATGTTGGTTCATCCAACATGACTAGCGCATCTAATGGATCTCCATCTTGACCAAGGGTGTCATCAACAAATCCGTAATCCCATGGATAACGAGTTGATGTGAAGAGCATGCGGTCTAATCGGATCTTGCCGGTTTCATGGTCGACTTCATATTTGTTTCGACTACCTGCGGGAATCTCAACAATGACATCGAAAGTCATATCCATGGCGTGCTCCTGTCAATCAAATACCTCAATAGAGGGGAAAAGCTTGGGGTGAACGACGGGGCTCGAACCCGCGACATCCCGGACCACAACCGGGTGCTCTACCAGCTGAGCTACGTCCACCATGCGTGGCACATACTACCTGCACCAACGGCCCTGCTCACATTCGTTTTATTGAGGCTCACTTGCTGAGTATTTCTGCGCGATTTCTCGCAGGAGTTCGGTCTCCGGACCTGGGGCTGGGGCGAATATCGCTTCGCGGTAGTACTTGAGTTCGTTGATGGAATCTTGGATATCTCCCAAGGCTCTGTGGTTACCAGTCTTTGCAGGGGAGTTGAAATACACCCGTGGGTGCCAACGGCGTGCCAATTCTTTGATAGAGGAAACATCGATTGTCCTGTAGTGCAGGTAATCATTGAGTCGAGGCATATCTCTGGCGATGAAGCTTCGATCTACGCTCACGGAGTTGCCGGCCAAAGGGGATTTCCCTGCCTGAGTGGATGCGCTTTCAAGGTAGGCGATGATGGCATCTTCCGCCGCGACGAGAGTTGTGCCATGAGGGATTTCAGTTATTAATCCCGAATCGGTGTGCATCTTTGTCACAAAGTCATTCATTTGAGCCAATTGATGGGTGCTTGTATGGATAACTAGGTCTACTCCATCACCGACAATGTTGAGGTCGGAGTCGGTGACCAATACGGCGATTTCGACTAGGGCGTCATTCTCAAGGGAGAGGCCAGTCATTTCGCAATCGATCCAGATTAGGTGCGCAGATTCATTTGCCATGGATGAACTTTAGGTCATAGGAGCGCATTAGCGAACTACTTCTTTTCATCGCTCGTTCACCTTCTCGTAACCTTGAAATCACCTAATTTCAGGCAATTAGCAACAGGATTGCCCCGTGAGCCAAACACTCGTCGAACCTATGAAGTCGCCTCCGCCACCGCGTGAGCTAACGAGTGTCCCGCGTTTTTCAGATCGCGTATTTCGTGGGGTCGTAACAAGTGGTGGTCTTTCCTCCCTTGTAATCCTAGGCCTCATATTTGCTTTCCTGACCTATCAAGGCTTCTCGGTTTTGCGCTCGCAAGGTTTCTATTTTATTACAGGCAGTGAATGGGCTTTGATTACAGACGATGCAGGAAACATGATCGCTGACCAGACGAAATTTGGAATTGCGGCCATGCTCATCGGAACAATTTTATGTTCTCTAGTCGCAGTAGTTATTGCAGTGCCTATTTCGGTTTTCTCGGCTCTCTTCCTCAATTTTTATGCATCGCCACGGTTGAAGAAATTTATGGTTGCTGTAATAGATTTAATGGCAGCTTTTCCGTCAATCCTTTTTGGATTGTGGGGCTTCTTCGTCTTAATGCCTTCTGTTGAATACTGGGGAAAACTTCTCCATAAGTACTTAGGTTTCATTCCATTTTTTAAAATGGAAGTTCCAGTTTTCACTCGCTCACCATTTGTAGCTGGAGTGGTTTTGGCAGTAATGATTATTCCGATTATCACATCTGTTGCCCGAGAGATCTTTTCACAGACTCCACTTGATCGCGTTCAAGCTGCATATGCATTAGGTGCAACACGGTGGGCCATGATCAAGGCAGTAGCTCTTCCGTACGGACGAAGTGGTGTTGTTGGAGGGGCGATGTTGGGCCTCGGACGCGCAATGGGAGAAACGGTTGCCGTGTACACCGTTCTCAATATCGTCTATCAGGTTAATTGGCACATACTTGTTGGTGCGGGTGGAAATGTGGCCTCAATGATTCTCCTAAAGTTCGGAGATGCTGGTCCGGCAGAAATCAAAGCGCTAATGGCAGCAGGCTTAGTTCTCTTTTTACTCACACTCATTGTCAATTCAATTGCCAACTTTATTGTTAAGCGCACAGGGAAGTCCGGCCGATGAGCACTCCTACAGCTATTAAGCCGCAAAAACCTTGGCTGGCTACACCTAAAGAGCGTGCTATCAATGCTGCAACAATCGTTGGTTCAGCAATTGCCACTTACGGTCTGGTAGCAATCACGCCACTCAAGGGAAAACTGGCTTACTTCGCTCTGTACTTCATCATTTATATCGCTGCAGATTTCTTTATCCATCTTGCTAGTAGAGGAATCTCTGCAGGTAAAGATGCGATTGCGCGGGGCGTGGTTACATTGGGATTAGTGGTTGCACTCCTGCCGATCTTAAGCATTTTGGTAACTGTATTTAACCGTGGCCGAGGAGGCCTGCACTGGGGACTATTAACCCACGATATGAAGATGAATAGCGTGAATGATCCAATTAACCAAGGCGGATTACTTCACGCTTTAACTGGCACATCAATATTGGTTTTAATTGCATTAGTTATTAGTTTGCCGATTGGCATTCTTACAGCTCTCTATCTCACGGAAATAAAAGGGCGCTTCGCTGGTCCGATTCGTTTCCTAGTGCAGGCGATGAGCGGCGTCCCATCAATTGTTGCTGGTCTATTTATTCTCTCGGCAATTGTTTATCCGTTGACTAAGGCCTATTCCGGATTTGTCGGATCTTTGGCGCTTTCGATTCTTATGATTCCAACGATTGCACGTACCTCAGAAGAAGTCCTACTTTTAATTCCCAACGATCTCCGCGAAGCCGGTGTTGCATTAGGTGGGACGCAATGGCGCACAGTTGCAATGGTTGTTTTGCCTGCTGCCCGTACAGGTTTAGTAACCGCAGTTATCCTCGGAATTGCACGTGTGGCTGGTGAAACTGCGCCAATTGTTCTGCTCACTGGCGGCGGCGAAACCGTCAACGCCAATCCATTTAGCGGACCAATGGGTTCTCTACCTTTCTATATTTGGAAATCTTTTGCCGTTGGATCTGCTGAATCTGTGACCCGAGCATGGGCCGGAATTTTCGTTCTCATCGTTATCGTTTTGATCCTATTTGTAACTGCACGTTTCTTAAGTGAGAGAAAGACGAGTCGATGACCGAACCCACCGAAAGCGAGAATGAGAACATGGAAACCAAGCCACTGACATCCTCATTGGCCTCTGTTGCAAGTTCTGCAACAGCTGGGCGAGTACCAGGTTCTCATCCGATGGGTGTCGGCTTAGAAGCGCGCGGAATTCATGCTTGGTTTGGCGACAAGCATGTACTTGATGACATCTCACTTGATTTCTGGTCGGGCACTGTCACGGCGCTGATTGGCCCATCAGGGTGCGGAAAGTCAACCTTCATTCGCACCCTCAACAGAATGCATGAATTTATTCCTGGTGCCGCAATGGCAGGACAAGTTCTTCTTGATGGCAAAGATATCTATGCAAGTGGAACTGACGTAACGAAGATTCGTTTGAAAGTCGGTATGGTTTTCCAAAAACCAAATCCATTCCCTTCCATGACCATCGCGGAAAATGTGCTTGCTGGATTGAAGTTGGCTCAAATCAAAATTGAGAACAAGGATGACCTTTTGCAGGAATGTCTCGAGCGCGCAGGACTATGGAATGAAGTAAAAGATCGCCTTAAGGCTCATGGTGGATCCCTCTCCGGTGGTCAGCAACAGCGCCTATGTATTGCACGTGCTCTTGCTGTGCGTCCTGAAGTCTTATTGATGGACGAACCATGTTCTGCTCTTGACCCAGGCTCAACTCTCAAGATCGAAGAGACTATTTCGCATCTTTCCTCATCCATGACCATCATCATCGTTACACACAATATGCAACAAGCTGCCCGCGTCTCGGATTACACAGGATTCTTCCTATCCGATGGCGGTCCAGGGTCACTTGTTGAAGTGGGTCCGACTGGCGAGATTTTCTCTAGACCCAAAGATAAGCGAACAGAGAATTACGTCACGGGGCGTTTTGGTTAAACCAACACCAATTGTTCACTTAGTGGTCAATTAGTGTTTGGAGTTTCACTCCAACCCGTTCAGGTGGGATTTGTACCTTTCTCTCGTAATCAAATAAACACTACGAGGGGAAGTACATGAAGATTTCACGTAACTTGAAGATCGCAGCAATTGCTACAGCAATTGCGCTCTTCGCCGCACAACCTGCATCCGCTGCGGAAAAATTGACCGGTGCCGGAGCAACATTTCCAATTCCTTTGATCGATGCATGCAAAGCAGGATTCGCAACTGATAACCCTGGAAGCACATTCACATATTCAGGTGGCGGTTCAGGAGCAGGACGCACAGCTTCAGATAACGGAATCGGCGATGTCAACTTCTCTGACTCACCTCACACAGCTGCATCACGTCTTGCAACAGTAATCCACATTCCAGTAGTTGCAGCTCCAATCGCGGTTATGTACAAGCTCAGCAGCTCAAAGGTGCTTAATCTTTCACCTGCAACTGTTGCTGGTATTTTCGGCGGAACAATCACCAAGTGGAATGACCCAGCAATTGTTGCTGATAACAACCGTACAACAACAGTCGTGAACTTCAAGAAAGACAAAGATGGTCAAGTTGTGAAGGATAAAGCTGGAAAGCCAGTTGTTCTTAACACTCGCAACGTAAAGTCTTATTACACTTTGCCAAATCAGAAGATCACCGTTATCTATCGTTCAGATAAGTCAGGAACTTCAGGAAACTTCACATCGTTCTTGCACGGAATGGCTCCAGCCGTCTGGACAAAATCGGGCAATGACACATTCACTAATGGTTTCCCAGGTAAGCTTAATGACATTGCAAACCTTGGACGCATAGTGGGTGCATCAGGATCAGCAGCTGTTTCAGCCCTTGCAGCTAAGTCTCCGTACTCAATTACTTACGCAGAAAAGAACTATGCTGCTTCAAATGGTTTGAAAGTAGCAAACATTCAAAATGCAGCCGGTAACTTCCAAGCACCTGATGCTGGCGGAACTGCAGCATTCCTAGGAGCTGCAACAGTTGATGCAAACGGAATCTTGACATTCGACTATGCGACTAAGAATGCCGGCGCCTACCCACTAGGTATCGTTTCTTACGCGCTCGTTGATACCAAGACAAAGAAAGCAACAGAAGTTAAAGCTCTTCTTAACTACATCTTGAACCCTAAGTGCCCATCAACTAATCCAGCCCTCGAGTACACGACCATCACTGGTCCACTTCTCGCAGTTGACGTAGCGCAGATTGCAAAGATCGGTTAATTCACTTCCCACAGCAATGTATTACCTCCACGAGGGAGAGCGGTCGGCGAAAGCCGGCCGCTTTTCTCGTTTCTCAGAGTTAACGATTGCGTTATCAATTCCGCCTATTTGCAGAAAATGGTGCAACAAAAGTGTTAAATAAGTGCGCCTGGCAGGAATCGAACCTGCGACAACCCGCTTAGAAGGCGGGTGCTCTATCCGACTGAGCTACAGGCGCATGTAGATCTTTTTGTCGATACGGAGTCTAGCGACTCTAGCCACTAAGGTTTCATTCCATGGCCGAGTTTATTTATACGATGAAGAAGGCGCGCAAAGCGCACGGCGAAAAAGTCATTCTCGATGACGTAACCCTGGCTTTCTATCCTGGAGCCAAGATCGGCGTCGTAGGACCCAACGGAGCGGGTAAATCAACGGTCCTACAAATTATGGCCGGATTGCAACAACCATCAAATGGTGAAGCATTCTTATCACCTGGCTACACAGTGGGTATTTTGTTACAAGAGCCTCCATTAAATGATGAGAAAAACGTATTAGAAAATGTCCAAGAAGGCGTTGCCGAAACTATGGCGCTCATGGCCAGATTTAATGCAGTCAGCGATGAAATGGGAGACCCCAATGCTGATTACGACAAATTGCTCGCCGAGATGGGCAATCTTCAAGAGCAGTTAGATCACCGCAATGCATGGGATCTAGATTCACAATTAGAACAAGCGATGGATGCGCTTCGTTGTCCACCACCTGATGCCGATGTAAAAGTTCTCTCGGGCGGAGAACGCCGGCGCGTTGCGCTTTGCAAATTGCTATTGCAGCAACCAGATCTTCTCTTGCTCGATGAGCCAACAAACCATTTAGATGCCGAGTCAGTCCAATGGCTTGAGCAACACCTCAGTAAATATCCGGGCACCGTTGTTGCGATTACCCACGATAGGTATTTCTTGGACAATGTTGCCGAGTGGATTTTGGAACTCGATAGAGGGCGTGCTTATCCATATGAGGGCAACTATTCGACATATCTGGAAACAAAGTCAACGCGTCTGAAAATTGAAGGCCAGAAAGATGCCAAGCGCGTTAAGCGTTTGACGGAAGAACTTGAATGGGTGCGTCAAAATTCAAAGGGACGCCAAGCAAAGTCAAAGGCCCGTCTTGCACGCTATGAAGAGATGGCTGCCGAGGCCGACAAGATGCGTAAGTTGGACTTTGAAGAAATTCAGATTCCACCTGGACCCCGCCTTGGAAATATTGTTGTAGAAGTTGAAAATCTCTCTAAAGGATTTGATGACCGACTTCTCGTGGATGATCTCTCATTTACTTTGCCGCGTAACGGAATTGTTGGAGTCATTGGACCTAACGGTGCAGGTAAGACAACTCTCTTTAAGATGCTTATGGGCGTGGAAACACCAGATTCAGGCAAGATTAAAGTGGGAGAGACTGTAAAGATTTCCTATGTTGATCAGTCACGTTCTGGCATCGATCCCAAGAAGACTTTGTGGGAAGTGGTCTCTGACGGCTTGGATTACATCAAGGTGGGTCTCGTTGAAATGCCTAGCCGTGCATATGTATCAGCATTTGGATTCAAGGGACCAGATCAACAAAAGCAAGCAGGCGTTCTCTCTGGTGGAGAACGAAACCGTCTCAATCTTGCTTTGACATTAAAGATGGGTGGCAATCTATTGCTACTTGATGAGCCAACGAACGATTTAGATGTTGAAACGCTTGGCTCGCTAGAAAATGCCTTACTCGAATTTCCTGGCTGCGCAGTTGTCGTATCTCACGATCGCTGGTTCCTCGACCGCGTAGCAACACACATTTTGGCTTACGAAGGTGAATCTAAGTGGTTCTGGTTTGAAGGTAACTTCGAATCATATGAAAAGAACAAGATTGAGCGACTTGGCGTTGATGCTGCTCGTCCGCACCGCGTCACTTACAGAAAGTTGACACGGTAATGCGTCATAAAACAACTCTTGATGTTCGCTGGGCAGACCTGGATGCATTTGGGCATATTAACAATGCTGTCTACTTGGTCTACGTTCAAGAAGCTCGTGCAGATTTCACTTGGTATGCGCGCAAGGCACGAGGTGAAACTCCAATTCTTGCTGACATGGTTGTAGCAAGAGCCGAAGTAGATTTCATTGAACCGCTATATGAAGGTGGCGTTAGAGTCGATGTCGAGATTTATGTGACAAGGATTGGTTCTGCATCTTTTGAATTAGCCTATGAAATCTCCTATAACGGCGTAATCAGTTCAAAAGCTAAGACTGTTCAAGTGGCGGTCTCTATGGAAACCAAAAAATCTCGACCACTCAATGAGATTGAACGCGAATTCTTATCTAACTACCTAGAGAAACCATCGGAGGACAAATAATGTCTGCGCCAACTTCCCTTCCACCTCGCGCCGATCGACCATGGTGGCGTGACGCTGTTACCTATCAGATTTATATTCGCTCATTTGCTGACGCCAACGGTGACGGTAAGGGCGATGTAGAAGGTATTCGTTCGCGACTTCCTTATTTAAAGAAGTTGGGTATTGACGCAATTTGGATTACACCGTGGTACCCATCGCCGCAAAATGATCATGGCTATGACGTTGCCGATTACATGGATATCGAGCCTGATTATGGAACTTTGGCCGATGCTGAGAGACTTATAAAAGAAACGCATGACAATGGCATGAAAATATTAGTTGACATCGTTCCTAATCATTCAAGTGACGTGCATGTGTGGTTTCAGGCAGCACTTAAAGCAGCCCCTGGTTCAATGGAGCGCGATCGCTACATGTTCCGTGATGGAAAAGGTGTTCATGGTGAACTACCTCCAAATAACTGGCAGGCCGTTTTCGGTGGATGTGCTTGGGAGCGCGTTTTTGAAGCCGATGGCAAGCCTGGGCAGTGGTATTTACATTTATTTGCAAAAGAACAACCCGATCTCAATTGGGAGAACCCTGAAGTTCGGGAGCACTTTGCTGACGTTCTTAAGTTTTGGCTAGATCGCGGAGTAGATGGATTCCGCATTGATGTCGCACACGGAATGATTAAAGCCGAAGGCCTTCCTGACGTCGTTGCTGCTGATCCAAAAGCTGAGATGCTGGCACCAGAGAATCGTCCATTCTGGGATCAAGATGGAGTGCACGAGATTTATCGCGAATGGCGCAAAATTCTTGATTCCTATCCAGGAGATCGCATGGCAGTTGCAGAGGCATGGGTTAGTCCAGCCTCGCGCATTGCTCGTTATTTGCGCCACGATGAATTAGCAAACTCTTTTAACTTTGATTTCTTGAGTTCGCCATGGACACCTACTGATTTAACAAAGATGATTAATCGCTCAATGGAAGCTCTTGCCGAAGTTGGGGCACCATCATCATGGGTATTTAATAATCATGATGTGGTTCGCTCTGTAGATCGCTTTGATTTAGGTTTACTTGCAGGCAATGCAAATACCACCCTTGAGCGCCATGGTGATGCATCTAAGTTTGACCTTGCTCGCGGAACTGCGCGTGCTCGCGCAGGGGCTCTTCTGATGTTGGCTCTTCCTGGTGGTGCGTATGTTTATCAGGGTGAAGAGCTTGGTCTTCCTGAAGTACGCGATATCCCAGAGGATCGATTGACAGATCCTCGTTGGGAGATGAGTTTGCGAACCGATCGTGGACGTGATGGATGCCGAGTTCCATTGCCATGGACAAAGGATTCATCGGGTGCTTTCGGATTTTCAACCAATGCTGCAATTACTCCAGATGATGCGTGGCTTCCTCAAGGATCAGCGTGGGGAAATTTCGCAGCAGAGTCTCAAGAAAACAATCCAGATTCCACGTTGACGATGTACCGAAAGGCCCTTGCAATTCGCAAGAGCGAGTCAGGCTTAGGCGATGGCACTATGGAGTGGATCGATGCAGGTCCTGAAGTAATTGCTTTCTCGCGCCCCGGCAATTTCGCTTGCTATGTCAACTTCGGTAAAGCGATTTCGCTTCCGCATGGCGCAGAGGTTTTGCTTTCAAGTGCTCCGATGAATGGCAATGAAATCCCTACAGATTGTGCGGTGTGGGTGCGTTTGTCTGTACTCTGACGCAATGTTGAAAGCACAGCCCGTAAAAGCTAGGAAGTTTCATCCTGCTTGGGTTGCTGCTGCCATCACCTTTTTAACTTTAGTTGCATCGGCAGGTTTTCGTTCTGCGCCTTCGGTCTTGATTATGCCTTTGGAAATGTCCTTTGGTTGGACGCGCGATCAAATCTCTCTTGCAGTATCGATTAACGTACTTCTCTTTGGATTAACTGCGCCATTTTCAGCGGCTCTTATGGAACGTTTTGGAATTCGCAAAGTTGTCATGCTCGCTTTAATGACAGTGGGTCTTGGGGCAAGCGGGACCATTTTCATGACATCACCATGGCATCTGCTTATGTTGTGGGGCGTCGTTGTCGGTATCGGTACAGGGTCTATGGCGCTGGTCTTTGCTGCCTCGATTGCCAATAGATGGTTCGTCAAGAGGCGCGGAATTGTTATTGGCTTGCTGACTGCAGCGACGGCGACTGGGCAGTTGGTCTTCTTGCCCGGACTTTCCTATTTAGCTGTCCACCACGGTTGGAAGAGTGTTTCTCTTACCGTTGGCGGAGGCGCACTCATAATGGTTCCGATTGTCGCGTTGTTCTTGAGAGAGCGTCCTTCAGATTTAGGCTTGCTACCTTATGGTGCACCTGATGATTGGGAGCCGCCGAAGAAACATTCCATGAACGCTGGAAAGTTAGCAATTGTCACTCTCAAAGAGTCAGTCAAGGTTCGCGATTTTTGGTATTTGGTTGCTTCGTTTTTTGTCTGCGGACTTTCAACGAGTGGCCTTATGGGAACCCACTTCATTCCTGCTGCAATGGATCATGGAATGGGACAGATTGCTGCGGCAAGCTTGCTGGCCTTAGTTGGGGTATTTGATGTAGTCGGAACGATATTTTCTGGTTGGCTGACGGATAAGTACGATCCACGTAAATTGTTATTCTTTTACTATTTCTTACGCGGCGTTTCTTTGTTTCTGCTGCCTTCGATTCTTTTTAAATCGGTCCACCCATCGACCTTAGTTTTCGTGATCTTTTACGGCCTGGATTGGGTTGCAACTGTTCCACCAACGATTATGTTGTGCCGCTCTATCCTCGGACCTTCACGCGCCACTGTTGTTTATGGGTGGGTATTTGCAGCGCATCAAATAGGTGGCGCAATTGCTGCTTATGGTGCCGCGATTTTCAGAGTTAAATTTGGCGATTATGCCGCAGCGTTTTATACATCAGGATTCTTTTGCATTATTACCTCAGTGTTAGTGCTTCGTATTGCAAAAGGGATTCCAACTAAGGATTTAACTCTATGAATACCTTTTATGAACGCGTGGGCGGGGAGAAGACTTTTGAAGAGCTCGTTACACGTTTCTACGCCCATGTAGCAACTAATCCAATCTTGCGTCCCATGTACGCTGAAGAGGATTTAAAACCCGCTGCGCGGCGATTACAGATGTTCCTTGAACAATATTGGGGAGGGCCATCCACTTATTCAGAGGAACGTGGACATCCAAGACTGCGTATCAGGCATGGTGGCTTTCACATTGATACTTCGGCCAGAGATGCTTGGGTTTCATGTATGAGAAGTGCTGTTGATGAAATGATTCTCGCTGCTGATTTAAAGCAAGAGTTATGGGATTACTTAGAAGCCGCGGCTACGCATCTTCTTAATCAGCCTGATTGAGATTGGTTTCCAACTTTTAGGATTTCACCGTTTCGCAGGTACCAAAGCGTTCCTGCAGAATCCCGAATTGTCGTAATTCTCAAACCTACTTTTTCAACAACACCGGAAACTTCTAGAACAACTACATGATCGCCAACGCCATATTGATCTTCAACCAACATAAACAGAC
>WLMD01000069.1 GCA_009700405.1 Actinomycetota bacterium | reverse complement strand
GTATATTTCTGGCCCATCACTCCAATGCGTTTGGATTGACTATGGCTTCGCCCAAAAATCTTCAGCGTTGCAAATCCACGCAATGAGTCTTCAAAATACCTAGAGAGCGTTCCTAGTGATTGCCATTTGCGAGCTACTGAATCTGCCGAGTACCGTCCGATCAAGGCGCCAAAGAACGGTATCAGCGGAAGTGTTACCAACGCGATGAAGGCTGAAAGACGATCTTCAAGAAACATAGTCGCCATGACAGCAAAGGGAACGATGGATGCAAAAATCATTTGAGGAATGAAACGACCTAAATAAATATCCAGGCCATTTAAACCCTTGGTTAAAACGGTGCTTAATTGCGCTGGTGAAGTCCCTGAATACGTGGCAACTTTGGAAGTTGTGGAATTACGAAGATTTCGCTTAATGGTTACTGCTTGGGAGCTTGTCCAGTGCTCAAAGCCAGCGTTAAAGAGAGCTCTCAGTACCCATAGAAGCGCGAGCAAGATTATCGAATGATTTACTCCAGGTGCATGACTAATGATCCCAATAATTACTTCAGCGATTAATACTGCATTTGCTATGAGAATCGTCGCCCACATTACCGCAGCAAAAATCCCTACGGACAAAAGTCTGCGGCTACCACTCGCAGTGAGTAGTAGCCGCAGATCAGATGATTTCACAGAGGCAATGTATCCAAGACTCCGCGTTCTGGATGCATTATCTGAGCAGCGCTCACGCGCTTTCTAAATACCCAGTACGTCCAGCCCTGGTAAACCAAGACAACAGGCGTCATAACAACCGCTACCACGGTCATTACTTTCAAGGTGTAGTCAGTACTCGATGCGTTTGTAATCGTGAGGTCAAATTGCGCCCCCAAAGAACTTGGCATAACCCGTGGGTACAGAGCTACAAAGAGTCCGGTTACAAAAGTCGTAATCGCTAACGATGACGCAATGAATGCCCATCCTTCGCGACGAAGATAATTTGCGCCGAACCCAGCCACCCACAAAAGTGCCGTCGCTACAGAGAGCGTGAGGAACTTCGCGTTAATGGATGGCAACATGAGGTTGCTCCAGACCAAGAAAGCCACTGCAGACACCGCTGCAACTAGGCCTAACTTGATTGCTAGATCATGAGCCTTGACACGAATTTCTCCTGCTGTCTTAAGCGCCAAGAAGTGCGCGCCATGGGTAAGAAAGACGGTCAAGGTTACGACTCCGCCAAGTAGGGCATATGGATTAAGTAGATTGAAGAATCCGCCGACATATTCGATAGAGCCACTCGCTGATTTCTCCAGTGGGACACCTCGAACGATGTTTGCAAATGCAACACCCCACAAGAGGGCAGGTAGGGCGCTTGCGATAACAATCGCAACATCCCACCGTTGACGCCATTGTGCCTTGCCGTACTTGCTGCGATATTCAAATGCAACACCACGAACAATTAGTGCAACGAGTATGAGGAAGAGCGGTAAATAGAAACCACTAAAGAGCGTGGCATACCACTCCGGGAATGCGGCAAATGTCGCACCTCCTGCAACTAATAACCAGACTTCGTTACCGTCCCAGACTGGCCCAAGTGTCGTTAGTACTGCTCGACGATCGGCTTCATTTCGGGAAACAAAAGGAAGCAACATTCCTACTCCAAAGTCGAAACCTTCGAGGACGAAATAACCAACCCAAAGAACAACAATCAAGATGAACCAGACGCTTTGAAATGACATGGTATTTCTCCTTCCCTAGTAAGACATCACGAGTGGACGGGTATCGGACCCACCGAGAGAGGCGACTGGATAGTCTTCCTCTGGGCGTGGGCCGATATGGATAGTTCTGAGAATCAGTCCGACTTCAATGAAAGCCAATATTCCGTAAAGAACAGTGAATACGACCATCGTGAATAGGACTGCACCTGCAGATACCACTGTGCTCACACCATCAGCCGTTTTGATTAATCCGAAAACCGCCCATGGTTGGCGCGCTGTTTCGGTGAATATCCAGCCAAATGAATTAGCGAGCAATGGCAAGAATGGCAATGAAATCATTGCTGGTGCGAACCATTTACCTTTAGGAGTGCCGCCTTTGCGCAGTTGCCATAGGGCAAGGAGTGCGAAGAATGCGGCAATAAAACCAAAGCCCATCATCAGTCTAAATGACCAATATGCCAAAGGAATATTTGGCTTGTAGTCACCAGGGCCATATTGAGTAACGTATTTAGCTTGTAGGTCATTAACGCCTTCTACGACACCCTTGAAATCTCCCGTGGAGAGGAAGGAGAGAACTGAAGGAATATCGATTTGAAAGACTGACCGTGATCCATCTAGTGAACCAATAGTAAGTAATGAGAATGGCGCAGATTCCGTAGTTGTATACAAAGCTTCTGCGGCTGCCATTTTCATTGGCTGTTGTTGTGTCATCACCCTAGAAGTTAAATCACCTGAAATGCCAACAAGCACGAAGCTGATCAACATGGTGACTAAACCAGCTTTGAGCGTAACGCGAGACATTTCAATGTCCTTCTTCTTAATAATCAACCAGGCAGAAACTCCGGCGATAAAAGCTGCGCCAGTAAATGCTGCCGAGGGAATTGTGTGGAAGAAAGTAACAACCGCCGTCTTTTGCGTGAGGACTGTGAAAATATTTGTAAGTTCTGCTCGTCCCTTAGTTGCATTGAGAATGTAGCCGACTGGATGCTGCATCCAAGCGTTGGCTGCGAGAATAAAATAGGCAGAAAAAATCGTTCCGGTCGCTGCTAACCAAATAGAGGCGAGGTGAACTTTTTTCGGCAGTCGATCCCAACCAAAAATCCATAGTCCAAGGAATGTGCTCTCGAGAAAAAAGGCGAGCAAACCTTCAATAGCAAGTGGTGCTCCGAAAATATCTCCAACGAATCGGCTATAGGAGGACCAGTTCATTCCGAATTGAAATTCTTGGACAATGCCTGTCACGACGCCTATGGCGAAGTTGATAAGAAATAATCTTCCAAAGAATTTAGTCGCGCGTAAATACTTTAATTTGTTTGTCCTGAACCAAGCCGTATGTAGTCCGGCAACCAGAAAGCTCATACCAATGGTGATTGGCACGAATAGAAAGTGATAGACCGTCGTTATAGCAAACTGCCAACGAGCAAGATCTAATGCCTGCATATTCCCTCCTCCTACAACCCGATAGTTAGCAACCTTGCTAACTCATTTCTTATTCTCAGCCTCTCCTCACTTTCTCAGCGTAGATTTCTATGTTGCCCTCCTCACTTACGCTCATTTACGCGTGAATGCTCCGAGAGTCAGCCCCCCTTTCTTTTCCACTCCTTCTCAATTAGCCTTCGCCCCCGCCTAGGCGCTACCCTTACGCCCGTTCAAAAGGACAAATCCAGTAAATCTCTGAAGGAGTACGACGATGGCAGCAACATGCGATATCTGCGGCAAAGGCCCCAGCTTTGGCAATAACGTCTCGCACTCTCAGGTAAAGACACGTCGCCGTTGGAATCCAAATATCCAGCGCGTACGTACCTTCATCAACGGAACATCAAAGCGTCAGAATGTCTGCACTTCTTGCTTGAAGGCCGGAAAAGTTTCCCGCTAAAGAAGCGCTACAAGAAATGCGTGAACCCCTGAGGGATTTGCGTGAGACCAAGAATTTCGCAATCACTTCCGTCTTGCACTGTGCCAATTTGCATGCCAGGAAGTTTAATTCCGGTAGCAAGAAATACGTGATCTTCTCCTCCACATGCAATCCAGTCCCATACGTAGGCGCCTACCTCTTGTGCCAAATCTGACAACTCGCGAAATCCACTCGAGGCTTCAATCCACTCTGAAGAAATCTCCAACCTCACACCAGAACCCTTCGCCACTTGCTGGCCTTGGGTGAGTAGGCCATCACTGACATCGCATAAAGCATGCGCATCTAATAAGGCAATTGCTGCCGAATAATTAACCTCTGGCGCACGAAATTGAGAAACGGCTCTCTCTGCACATACTGAACTACGCAATGCGCTGATGTTGATTTCTTTGCTGAGCAAGAACAAGCCTGCAGCAGAAAGCCCTGGTAGTCCGGAAAGAAAAACTCCATCTCCTACCTGCGCGCCAGAGCGCAAAATAGGATGTGAGACTTCGCCGATAGCAGTCATAGAAATCGTAACTACTGGGCCTCGTACGAGATCTCCACCAATGACACTGACATTGCAGGTGTCGGCTTCATCTTTGATTCCTTGGGCAAGTTCCTTTATCCAGTTCATGCTCTCGTTACCAGTTAATGAAAGCGCTACAACAAGATGTCGAGGCTCGGCACCCATCGCATAAATATCTGCGAGGTTTGCCGCAGTAATCTTTCGACCAATCTCATGTGCACTCGACCAAATGCGTTTGAAATGAACGCCTTCCACTGCCATATCCGTTGTAACGACAGTGTTGGCTGCGCCCTGAGCCACCACGGCAGCATCATCGCCAATGCCAATAATTACCCGCGAATCTGAGGTCGCAAATATTCTCGCAAGGTATTCGATTACCTCTGACTCCGAAAAGCTCATGGGGCAACCTTACGCGGGATAAAAAGCCTCTGCCCCTAAGTGAGAAAATGCGATACCGTCGCCTCACGCAATCGCCAGCTAGAAAGGAAATGAGATGTCCGTACAGGCTTACATATTGATTCAAACTGAGGTTGGAAAAGCCACAAGTGTTGCCCATGCCGTTTCGGCCATCGCAGGCGTCACGCTAGCTGAAGGCGTAACTGGTCCATACGACGTCATCATGCGCGCAGAAGCATCAAGCATGGAAGATTTTGGGCGCGTTATTTTGTCTAAAGTTCAAGCGGTAGCAGGCATCACACGAACTCTTACTTGCCCAGTTACTACCTACTAATTTCCCAGGACTGAATTCTTGCGCGAGAGCGCACACTTCATCAGTTCGTCAATAATCTCTGAATACGTAATGCCGCTTGCAGCCATTAATGATGGATACATTGACGTGGGAGTAAAACCTGGCATTGTGTTAATTTCGTTAATAACAATTTCACCTTTATCGCTATAAATAAAATCAACTCGAGCTAAACCAGAACACCCAAGAGATGTGAATGCAGTCTGGGCTTCGCTTCGAATTTCAGCTATTACATCTGCAGGCAAATTGGCCGGGATATTTGCCGTTGTGGCATCGTCAAGATATTTAGCTTCAAAACTATAAAACTCGAACTTCTTATCGATAATTACTTCACCTGGTTGCGAAATTACAAGTGCCCCATCAACTTCAAGAACAGCAACTTCAATTTCACGCCCGCTGATACCTTCTTCAACAAGTGCCTTGCGATCAAATCTATGTGCGTCTTGTATCGCGCCAGCTAATTCAGATGAATTATGGACTTTAGTGGTTCCGCGGCTAGACCCACCTCGTGCAGGTTTTACAAAGAGCGGATAGGAGAAAATACTGACAAGGCTTTCGCAAGCCGATTGACTAGATGCCCACTTTTCTGCGGTGATGACCACGCCTTCGGCAACTTTCATACCATGGGCGGAGAATATTGATTTTGCAAATGACTTATCCATCGCAGTTGCTGATGCGAGAACGCCGCTTCCCACATAGGGAATATTTGCAATCTCACAGAAACCTTGAATTGTGCCGTCTTCGCCATAGGGACCATGCAAAATTGGAAATATTAAATCCACGCCTAACGATTTACCGTTAACGCTAAACCCATGAATATCTGTATTTACCTCAGGTGCATCCTCTGGCACCGATGGCAATACTCCATCAACAATTTCCAGCGGGTAATCCTCTGGCATCACAACCCAGCGTCCTGATGTGCGAGTTATACCTATCAATATCGGCTCGTATCGATCACGATCTATCGCCGAAAGAATTCCGCCTGCAGAGACACAAGAAATTTCATGTTCGCTACTTCGGCCACCGCAAAGGATTGCGACAACAATCTTGCTCATTTAATGAAGTCCTCCGAGCGCGTGCTGATTCCCATAAGGCGAATCAAAGCCTCTTGAGTTGTGATGTGTCCGGCGACGACATCTGCTACCGCTTCAATAACAGGAACTTCTACACCTACTCTGTGAGCGAGCTCAACGACAGCACTTGCCGATGAAACACCTTCTACTGTCGTACCGACATGTTTGCGGGCATACTCCATTGACCCACCACGAGAGACTGCTTCGCCAAAACTTCTATTGCGAGAAAGTGGCGAAGAACAACTTGCAACGAGGTCGCCCATACCTGCAAGGCCGGCGATACTCAAAGGATCTGCGCCATGTGCCGCGGCAAGGCGCGCTACTTCATTAAGGCCGCGAGTAATGAGCATCGCCTGCGTGTTCTCTCCCAAATCAAGTCCAACGGCCATGCCAACGCCCAGTGCAATCACGCTCTTTACTGCGCCTGCCATTTCACAACCTAAAATGTCGGTGGATGTGTACACCCGGTAATACGAAGTCGTAAAGAGTTTCTGAAGCGTGTGTGCTAATTCATCGGAAGAGCCTGCTGCAACTGCGCCAGCCGGTTCTCGGCGAGCTAATTCAAGGGCCAGGTTAGGGCCGGTGATAATGGCGATTCTGGATTCATCTGCAGCCAGAACATCATGAATAACTTCACTCATTCTAAATTGAGTTGTTACCTCAATCCCCTTGAGCGTGCTGACCAGGATTGCGTCAGAGGCAATAAAGGGTTTCCATTCTTCAAGATTGCTTCGAAGGGTTTGTGCGGGAATTGCAAGTACGTAGATCTTCGAGTGTGCAAATGCTTCGTCAAGGTTAGTTGTTGCTACCAGGGAAGAAGGTAGAGAAATGTTTGGAAGGTAGGCCGCATTTGTATGGTGAGAATTAACTTCCTCGACAACGTTTTGGTTTCTGCCCCACATCAAAACATCGTTGCCTGCATCGCATAACACCTGCGCCATGGTTGTACCCCAAGCGCCAGAACCTAATACAGTTACTTTGGTCATTTTTTCTTTGCCTTCTTAAAATTTCCAGTCCGAGGTAAATCGGAAGTATGCGGATCAAAAACTTCAGAAGGCGGATTCTCCCCACGAATGGAAGCCACCATTGATGTCAAAATCTTCATGACGTGTGCAGTTGCTTCACCAAGGGCTTGAGGCTCTTCCTCTTTGCCATACCAAGGCGACATATCAATGGCTGTTCCGGCAACGTAGGTGACCTTTGTTCGCGGGAATAGGTGCGGGATTTTTCCATAGCGAGGCAAGACTTTAGCTGTCCCCCAAGCGGCCACAGGGATAATCGGATTACGCGTAATAATTGCTAAACGGGCGAGGCCAGTCTTGGCAACCATGGGCCACAGGTTTTCATCACGAGTAAGGGTGCCCTCAGGATAAATGCCAACAAGGTGACCCGCTTTCAATGCAGCCACCGCATGGTCCAAGGCTTTATTTGCATCTCCGCTCTGGCGATCAACTGGTATCTGCCCGGCCGATAAAACAATGCGTCCGATGATGGGTGTATCAAAAACGGATCGCTTGCCGATGAATCGAGGCGCCCTGCCATTTTCATAGAGATACTGCGCCAAAAAAATTACATCTGCATAGGAGACGTGATTGCTCGCAACAATTGCAGGACCGGATTTAGGAATGTTCTCCATGCCCGACCATTGACGCTTGGTGAAAAGGCGCAGGAGGGGAATGACGATGGCGGTACAAATCTGAAAGGTCTTATTGGTGCCTAGTGGCTGGCCCGTAGGCGGTTCATAACTAATCCCGCTCATGTGGGTAAGAGTACCCGCTGAGCGCTCTCAGGCGAAGAAAAAGCGGGGCCAGCCATAGTGGCCGACCCCGCCTTAGCGAGCCTGAATTAGGCTGAATTACTTCTTCTTCTTTACAACCTTCTTTACTGCCTTCTTAGGGGCTGCTTTCTTTACAACCTTCTTTGCTGCCTTCTTAGGGGCTGCTTTCTTTACAACCTTCTTCGCTGCCTTCTTAGGGGCTGCTTTCTTTACAACCTTCTTTGCTGCCTTCTTAGGGGCTGCCTTTACTACAGGCTTTGCAACAACCTTAGGAGCTGGCTTTGGGGCTGGCTCTAGTTTGCGAGCGCCAGAAATAACTTCCTTAAGTCCCTTTGCAGGAAGGAAGCGTGGCTTCTTGCTTGCCTTGATCTGAATGGCTTCGCCAGTGAAAGGGTTACGACCCTTACGTGCTTTGCGATCTACCTTCTTGAACTTACCGAAATCATTGATCATTACATCT
>WLMD01000068.1 GCA_009700405.1 Actinomycetota bacterium | reverse complement strand
TTTGAATTCGCGTGAACTCTTGGGTGATCGTAACCAGATGATCACCCAACTGCGAAAGGTTTATGCAGGCCTTTGCGAGATTACTTTTACTGAACATGCTCTAGCCACAGAACGTTTAGGTAACGATGCAATCTGTGCTGTAGCTGTGAGTGAGCTTGTGCAGGAAGCCATAGGAAACAGTATCCAGCACGGTAAATCCAAGTCAGTATCTGCCACAGTAAATCTGCTTGAAGATGGGCAAATCGAGGTTCGAGTTAGCGATAATGGAAGACCAGAGAACGCTTCTGATCAACGTGAAGGTTTGGGCACAAAGATGCTCAACGCAGTTTCATTACGTTGGTCTCGCAGCTACGGCAAAGACGGCACTGAATTACTTGCCGTCTTACCGATTGCTTAACTTCTTTTAATCTAAGTAGTCGCGCAAAACCTGGCTGCGTGATGGGTGACGAAGCTTTGACATTGTCTTAGATTCAATCTGACGGATACGTTCGCGAGTAACGCCGTATACCTTGCCGATTTCATCAAGTGTCTTTGGCTGACCATCGGTAAGACCAAAGCGCATCGCAACCACACCTGCTTCACGTTCTGACAATGTGTCTAGAACTGAGTGCAACTGCTCTTGCAACAATGTAAATGAAACAGCATCGGCTGGAACAACAGCTTCGGAGTCTTCAATTAGATCTCCGAACTCGGAATCGCCTTCTTCACCTAGTGGTGTGTGAAGTGAAATCGGTTCGCGGCCATACTTTTGAACTTCGACAACCTTTTCAGGCGTCATATCAAGCTCTTTAGCTAGCTCTTCTGGAGTCGGTTCGCGACCAAGATCTTGCAACATCTGGCGTTGTACACGGGCCAACTTATTAATAACTTCAACCATGTGGACAGGAATACGAATGGTACGAGCCTGATCGGCCATCGCGCGAGTAATAGCTTGACGAATCCACCACGTTGCATAGGTAGAGAACTTGTAACCCTTGGTGTAATCAAACTTCTCAACTGCGCGAATCAAGCCGAGGTTACCTTCTTGAATGAGGTCAAGGAATAACATTCCGCGGCCGGTATAGCGCTTGGCAAGTGATACGACCAGGCGCAAGTTTGCTTCCAAAAGGTGATTCTTCGCGCGCATTCCATCTTCAACAATCCATTCAAGTTCGCGCTTTAGTTTCTTCTCTAACTTCTTCTCGTTTGCAAGCTTTTCTTCAGCAAATAGACCAGCTTCAATACGCGTGGCAAGTTCAACTTCAAGTTCTGCGTTGAGCAGCGCAACGCGACCAATTTGCTTCAGGTAATCCTTAACAGGGTCAGCTGTCGCGCCAGCGGTCATTACAGTTTGAGCGGGTGCATCATCTTCTTCTGAGGCTTTGAGAGTAAAGGCATCAGCCTCATTGCCATTGCTCTCTTCGGCTAAGTTAACAACGCGTGGTGCTACACCTTTATCATCTGCTGGCTCATCGGATGAAACGTCAGCAACGAGTGCATCTAAATCCTCTAGCTCTACTTCTTCAAGTTCGACATCTTCGCCATCAATCTTTGCAACAGTGCTCTTGCCTGAAGTTGCTGGCGTTGGCGTTGCTACTGGAACTGCAACTGGTGCTACCAATGCGTATTCAGATTTTTTCAAAATACGTGTTGGCGCTCCCAAACCGGATTTGCGGAGTTTCTCTACAAGAACAGGTACGGATGCATTAAGTTCGCGAGCTTCTTCAACTAATTCTTTATCTATTTTCTTTGGAATGCGATTAAGGCTAGTAACTCCACGCAATGTAAGTTCTTCACTCACTTCTTTAAGACGCTGTACCGCATCTTTGGCAAGAATAATTGTGCGCACATCTGCAGCTGTGAGATCTTTCTTCACGATAATTTTTGCAGGTACCGCTTTCTTTGCAACCGCTTTCTTTGCAACAACTTTTGCAGGGGCTTTCTTCGCCGCTTTAACAGGGGCGCTCTTTTTTGCGACTGCTTTCTTTGCAACTGCTTTCTTAACAGGCGCTGCTTTTTTAGCAGTTGCCTTATTTTTGAGCGCACTCGTTGCAGCCACAGCAGTCCTTTGTTTTGGCTTCCCCGATTAATCTTGAACGATTAATCGCGAAGAAGCGATGGCTATATTATAAATTATCCACAGGGGTAAATGCACATCGAAAAGCCCTTTTTGACCGCGAAACTCTCTACCCAAGCGTGAGAGCGTGACGAATTACCTCTCCTACGGCCTCAACTTCAACAAGAAAGCCATCATGTCCAAAAGGCGAGCTAATTGTGGTCAAAGCGAGCGCACTCGGCACAAGTTCGGCGATTTCGGCTTGAAGGCGAGGAGGGAAAAGGCGATCAGTATCGATAGAAACAACCACTACTGGCACTGTGATTGCGCCAAGTGCGCTAGCAACACCTCCACGCTCTCTCCCGACATCGTGAGAGTTCATGGCCTCAGTAAGGCAAATATAGGTATTGGCATCGAATCGGTGATTGAGCTTGCTGGCTTGGTGGTCTAGATAAGACTCCACTGCATATCGGCCAGTGTCATCGCCTTGAAGTTCACGCCCAAAGCGCACATCCATCTCAGCTTCGGTGCGATAGGTCAAATGAGCGATGCGCCTGGCAATTCCCATCCCATCCACCGGCCCACGTTTGGACTCGTAATAATCTCCATTGTGAAAATTGGGATCATTTCTTATCGCACGAATTTGAATGGATGCTGTGCCTATTTGATCCCCGGTTGCAACGGCCGACGAACCGATAGTGCAGATAGCTCCAATTCGATCGGGCAAGGTAATTGCCCACTCCAATGCGCGCATTCCACCCAATGATGGGCCAACCGCTAAACGATATTTTTGGATACCTAAGGCGTCACTAAAGGCTACTTCTGCGGCAACCATGTCTCGGATAGTTAAAGTTGGAAAGCGCGACCCATATCGTTTTCCATCGGGTGCAATGCTAGATGGCCCCGTACTTCCTTGGCATCCACCAATGACATTAGGGCAGAGAATAAAATATTTATCTGTATCAAATGGCAATCCAGGCCCAACCATTGAAGGCCACCATCCAGGAACATCAGACCATCCAGTGAGTGCGTGATTAATCAATACAGCGTTATCGCGAGCTTCGTTGAGGACGCCCCAACTTTGATAAGCGATTGTGACCTCTTCGAGACGATCGCCATTTTCTAAAAGAAGTGAAGGTATGGTGAGAAACTTTCGCTCACCGGGATCATCGCCTTCTAGCCATGCACCAGTGACATCTGGCGATACCCCTGAAGATGGGTGTGACGTCATAGAAAAACCTTCCGCACTTGCCGACAGTAGAACTGCCAACCTGGTCTTCACCCAGAGCACCCCGCCGCGATGGAGGGTTGCCGTCCAGTAAGCCGGGGCTGAAACCTGGAACTCGTGACCTGGTGGCAATTCTACGCGATGAATCGGGCTAAATGAAACGCGTTCCTATGACGAGGCAGGGGAATCAAATATCGAGGCGCAAACCTTCGGGTGTAGATCCTTGCGCATGGCAGCGAAGGACTCCGGCGGCCATCCAGCGCTAAAGACCTTACGAAGTAGAGCTGCAAGTGAATAGGAGGGCTCATCGACACGAGCACGATCTAGAGACCGGTTGGCTAGGGCTCCTTCACCATTTTCATAGCAGAGCGCGGCATAAAGGCTGGCAATAGGTGCAACATAGCCAGTCGGTGCAATGCGTAATAAGTATTGCCACATCATGGCGTAGATATGAATAGTGGCGCCATCATGAGAGCCCAGAGCAAAATCTCGAACTTGTATATCTCGCAAGGCAGAAATGACCCTGGCAGAAAGCATTTGATCGGCTACTCGATTTGACCCGATACTCCCTGCAATAAATCGTGAAGCCAAATCAATGACGCTGATTGCTCCATCTTTTTGCGAGAGATGCGAGGTTGAAACGCTCGCTATGAAATCCGAATCCTCACTCAGCGCCAGTGGCGCTATCGAATCAACCAATGCATGTGAATCAAGCAATGGCATTGGGTGACCTTGAGAAACTTGTTCTGCTGCTACTCGAGATGCAGCAATCTCTGGAAGTTCATTTCCGCCAGGGGGGCAACACAATTCATCGCTACATAAAGTCGAACGCCATCGTCCGCCTTGAACAATCAGTGATTCGCGAACTTCAATATCGGCCTCATTCAATGATGCGGCGATCGTTTCAAGAATCATCGGCCCGTCATTGCGATCCTCAGGGACGTAAGCGATAACAAGTGCGCCATCACCGCCTTCGCGAGTTAAGTGAAAGAGTAGTGAGTCAGTGAGATCCGGTGAAAATTTCGAATCAATCAACGTTGGATAATCAACTCTCATTGCCATGCCTACAGATTCATCTTTAAGAGAAACTAAAACAAGTGAATCTGTGGGGTGATAGCCAATAAGAAATGGAATTGCAGCCAATAGGTCATGTGGTGATGTAAGTGTTGTCATAAGAGCTGAGATTGCAGTGTTGCACTGACTTTTACGGCGTGTGAACGAGCATCTGTGGATAGAAGAATTAGTGCAGACCTCAGCCACTCACCACGGTTGGGGCGCTCACAACATGCACAGTCTTGACCGAAAGTTTTCGAACTTGCCCAGTAATTGCTCGAGCAACGCCGTTATGAGTCCAGGTTCCTCCCCATGTTGCAACCATAGTTACCAAATAAGTCCCAGGTTGCGTGTAGGTATGCATGATCTCCTGACTTGGATACGGACCGCCGGGAGTCGTAGTTACAAAGAATCCGCCATCGCCAAAGCTCCACACAAATGATGCTCGCATTGCAACATCTATCACTTCCCCGATAATCGCGACTTTCGTGGTGAATACGGCAGGTAAATTGCACCAGTAAATGACTGCAACATTTGCAAGAATATTTGACGAGGGTTGTTTTGAAATCGATGCGGTTGGTAAAAGTTTAGTTAATTTATCGCTGAGAGAAACTCCTGGAGCCAATGTAGGAATCACTTTCTTTACAATTGTTTTGTGCACGAGAGGTGCTCGTGATGCTGGCTTAGGCGTAGAAACAATTGTCGATTTCACAGTTGGTTTAGGTATTGCCTTTACTGTCGGCTTGGGCACCGTAACAATTCTCTTTTTCGTTGCTGTTGGCGATGCACTTGGCCCACTCCCCTTGTGAGCCTCAATCACCAGTTGGCCATTCAAGGTGTAAACATCAATGCATGCGCTATTTAGACAATCGGCTGCTTGTGCGCTGTTGGGATAGGCAACCGAAGGTATGGCGAGAAAGGGACAAATCAGTACGAGGTATATCCCGACTCGGTGGAATTGCGCTCTAGTTTTGATATGTGACATACCTGAGAGAATAAAACTTTGCTCAATATCACTCAGTACATGCCCAAGCATCTGTGGAAAGCCAGAACGGATGGCTCTATGGTGGTCACATGACGGCGCGCGACGGAGATGGATGGGTTCAATGCCGATGCGGAAATAAGCATTGGGGACTCCATGGCGCTGCGGGTTTACTCATGGTTCGCGAAAAATCTCTCATGCTTCAACATCGCGCTGAATGGGTTCACAATGGAGATACCTGGGGAATTCCAGGCGGTGCGCGAGATTCCCATGAAACTCCCGTAGAAGCAGCAATTCGTGAAGCAATCGAGGAGACAGGAATCGAGCCTCAGCACGTGGTGATTAAGTCATCTCACACCGATGATCACATTGATTGGCACTATGACACGATTATTGCAATCGCCAATGACCAACTCATCCCCCATGAAATGAATCATGAATCTCAAGAACTTCGTTGGGTTGCATGGGATGAGATTGATTCGATGTCTCTTCATCCAAGTTTTGCAAAATCCTGGCCAGCGGTGCACGCAATTCTTCTGCGCGATTTTTAATTTATCGCGAGGGAAGTCGAACTACCGAGTCACACCATCCTAAAGTTTCCGCTTCTACATGCGCGACAACAATAATCCCGATTCCATTTTCTGCAGCTACCCTGAGATGGCTCTTTATTCGGGATGCGCTTTCAAGATCTTGAGCAGCAAATGGTTCATCAAGGAATAAGTAGGAAGCAGATTGTGCAATAGCCATCGCTATAGAAACACGTTGCTGCTCTCCCCCGGATAGAGAGGTGACTTTCCTGTGTTGGAGTCTTTCAATATCCAAAGCTAGAACAGCATTCTTTATGCTGGAGAAATCACCTGAGTTTGTACAAGCCATTCTCAGAACATCTCCGACCGTGAATGACATCGTGAATCTCTGGCTTTGCGGAGACAAAGACCTCAGTCGTGCCAATTCCTCAATGGAATACGTATCAATAGTGCGAGCATCACATTGAATCTCTCCATGAGTTACAGCCAGGTCTCCCGCTAACGCGGCAAGAAGGGTGCTCTTTCCCGAGCCGTTAGGACCAATGAGGGCGGTGATGTGACCTGGTGCGATCTCAATGGAAAAATCAGTAATTATGTCAACGCCATTGCGTTGAATAGTTATATGACTAGCGCTAATCATTGTGCTCTCCACAGATCCATATTGCGACGCACCAATGTAATTAATATTGGCGCACCGATCAGTGCGGTAAGAAGTCCTATTGGCAATTCATTAGGAGCCGCTACCGTTCTCGCGCATGTGTCGGCAATCAACAAAATGATTGCTCCCACAACCGCACTATGCAACACCAAAGGGCGATGTTTTGGTCCGAACCCCAATCGGGCAATGTGAGGAGCCGCAAGTCCCAAGAATGCAATGGAACCAACAGTACTTACTGCTCCTGCAACTAAAATAGAGAGTGCAACCAGAGCCGTCCGCCGCGTTGTAATCGGATTAATTCCAATATGTCGGGCACGAGTATCGCCCAAAGAAAGAACATCTAACTTTGGCGCGATTAACCACGCTGAGTAGATTCCGATAATCACCACGGGTGTGAGAATCCATAAATCTTTTCCTGTAGTGAGCGCCAAGGATCCCCAAGTCCAAAATGAGACTGAACGCGCATCAGCTCGAGAAATCATGGAGGTAGTTATGCCAACTACTGCAGCGATTGTCGCAGATGTTGCAATTCCCACAATGATGAGTACGACTGAGGCTTGATCTTCTCGATTCCTAGCTAAACGTAACGTTGCCATGGAAGCAGCGAGTCCGCCCACTATTCCAAAGATAATCGCGCCCAGTGAACCAATGGCCACGAAGTTAAAGAGCAAACCTATGACTACACCAAGAGCTGCACCTGCAGAGGTGCCTAATATTGCGGGCTCTGCGAGTGGGTTATTGCACGCGCCTTGGGCCATAACACCCGCTGCCCCAAGAGCTGCACCAACTAGAAGGGCTGTTGCAATTCTTGGAATGCGAATCTGCCATAAAATATTGTGATCACTTGCAAAAGTAGTTGATTGCGGATTAAGCAGAACTTGCCATAAGTGGTCCAGATGTCAAGCACCAACAGAAAGGGCAATAAAAACGGTGACAAAAAGAATGCTCACATAGATAAGAATTAATAATCGCCTCATCTATTTCATGACTTTCTTCAAGAGCACTGCGAGCTGCGTTATTAACCCCGGAGTTCTAGGGCCAAAGGAAAGCAATAGCGAATCATCCACCGCGATGACTCTCTTGTTGACTCCCGCAGAAGTTTGAGCAACGCCAGGCAACGCCAGCAAACCATCAAATCCACCTACTGACTCCATTCCTTTTGTCATCACAAGAATTACATCTGGATTGGCTTTGGCTAGCGCTTCACTGGTGAGGGAATTAAAAGGATGCGGCAATGTTTTTGCTCCAACATCAACGCCTCCGATTGCGGCAATGAGCGAATCAGCTCCAGATCCAGGACCACCCATAAGAAATATGGAACTCGTGCCCCGAAGATAAAGAAATGCAATTTTTGGCGCGGGATCCAACCCGGTCTTGGCTGAGGAAATTGCCTTTGCCATAGCGGCATTCAACGCATCACCACTCTTTGGTGCCCCAATTGCCTGACTCACTGCTGTAACTTTCTTCGCAATATCTGTCAGGGTCCACGCTTCAGGAATTGTTGCCAAATCAAGAGAGCTCGCTTTAAGAGCGGTCAAGGCGCTTTGCGGACCAGTGGATGCATCCGTCAGAATCACATCAGGGTTGAGAGAAATAATCTTCTCTGGAATAACCTGGTGGCCCGACGTCACAATGGGAATCGACTTCAATGCGGGCATCGTGCTGGCAATATCTCGACCCACAACAATGTTCTTTAGACCCATGGCATAAATAATTTCGGCACTTGC
>WLMD01000067.1 GCA_009700405.1 Actinomycetota bacterium | reverse complement strand
GTTATGTTAAAGGTTCTACAGAAAAAATGATTGATGCCTCTATAGAATTGCTCAACGCCCTATAACACTCCTGATGAGATGGCCAAGATGTTCGAGGGAGTTTTTCAGGAGAACTAGGTTTTTGCTAGTCAACTTCTTTAATAGAGGCTTCATAGATGCTCTCAATCGAATCATCTAAAGCCTTATCAAATTCTGCATCACTCTGATTTGCTTGCAAACCTTCGGTAAGTGCTCGTGAAAAGCTAGCAATCAAGTTAGGGTTTTGCGCTAACAAACGATTAGCTTCATCACGACTATAACCACCTGATAGAGCGACAACTCTGAGTACTCGAGGGTGTTCAATGAGCTCTGAATAGAATCCCGGGATAGTGGGCAGCGTCAGCTTGAGCATGACCTGTTGGCCATATTTGAGTGCGTCTAAGTGATGTAAAAGATTGGCCAGCAAAATAACCTCTGATTCGTATTTCTCAGCGCTGGCAATATCTACTTCTGGTTCTATTATCGGGATTAAGTCAGATTCCAGAATCTCTTTCGCGGTTACAAATTGCTGATTGACTATCGCTGCAATTCCCAATGAATCAGCCAGTCTGATTACTGACCTCATTTTAGTTCCGAAGACTTTATGCGTTTTGGCGCGACTCAAAAGTGCAGGAAGGTTCAAAATAGGTTTCATCAATTGAACACCTTGAAATTCTTCAAGTAGGCCGTTATCCACTTTCAAGAATGGAACGATCCCTTTCTTCTCCCATAGGTACTCGGCAGATCCCATTTCATCGATAGTTCTCTCCATGGTCATTTCAAAGAGAATGGCGCCGAGAATCCGTTCTGAAGTGAAGCTTGGGCTCTTAATAATTCGAGTCCGCATTTGGTGGATGAGGTCAAACATCTTCGCTTCGCTGGTGTAGGCATCAGAATTGATTCCGTAGAGGCGAAGTGCTTTGGCTGTACTTCCACCACTTTGGTCAAGGGCTGCAATGAAGCCATAGTCATTCCTTATCCGTGCCAACTGACGTATGTTCATCTCATCGCCCCTCATCCTTAAGCCATTTAATGGCAACGCGGACTAATTAGCGACCTTCATGACTTAAAAGCAGGGTTGACACCCGAAATTCCTGATGGAGAGAGCCTTTTACTCTCTCTAACAAACCGATTGCTTGTTGGGTAATGTCACTGTCGTCAGGTTGAATGGCTTCCGTGAGTAAAGAGTCAGGTGCCCAGGTCGGATCATTAATCCGCCGTCCCATCCAAACTCGGGAATTGCTCTTTAGTACCGATCAGCAAGAAGCGGTCGCCCATCGCGGTTGCCCGTTAGTTGTACTGGGTGGACCCGGAACGGGCAAAACTTCAGTACTCGTTGAAGCAGCACTCTCGCGAGTGGGCCAAGGGCAAGATCCCAACTCAATCTTGATGCTTACCTACGGGCGCGAACGAGCATCCGAATTACGTGACGCCGTAGCGCTTCGAACAACCGCAATTATGAAAGAGCCGATTGCCAGAACATTTCACTCTCTGGCCTTTTCAATATTAAAAATGAAAGCGGTTGAAAGCGCATCTGAGCCAATTCTTATGTCAGGCCCTGAGCAGGAGAGTTTTATTCGAGACTTGCTAGATGGAGATAGCGCATTGGGTAAGAATTATTGGCCAGCAGATTTAGAGAAGGCACTGACAACAAACGGCTTTGCAAGAGAATTACGAGATTTAATTTTGCGCGCATCAGAGAGAAATCTGACACCAGATCGATTAGCGCAATTGGGCAAAGAACATGGCGAAACATATTGGGAATCCGCAGCAATCTTTTGGAAGCAGTATCAAGATGTTATGGACTTGCAGACCGATTCTGCAGGAGATGCGAAGTTGCGCATTGACCCCAGTCAGATTGTTGCCGAAGCCTATTACCACTTGCGTGCACATCCAGAGATTGCGGTCGAACTTCGCGCTCGCTTTACAACAATTCTTATCGATGAGTTTCAAGAGAGTGATCCTGCCCAACGCCAGCTTCTGCGTGAACTAGTCGGAAGCGATGTTGTTCTCTGCGCTGATGGCGATAGCGCGGTGGGTCGCTTTCGTGGCGCAGACCCTGATCAGTTGAGCGCCGAGTTAGATTGGTATGTTGAAAAGGGTAAGCAGATTGTTTTACATGAAGTTTTTCGAAGCACCCCCGAAATCTTTGCAGTGGGACAGGTGGTCGCCAGTGAATTTCGTGGAAGTGCGGTGCAGAGAAAACGTGAGTGCCACGTCGCACCGTTAGGCGTAGATCATCAGGGAGTTGTCGTAGGTCGCTTTAGGTCAGCGAGCGAGGAAGCTCAGTTTATTGCCTATCAATTTCGCTATGCCCGCTTGATTAATAAGACCCCTTGGAGTGAAATGGCGGTGATCCTGCGGACTCCTGGCGCAGGTGCATCTGTACTTCGCCGAGCTTTTTCTCAAGCAGGGATTCCAGTTGCCTCCGAAATAGCTGCGCTATCGAGTAACCCATCGATAGCCCCATTCCTTTTGCTTGCGCAAGTTGCAACAGGAGATAAAACCCTCACACTTGATACTTGTGAAAAACTATTGTTAGCTGAATTTGGTGGAGCAGATTCAGTCTCAATTCGCAGAATTCGCAGAGCGCTGATTGCTGCACGTAGCGCTGATGATCAACGATCGGGTAGCGAGTTACTAATCGCAGCAATTGATAAGGGTGAAATCTTCATTGAAGGTGCTGATTCACTCATGCGCATTCACGATTTATTAGCGAAGGCACGCAAAGTGTTACGAGCCCGTACAACTCAAGCCGAAGATCTTTTGTGGGAGATCTGGAATAACGCCTTGGCAAGTGATGGTCAGAAATTATCCGAAAGTTGGCGGCGCCAAGCTCTGCGCGGTGGCACACGTGGGGCATCTGCAGATCGTGACCTTGATGCGATGATGCAACTCTTTGAATCAGCACGTCGATTTGCTGAACGCTTTCCGCATTCTCAGGCGACAAGTTTCATTCGACAGATTTCTCAAGAAAATATTCTTGGTGATGTCATTACTGCACAAGGTCAGCGCCCAGATGTTGTAGAGATTTTGACGGTACATTCGTCTAAAGGTCGCGAATGGGAAATTGTTGCTATCGCTGGGTTGCAAGAGGGCGTGTGGCCAAACTTGCGCCAGCGCGGATCACTGCTTGGCTCCGAACGCCTGGTTGAACGTATCCGACATGGCGCTATGGCCCGTAAAGAATTGGATGCGCTTACTGCCAGTGGATTAATTGAGGATGAACGTCGCCTTTTGCATGTTGCCGTTACTCGAGCCAAGAGTCAGTTAATAGTTTCGGCGGTGCAAAAAGAAGAAGATGAGCCCTCCACCTATTTCGAAGAAATTGCCACTCACGTTTTGGGCGAGTGGAGTACCGACCCTGTAATGACGCCAGTGCCACGTCCAATTACCCCAGCAGCTTTAGTTGCGACCTTGCGCAGTGAACTCCATGGGGAAAATCGCGATATTGCAGCGCAAATCTTGGCTCGCTTGGACAGAGAAAGCCTCAAAGAAGCAGATGTGGATTCATGGGCTGGCGTGGCACCGATAAGTAGTAGCGCTCCAATTATCGCCCCTGATGCTTTAGTGCCTGTTTCTCCAAGTAGCGCCGAGAGTTTCACAGAATGTGGCGTGAAGTGGTTTCTTGAAAAAAGTGGCGGACAAAATGGCGACAGCACCGCTCAAGTATTGGGCTCTGCCATTCACGCCTTTGCCGCTCTTATGGAAGAAGATGCAACGCTAACCGAGGCCGATTTAGTGGGCAAACTCCAAACTGCATGGAAACTCATTGATCCCTCAACTGGATGGGTTAGTTCTATGCAACTCGAACGCGCCGTGGAAATGATTCATAGATTTGTTCGCTATCACTCGGCACGTTCCAACACCATTGTTGGGGTTGAAGCCAGTTTTGATGTTGTCATTGGCCGAGCGCAAATTCGTGGAAGCGTAGATCGTCTTGAAGTAACAGCAGAGGGCGCGCTCTTCGTCATCGATTTCAAAACTGGAAAAACCATTATTTCCATTCCTGATGCCGTAGTGAATAAACAGATGCAGGCATATCAGCTGGCGATAATTGAAGGCGGGTTTGCGGCCAATCACGAGAGTCGCATCAGTGCTGGTGCCGATCTTGTCTATCTTGCCGATGGTAAAGATGGCACCGCTCGCAACCAACCGCCTATTGACCTCGAAGCTGTTAAATCCGAGATTGCTGGGATTGCCGACGGCATGGGCGCGGCAACTTTCTTGGCGGTAGCAAATAAACGATGCAGAGATTGCAATCTACGAAATGTGTGTCCGATTCAAAGTGATGGCCGGGCGGTGATGGAATGACATCTATCATTAAGTATTCACCAGTAGATATTGCAAAAGCTTTGGCTAGTGTGGATAGCAAAGTGCGCATGCCTACACCCGAACAAGCACTTATCATCGCGGCGCCTTTAGAGCCTGCTGTTGTAATTGCTGGTGCGGGATCGGGCAAGACGGAAACAATGAGCGCGCGTGTTCTTTACTTGGTTGCTAATGGTTTAGTAACACCTGATGAGATTCTTGGTCTGACTTTTACACGGAAAGCAGCAGGCGAATTAGGAATACGAATTCGTAGCCGTCTGCGCCAACTACGAACTGCTGGCCTTTTGCCCAAAAACATAGCGATTGACGCTGCTGTTATGACCTATCACTCCTATGCCGGACGCTTACTTGGAGAGCAAGCGATTCGTTTTGGCATCGATGCTGCTGATGACCCGATTGGTGATGCGGCAGTGTGGCAGATGGCATCTGATCTTGTTCACAATTGGGATGATCCAGATTTCAGATCAGAGAGCGCAGCGAGCACCGTGATTACCGATGTCATCGGGCTTACCAAATACATGTTGGAACACCAATGTAGCCCTGATGAAATTATTCATGAATCAATGAAAATTCTCGATCACATTGACTCCTTGGGCACCAAATCCAATAAGGAAGTTCGGGATGTGCAGAAAGTACTCACCCAGCGAATTTCCATCTTGCCGATGGTCGCCTCCTTTATAGAACGACGACAAAAGAATGGTCAACTGTCATTTGATGACCAAATGTTCCTGGCTTCAAAGGTTGCGGTAGAAGTTGCCGAGGTAGGTCAAACCGAACGCGAACGATATAAAGTTGTATTGCTCGATGAGTACCAAGACACCTCTCAATCGCAAGTACGCATGCTTTCTGCTCTCTTCGGCGGTGGTCATCCCGTCATGGCGGTCGGTGACCCATGCCAAGCGATTTACACTTGGCGTGGAGCCTCTGCTGGAACCATTGGAGCATTCGCACAGCATTTCCCAAAGAATGCACATCAGCAAGGTGCTGGTCAGTTTTCACTCTCTACAACGTTTCGCAATGATGAAATCATCTTGACTCTCGCTAATGAGATCTCTTCGGTTATTCGCCAAGATGCCAAAGTGCACGTTGCTCCACTTGTTGCCCGCAACGGAGCTGGACCTGGTGAATTGGCATGTGGAGTTTTTGAGACTCAAGAAGCTGAGGCGATAGCAATTGCCGAATACTTTGCCCCAAAGTGGTTTAGCTCTGACAGAGCGGGGCAGCCAGAAAATAAGCGATCGTCATTTGCTGTCCTTGCTCGCACACGCACTCAAATTCCTGAGATAGAACTTGCTTTGCGTAGTGCGAATATTCCGGTAGAAGTTCTCGGCGTTGGTGGCCTGATTCATGTTGCAGAAGTTGCTGATGTCATCTCACTGCTTCGCATTGTCACCGACCCAGAATCTGGGGCCGCTCTCATGAGGCACCTCACGGGGCCACGGCTTAATCTAGGAGCAGCAGATATTGCCGCTTTGGGGCGTTATTCACGCTCATTAAGTGATAAATCACGCGAGAATTCGAAGACTTTCATTGCGAAAATTGCTGCAGGAAACCCGTTGCAAGAAGAGGCAGATGATCAGTTCTCAGGGAGCATCATCGAATCACTAGATGAAATTGCCGAGGCAGATAAGGGCGCCTTCACTCAGATCGGGTACACACGCCTGACCAATTTTGCGGCCGATCTTCGCCGCTTGCGCTCTCGCGCTGGTGGACCGCTAGTTGATCTCATCTGCGAGATCGAAGACTATCTGGCTCTGGATGTAGAGGTTCTCTTGCGTGATGGAACTCAAAATGGACGCAGACACCTAGATCGCTTCATTGATGAAGCCGCCAAGTTCGCACGTGGTGGTGGAACTGTTTCTGAATTTCTTACCTGGCTTGATGTGGCATCGGATGAAGAGGGTGGACTCAAATCCGGAGCACCTGAGATCCGTAGGGATGTAGTGCAAATTCTTACTGTGCATAATGCCAAGGGCGCCGAATGGGATGTGGTTGCTGTCCCTGGCCTTGCCAAGGAAATTTTTCCAAATAAAGGTAAAGAGCGTGATAGTTGGCTGAGTAATGAAAAACACATTCCCTTTCCTTTGCGCGGTGATAATCACGAACTTCCTTCAATTGATATTTCACAATGTACATCTAATACAGAAGTGAGTAAGAAGCTCAAGGAATTTGAAGGAGAGTGCGATAAGCAAAAGTTAACTGAGGAGATTCGCCTTGGTTATGTGGCTGTTACTCGTGCACGCACTCACTTAATCTGCACAACTTCGCGATGGCGCGATAGAAAGACGGCACTGGATCCGAGCGCTCTTTATGCAAGTGTTCTTGAGGTTGCAAAGAACCATGGCGGAATCATCCTCTCCGAATATGAATTAGAAGATGGCGCAGTTAATCCCAAGTTAGAAAATCCTAAATCAGAGATGTGGCCACGAGACCCATTGGGCATCCGCCGCAAGGAATTTGATGAAGCAAATGCTTTAGTTCGACAAAGCGCACCGCATGATTTAGCACATGCCGAGGAAGCTGATGACCAATCCTGGATTCGGGATGCTCATGCGCTCATCAACGAAATGAAGACCAGTAAAGAGAGAGCATCGGTATTCCTGCCACCTCGTTTATCGGTATCCACCCTTGTGGCACTGAGTGAAAACCCTGAAGAATTAGCACTTTCTATCCGTCGGCCGATGCCCAGACCTCAAGATGAATATTCGCGCAGAGGCACTGTTTTCCACTTGTGGGTTGAAAGATATTTTGGTCAAGCCACTCTCTTTGATGAGGATGACTTAGATCCGATAGATCAATTAGAACCTGACCAAACTCTTGAAGCGCTCAAAGCATCGTGGCTATCCAGTGAATGGGGAACACGCCATCCCCATGCAGTAGAAGTTCCTTTCGAAACAATCATTGCAGGAGTTCTTGTGCGCGGACGCATTGATGCCGTGTATAAAAATGGCGATTATTATGAGGTTATCGATTGGAAGACTGGATCTAAAAAGTTAGGTGAGTCGGCAGCGATCCAACTGGCCATGTATCGACTAGCGTGGGCAAAACTCGAAGGCGTAGATGTAACAAAAGTTAGCGCCGGTTTCCATTATGTTCCGACAGGGATTACAGACCGACCTTCAGATTTGCAATCAGAGCAAGACCTGATTGATCTAGTGGAGAAGCACTAGTCAATCTCAATCGTTAATGGAAGATGATCGCTCATACCCTTATGTGTTGATTCAATATGTACAACATCCTCGGAGGCAACCTTTTGCGAGAGAAAATAATCAATCTGAACTTTTGGCATCCAACTTGGAAAAGTTTTTTGTGATGCCAAAGAATTCCAGTTAATCCCTCGCACAATGAAACCAAATGGGACATTGAGATCGCCCATGATGAGAATCTTTTTCTTATCCTTAATCGGGAGCTTGTTTGCCCATTTCTTGACCTTCACCAATTGGAAAAGGTTAAAAATAGGTACAAATGAAAGGTGTGTGTTGATGACGAGCCATCCATTTTCAAGGACCGCGCCGAGTGCCGAGCGGGGATGATCGCGAACATAGAACCGTTTCATCTTTCCATCTACTGGCCAGGTCATAGGCATTCCAACTGGTGAGCCTTTAAGTTCTAAACGATGCCAGGAAAGAACTGGAATCTTTGAAACAATTCCAATGCCGTAACCGGCTGCGTGAGGTGCATTATTCGCAGTCACCAAGCGTTGATCGGAATCCTCGGTTTTGCGCCAATCCTCATCAGGGGAGCCCATCAGTGAGGGAGCAAATGCCCAGTGTTCAGTCTGCAAAACAGATGCCACGGTCGCCACTTGGTTGAAATTCCCCGACCTCTCCAAATGGATATCTACCTCCTGAAGCCCGATGAGATCTGGGGCAAGAAGGGCAATTTCTGAAGCTAAAAGGGCCAGTGCATCGACATCCTTGTCAGGTGGCATAGCCAACCCGTGCAGCAAATTCCAAGAGGTGAGGCGCATGGGCTCATGCTAGTAGTGTCGCCCATCATGAGCGCGACAGAGCCAGCGGGACGTCTCCGCAATCTAATCCTTGCCAAACCCAGCATTGACCGTGCCAGTGAATTACGTACG